>NZ_JPGU01000040.1:7365-25612 GCF_000732115.1 Frankia sp. CeD
GNCCNTCNCCNCCCGCNGGGCCCGCCGCAACGGCTGATCATCCCGGCGACGTGGCGACGTGGCGACGTAGTTCAGGAGATGTCGGACCAGGTCAGGGTGCCCGTCGGGTCCCGAAGGCAGGACACCGGGCGGCCGGCGGAGTCCTGGACGATGCGCCCGACGTCCTCGGGGTCGCAGTTCCCGCCCTCATCCGGCCGAACCACGGGAGCCGGGGCGGGCGGCTCCGTGGACCATCGACCGATGCCGGCCGGGCCGGTCCCGCCGACGGGCGCGCAGAACAGCACAAGGCCGTTGACGGCGGTCGCGGGCGAGGTGTCCTCGGCGGGGGAACAGGCCTCTCCGACGAAGACGGAGGATGCTCGCGGAGTCGGCACCGGCAGTGACGCGACACCGTCCGGGGCGGCGGAGGTTCCGGAGGGGCCCGGCGCCCGTGAGACGTCAGGCGTCGCAGCCGCGGCGGAGGTCCCGAGCGCGCCCGGGCCGCCCGGGTCCTGAGACGACGCACTCGGCGTGACCACCGAGCCCGGCCGGGCGACCGAGCCGCCGGACCCACTCGACCCCGGCTCCGAGCATCCGACGACCAGCGCGAGCAGCAGCCCTCCGGCCACGGTCAGGCCGAGACGGCCACGGCCTCGAAGACCACCACGGCCTCGAAGACCGCCACGGCCTCGAAGACCGCCATACACGGCGTACCTCCCGTCGCACCTCGGGAGCCGGAGTCATACCCCGGTCCAGGCCGCCCGATCTCAAGACCTGTGTTCCAGCTTAGGTAACCTGCCGCTCACACCGTGGTCACTTGCCCGAACTGGGAGATCCGATCGTCCGCCGCCACGGGAACCAGCGTCCCGTCGACCTCCATCTCCGTCGCGACCTGGGCCAGCCGAACGGCGGGCCGCGCCGGCAGCGGCGCGGTGTCCGCCTGGGTCCCGAGCTCCACCCAGCCGACCAGCACCTCGTCCGACGTCAGCCCGAACGCCCCCCGGACCTCGGCGCTGTCCTGCATCGGCACCGACTTCCAGGCCGAGGCGACGCCGAGCGCGTGCGCGGCCAGGCAGATGTTCTGCGCCGCTGCCGCGGCCGAGGCGTCCTGCTCGGCGACCGGAACCTTCGAACCGACACGGGATGCGACGACGGCGATGAGCGCCGGGGAACGGGTGGCCTTGCCCGCGGTCTTGCGGATGACCGGCTCGGGCANCCCGCCGAGGGCCTCGGCGGCCCGCTTGATCGCCGCAGCCAGGGTGGCGCGGGCATCGCTCCGCACAACCACGAAGCGCCAGGGCCGCAGCATCTTGTGATCCGGCGCCGTGGTGGCGGCGCCAAGCATGATCATAATCTGCTCCACCGTCGGACCGGGTTCGACGAGCCGGGTCGCTGTGCGGCGCGTCATCAGGCAGGCGAGAGCGTCCATGAAAACTCCTCGGGGGATCGCGGTTCGGGGAGCCCCCGCGGGAAGTACCGATCTCCCGGCCGGCGACCGCGACCCAGCCAGCGGTGACAGCCGCCGGTGGATCTGGAACGGTGACAGGTTACCGTAGATATTGCCCCGCTCGGACCTCCGCCGGGAGGCTCTCGTCACCGCCGTCGTTGAAATAGACCATCTGGCCAAGCGNTACGGGTCCCAGCGCGCCGTCCGGGACGTGAGTTTCACGGTGTGGGAAGGGAACATCACCGGTTTTCTGCGGCCGAACGGCTCCGGCAAGACAACGACGCTGCGCATCCTGCTGAGTCTGGTCACCCCTGGTTCCGGCAGTGTGCTGGTCTTCGGTGGCTGCGGGGCGGTCGAGGTGAACGCGGCCGGCTGGAGAGTAGTCGGCTGGGGAGTGTTGGCCCAGGTGGCGGCGCTCCTCGCGGTGCGGCGGGAGCTGCCGTCATGACCGCGCCAGGCTGGCCGCCGGCGGATGAGCCGTCCGGGTCGCGCCGTCCCGGCCGGGACCCGGCGGTGGCACCGGCGTGGGATGGGTCACCTCAGGCGCGTCGGGTACGCGCATCCCCCACCGCATCGGGTCGCGATCGGCCTACCATCCGGCACATGGTGCCGTGCCCGACATGCGCGGAGGACAACCACGAGCGGGCCCGCTTCTGCTCCGGATGTGGGAACCCCCTTCCCACCCCGGGGAGCGGCGCCCGGAAGACCGTGACGATCATGTTCGTGGACATCACCGGGTCCACCGACATCGGCGAGAGAATCGACTCCGAACCGCTGCAGCAGGTCATGTGGCGGTTCTTCACCACCGTCCGTGAAGTGATCTACACCCACGGCGGATCGGTCGAGAAGTTCATCGGCGACGCCGTCTTCGCCGTCTTCGGCATTCCCGTGCTGCACGAGGACGACGCGCTGCGCGCGGTTCGCGCCGCCCTCGACATCCGGGCGGCGATGGAGGCGCTCAATGCCGACCTGCAGCGCGAGTGGGGCCTGAAACTGCGGGTGCGGATCGGGATCAACACCGGCGAGGTGACCGTCGCAGGCGGTGGCGTCACCGGCGATCCGGTGAACGTCGCCTCCCGGCTGGAACACGCCGCTCCCCCCGACGAGATCCTCATCGGGGACACCACCTACCGCTTCATCCGGCACAGCGTCACGGTAAGCCCGCTCGGCCCCCTGGTCGTCCAGGGCAAGCGCGACCCGCTGCGGGTGCACCGGTTGATCGGGCTGGTAGACCCGACCGCGGGTCCCGGCAGCCGGGCCCCGACCCACGGCTTCACCGCCCCGGTCATCGGGCGTAACCGGGAACGCCGCCGGCTGCAGGACGCCTTCGAGGCCGTGGTCGAGGAACGCACCTGCCACCTGTTCACCGTGCTGGGCCCGGCGGGCATCGGCAAGTCCCGGATGGTCGGCGAGTTCTGCGCGGCCATGGCGAACCGGGCGACCGTGCTCACCGGGCGTTGCCTGTCCTACGGCGAGGGCATCGCCTACTGGCCGCTGATGGAGATGGTGCGCCAGGCCACTGGTCTGTCCGCTGACGAGAGCGCCCCGGACGGGCGGCGTCGGCTGCGGGAACTGCTCGACGGTGTCACCCAGGCGGCGGAGATCGTCGAGGCGCTCGCGCCCCTGGTGGGGCTGGGCGGCGCGGAACTCGGTCCGCAGGAAAGCTTCTGGGCCGTCCGGTCCTTCTTCCAGGCGCTGGCGGCCCGACGCCCGCTGATCCTGTGGTTNGACGACGTGCACTGGGCCGAGCCGACCCTGCTCGACCTGCTGGAGAACATCGCCGACTGGTCCCGCGACGCCCCCATCATGCTGCTGTGCCTGGCCCGCCCGGAACTGCTGGAGGAGCGGCGGGACTGGGGNGGCGGCAAGCTCAACGCCACCTCGATGCTGCTGGCGCCGCTGACCGAGGCGCGCTGCCAGCGCCTGATCCGCACCCTGATGGGCTCCGACGACCTCGACCCGGCCCTCGTCTCTCGGATCACTACCTCCGCGGCCGGCAACCCACTGTTCGTCGAGCAGATGGTGGCGGCCCTCGTCGACGACGGCCTGCTGCGCCGGGAGGGCAGCCGGTGGATCGCCACCGGCAGCCTGCGCAACGTGACGGTGCCGCCGACCATCTCGTCCCTGCTCGCGGCCCGGCTCGACCGGCTCGACCCGCCCGAACGGCGGGTCCTTGAACGCGCCGCCATCGTGGGGGAACGCTTCTACCTCGACGCTGTCATCGACCTGTCGGACCCGAGCGAACAGCCGATGGTCGCCGCCCACTGTCTGAGCCTGGTCCGCAAGGAACTGGTGCATCCGGACCGGTCCGACCTGCCCGGCGTCGAGGCGTTTCGGTTCCTGCACGTGCTGCTGCGCGACTGCGCCTACCAGTCCACCGCCAAACGGCAGCGCGCCGATCTGCACCAGCGGTTCGCCCAGTGGCTGCAGACCCGGCTGGAGGGTGGCCCCGGTGAGCACGACGAACTGGTCGGCTACCATCTGGNGCAGGCGTTTCGTTACCGGGTGGAGATCGGGCAGCGCGACACCGAGACGATCGAGCTGGGCCGATCCGCGGCGACCTGTCTGATCGAGGCGGCGGACCGGGTGCGCCAGGGCGACGAGACCGGCGCGGCCCAGCTGCTCAAGCGGGCCATCACCCTGCTGCCCGAGACGGACCCACTGCGGCTACGGGCCGAGATCGACCTCGGCTGGGCGCTGTACTCGTTCGGCCGGCTCTCCGACGCCGAGCGCATCCTGCGCCAGGTGACCGAGCGGGCCCGGCGCGCCGGGGAGGAGGGCCTGCGGGCCCACGCCCGGCTCGCGTACCTGCGGGTGCTGTTCTCCACCGATCCGGAGGGCCTGGTCGCCAGGACGCTGACCGAAGCCGCGGTGTGCCTGACCAACTTCGTGCAGGCCGGCGACGAGGTCGGCGCGGCGCTCGCCTGCCGTAGCCAGGCCAATGCCTACCTGGCGGCCGGGCAGTTCGCCGCGGCCGAGCGGGCGATGGAGAACGCCGTCCGGCACGCGGAGGAGTCCGGCGTGCCCCGGGCCGCGCAGTCGCTGCGCCGCGAGCTCACCATGCTCATGAGTTGGGGGCCCCGGCCGGTCGCCGTCGGGATCACCCGGGCGAACGAGGCCCTCGACGCCGCCGGCGACGACCGGGCTCTGCGTCGGGCCGTGCTCGCCCAGCTCGCGGTCCTCACCGCCATGTCGGGGGATCTGGAGGGCGCGCGGATCCATCTCAAGGCGACCGAGGAGATCGTTCACGACCTGCGCGCCCCGCGGACCGACCCCTTTCATGGCGGGNTCGTCGTGGCCCGGGNGGCGCTGCTCGCCGACGAGCTGGCAGTCGCCGAGCGGGAGCTGCGGCGAAGCTGCCGGCAGCTGTCCCGGATGGGGGAACGCGCGTTCCTGGCCAACCGGGCCGCGGCACTCGCCGACGTTCTCGTCCGGCTCGGCAAGGTTGACGACGCGGGCAAGTATGTCACCCGGTGTCGGGACGCCGCCGCCGCCGACCAGCTACCGGCCCAGGCCGGATGGTGCGGGGTCCACGCGAAGCTCCTGGCGCTGCGCGGCCGCGATGCCGAGGCCCTCCGGTTCGCCGACACCGCCGTCGATCTCGCCAGCCGCACCGACGACGTCGACGGCCAGGGACATGCGCTGCTGTCCCGCGCCGAGGTTCTCTACCGGGCCGGCCGCAAGGACGACGCCGCCGAGAGCCTGGAGGCTGGCATCACCCGGTATCTGCACCGGGGCAACGTCGCCGCGGCAAACCTCGGCCGCCGGCTGTTCGACGCGCTCGACGGTCCCCCGCCGGGAACCGGAGGCCCCCCACCAGGGACGGGAGACCCCTCAGCAGGGACGGGAGACCCCTCGCCAGGAACTGGCTAGCGGGGGTCCGCGCCCGCGCGCTCAGCGCAGCAGTCCGCGCAGCCGCGCCTGTTCCTGCAACCAGTACATCTCCTGCGCCCACAACCGCAGCCGCTCGACGGCGGCGAGCTCGCCGGCCAGAGCCTGCGCCACGGACGGCCGGCTCAGTACCTCAACGCCGACGGGCGCCCACGGCCAGGCGGCCTCCTCCTCGCAGGCTCGCTGGTAGGCGGCCCGCCGCAGGGCTATCTCGGCGAGGGCGAAATCGATCTGCTCGGAGAGCAGGTCGAGACGCGCAAGCAGGTCCGCGTCACGAACCCACGGACGGCCGCTATAAGCGGGCAATGGAGCGGGCCGCGCAGACATGTTGGGGGAAGGGTACGAGCCCGCGGACACCGGGAACAACACGCATCCCGAAACAGACCTCTGAGCTGCGGTTCATTCTTCCACCCGGCCGGAATCGGCGGCCCCCTCGGGGAGAACCCGGTGGACACCCGAGTCGGGTGAGACGACTGTCGGGACGTGAGCAACGGAGGTCCGAGGGTAACGCCTACGGTACGGCGTCCATGGTGCCGATCAGATCCGTAAGCCAGCCTGGGGGTCTTTCGGTGAGTCTCACACCACCCGTCCTGCTGATGGTGCTCGGTTTTCCACTCTTCGTAATGGCGGGGATGCTCATGATGGGCGGAATCGAGAAACGTCTGATCGGCTCCCGCGGGTTGCTCTCCCTGGTCACCGAGGACGGCACCGCCTCGGTGGGTGACTCCGGACCATCCGGTGCACGACCGTCACCCAGCGCACCCGCAGCCCTCAGCGCACCCGCAGCCCTCAGCGCACCCGCAGCCCTCAGCGCACCCGCAGCCCTCAGCGCACCCGCAGCCCTCAGCGCACCCGCCACCCCCAGCGCACCCGCCACCCCCAGCGCACCCGCGTCATCGGGCGATCGGACGTCACCGCTCATCGGCTGAGCCGTCTCCCAGCCCGCGGGATGCGGACAGTCGAGGGGGCGGTCAGCGGCGGCGGGATCCCCCACCGACCCGCAGCCGACCGTCGAGACCGGCCTCCCGCAACAACGCGGCGAACGCCGGCGTGGGTGCCTGGATCTCCAGACATGAGTGCACCCGGCGGAGCAGCAGATCGGCGCGGAGCAGAGCTGCGAGCCCCGGGACGTCGATCGAGCGCAGGCCCGCGACATCCACCGTGACCGTCCCCCCGCCCCGGCCGAGATGCTCGCCGATCTGCTCACGGAACCGGAGCCGCCCGGCCGTGTCGAGTTCCCCGGCGAGTTCGATGAGCACGTCCTCGCCTGTCCGCCGCACGGACATCCGCAAGGCTCCAGCATCCACCCGCATGACTTCCACCCCCCGATGTCGTCACCGCGCGGGGCCACCCCCGATCGATTACGCAGAGTAACATGCCTCGGTTGGCTGGATCCCCGGCGGGCGTCAGCCGGCCCGCAGACGCTTGATCAGAGCATTCGTCGAGCTGTCATGCCCCAGCTCCGGTTCCTGCTCGGACCCGAGTTCCGGAATGATCCGACCGGCCAGCACCTTGCCGAGCTCCACGCCCCACTGGTCGAAACTGTTGATCCCCCAGATGACCCCCTGGGTGAACACCTTGTGCTCGTACAGTGCGATCAGCTGACCGAGGGCGAACGGAGTCAGCTTCTGGGCCAGCAGGGTGTTCGAGGGTCGATTACCCGGGAAGGTCCGATGCGCAACGAGGTCCGGCGTGACACCCTCGGCGGCCACCTCCGCGGCTGTCCGGCCGAACGCGAGGGCCTCTGTCTGCGCCAGGAAGTTGGCCAGCAGCAGGGCGTGCTGGTCCACCCCGGCGCCATCCGCCGTGCCCACCCCGGGATGGTTCGGCCGGACGAAGCCGATGAAATCGGCCGGAACGATCGTTGTCCCCTGGTGCAGGAGCTGGTAGTACGCATGCTGTCCGTTCGTGCCGGGAGTCCCCCAGACGATCGGTCCGGTCGGCGTCGACACGGGCCGCCCGGTGAGATCGACCGACTTCCCATTGCTCTCCATGTCCAGCTGCTGGAGATAAGCCGGGAATCGGCCCAGGTAGTGGCTGTAGGGCAGCACCGCGTGCGTCGCTGTACCGAAGAAGTCGCGGTACCACAGGCCGATCAGACCGAGCAGAACCGGAAGGTTCCGCTCGAACGGAGCCGTCCGGAAGTGCGTGTCCATAGCGGCGAAACCGGCGAGGAACTCCCGGAAGTTCGGCGGCCCGATCGCGATCATCAGCGAGAGGCCGATCGCGCAGTCCACCGAGTACCGGCCGCCCACCCAGTCCCAGAACTCGAACATGTTCACGGTGTCGATACCGAACTCGGCGACCTTCTCGGCATTCGTGGAGACCGCGACGAAGTGCCGGGAAACGGCGTCCTCGCCGAGCAGGCCGGTGAGCCAGGACCGTGCGGCCCGCGCGTTGGAGATCGTTTCCAGGGTGGTGAACGTCTTGGACGAGACGATGAACAGGGTGCTGGCCGGATCGAGATCGGCGGTGGCCTCCCAGATGTCGGTGGGGNCGACGTTGGAGACGAACCGGACTTCGATCGACCGGTCGGCATAGTCGCGCAGGGCGTCGTAGGCCATGGCGGGTCCCAGGTCGGAGCCGCCGATGCCGATGTTGACCACCGTCCGGATCCGCTCACCGGTGGCCCCCAGCCAGTCCCCCGACCGCACCCGGTCGGCGAATTGGGACATCGCGTCGAGCACCCGATGCACGTCGGGGACGACGTCGACGCCATCCACCTCGATCCGGGTTCCGGCCGGGGCGCGCAACGCCACGTGCAACACCGGTCGGTTCTCGGTGACGTTGATTCTCTCGCCCCGGAACATCGCCTCGATCCGGTCCGCCAGCCCGGCGCGCCGGGCCAGCGCGGTCAGCAACTCGACGGTGCGCGCGGTCAGCCGGTTCTTGGAGTAGTCAAGATAGAGTCCGTCCGCTTCGGCGGCGAACGTCTCGCCACGCCGGGGATCGGCGGCGAACAGATCCCGCAGGGACACCTCGGAGATCTCGCGCAGATGCGTGGTGAGCGCCGCCCATTCCTCGGTCGCGGTGATGTCCAGCGGAGCCACCGGGGCAGCGGGCTCGGTTGTCGACATGACGTGGGATGCCCTTCCTCGCAGGTTCAACGTGTGCCGCAGTGCCCATCATCCGCACTGCGGCGGCGGCGGCGCTCGTCAGCCCCGTCGGCATGCCCGTGTCGCCGATCCGGCACGCCGGATCGGCCTGCCGGGGGTAGGGAATGGGGGGTCAGGGCCGTAGAATCACCAGGAATCCGACGAAGGGCGTCATTGCAGGCCAGGATGGTTCTCGGCGCACGGGTGGCGGTACAGCGGATGCCCGGCGTGGTAGCGGACGGATCTGGACCTTGTTGATAGATAAATCTCGGGTGGAGGCGGCGCTTCCCGGTTACTCCGTCGAGGGCGACTTGGGCCGGGGTGGCTACGGGCTCGTGCTGGCCGGCCAGCACCGGCTCATCGGCCGCAAGGTCGCGATCAAGATCCTGCTGGACACCTCCGACGACCCCGATCTGCGTACCCGCTTCCTGTCCGAGGCTCGGGTGCTGGCCGAACTGGATCATCCGCACATCGTGCGTATCCACGACTACGTGGAGCATGAGGGCACCTGCTTGCTCGTCATGGAGCTGCTCTCCGGCGGCACGCTCAAACAGCGGATGAGCTCGGGACCGGTCTCCGCCGAGACCACCTGCTCGATCGGGCTCGCGGCCGCGGCCGCCCTCGCCACGGCGCACGGCCACGGAGTGCTGCACCGGGACATCAAGCCGGACAACATCATGTTCGCCGGCGACGGGCTGCTGAAGGTGACCGACTTCGGCATCGCCAAGATTTTCGACGGAGCGGAGACCACCGCCAGCGCGATCCTGGGAACGCCGCGTTACATGGCTCCCGAGCAGATCATGGGGACGCGTCTCTTCCCGTCCACCGATCTTTACGCCCTCGCGGGTGTGCTCTACGAGATGATCGCCAACCGGCCGCTGTTCGGCCGTCAGATGGCGGTGCAACCGCTGACCCACCACCATCTGACGATCATGCCGGAACCGCTCACCATGGTTCCGCCACCCGTCTCCGCGGTGATCCTGCGGGCGCTGGCGAAGGATCCGAGCATCCGCTTCGCCGACGCCGCCGACTTCGCCCTGGAACTCGCCCGAGCGAGCAGCCGCGCGTTCGGCCCGACCTGGCTGTCCCGGTCCGACGTCAAGGTGCGGATCGACGACGAGATCCGGGAGGCGGCGCTCGCCACCTCGACCACCCCGCGCCCGCCGGCCGCCGGTCGACCGGGCTTCCCCGCTAGCCCCGGAGCACCCGGTAGTCCGGGCTTCCCCGGTAGCCCCGGAGCACCCGGTAGTCCGGGCTTCCCCGGTAGCCCCGGAGCACCCGGTAGTCCGGCCGGCCATCCGATGGGGAGATATCCACCACCGGGTGGGCCGGGCTGGGGTGGATTCCCGCCGGGCAACACCCCACCGCCGCGGTCGACCCCACCGCCGCGGTCGACCCCACCGCCGCGGTCGCTCGGCCCCGGTTATGGCGGACCGGATGCCCCAGGCGGACCGGGTGCCCCCGGCGGTCCCGGCGGCCAGACGTACCGGCCCGGTCCGGGGGGACCGGTGCACGGGATGGCGGGGGTACCGCCGGCCGCCACCCGCCAGGCCGGGCACCAGTCGAGTCCGAACGCCCGTAACCGGACGCCGCTCATCATCGGAGCGGTCGCGTTCGTCGTCATCGTCGCCATCACCGTCGGCATCGTGGCAGCGGTGACGAACTCGGGCGGCGGCAGCCGCGGCGGTGACCGCGGCGGCGGCACGGCACGCCTCGCAACCGCCTACCGGGGAACGGCGCTGTCGGTGCAGGGCCTGAGCCCCTACAGCGTCGATGTCGATCCCGACGGCTCGCTACTCGTCTCCAGCCTCGCGACGGACCGCATCCAGAAGATCACCCCCGCCGGGGCGATCAGCGACCTCGCGGGCACCGGAGCCGGCGGGATCAGCGGCGACGGCGGCCCGGCCACCGCGGCGCAGCTTGACGGGCCCGGATCGACCGCCCGTGACAAGGCCGGCAACATCTACATCGGGGACGCGAAGAACAATCGGATCCGCAAGATTAGCCCAGCCGGGATCATCACCACGATCGCCGGCACCGGTGACGCCGGTTACGGCGGCGACGGCGGCCCGGCCACCGCGGCGAAGATCAACAGTGCGGAAAAGGTGACCACCGGGCCGGACGGCAGCGTCTACCTCTCCGACTACGAAAACCACCGGATCCGCAAGATCAGCCCACAGGGGATCATTACCACGTACGTGGGCACCGGAGTCGCGGGTTACACCGGCGACGGCGGCCCGGCCACCGCAGCGAAGATCAACGGCCCGAACGATCTCCAGATGACCGACGACGGCACCCTCTACTTCGCCGACCTCGCCAGCGACACCATTCAGAAGGTGACCCCGGACGGGATCATCACCACCGTCGCCGGGACCGGTGAGGGGGGCTTCTCGGGTGACGGCGGCCCGGCCACCCGGGCCAGGCTGAACGTGCCGTCGCTGACCGTCGGCCCGGACGGCCGGACGCTCTACCTCGCTGACTACCGCAACCACCGGATCCGCCGGGTCGACCCGAACGGCGTGATCACCACGATCGCCGGCACCGGCGGCGAANGCTCCGGCGGCGACGGCGGCCCGGCGACCGCGGCCCAGTTCAAGAACCCGAGCTCGGTCGCGGTCGACGGCAGCGGCGCGCTCTACATCGCGGACAACGGCAACGATCGGGTGCGCCGCATCGATCCGAACGGCACCATCACGACCGTCGCCCAACCGGGCTAGGGTGTCGCCGGTGACCTAGGGTGTCGCCGGTGACCTAGGGTGTCGCCGGTGACCTAGGGTGTCGCCGGTGACCTAGGCTGTCGCCGATGGCACGGATGGTCGGACGACTCGTGACGACCATCGTCCACTCCCCGGACTCGTAGCAGCCGTGAGGACTGACCGTGGATTACGAGCCTGACCGACGATCGGTGTTACGGACCGCCGCAGCCGGAGCCGGCGGGCTCGGGCTCGCCGCGCTCGGGCTCGGTGGCGGCCTGATGAGCGCCTGTCAGCAGGAGGACGCCCCCCACCCAATACCGACGGAGATCGACTGGCGCACGCTCGACGAACGACTGACCGGTCCGCTGCTGCGACCGACCGATCCGGACTACGCCGTCGCCAGCATGCTGTTCGACCCGGCTTTCGACGCGGTACGTCCGCAGGCGGTGGTCCGTGCCATGTCCGCGGGGGACGTCACGGCCTGCATCGACTTCGCCCGCTCCACCGGGATACATCTCGTCGCGCGGGCCGGTGGCCACAGCTACGGGGGTTACTCAACGACGACCGGGCTGGTCGTGGACGTGACTGCGATGGCGTCGGTCCGGCCGGGGCCCGACGGCACCGCGCTGATCGGGGCCGGAGCGCTGCTGATCGACGTCTACTCCGCACTCGCCGAGAACGGGCTGGCGCTGCCAGCCGGATCATGCCCGACCGTCGGCATCGCCGGGCTCGCCCTCGGCGGCGGCATCGGAGTGTTGAGCCGGCGCTACGGTCTGACCTGCGATCGGATGGTCTCCGCCGAGGTCGTGCTGGCCTCCGGGGAGACCGTGCGCACCGACGCCGACACCGAGCCGGACCTCTTCTGGTCGCTACGCGGTGCGGGCGGGGGCAACGTCGGCATCGTGACGTCGTTCACCTTCGCCACCCATCGGGCGACACCGTTGGCGCTGTTCACCTACCGCTGGCCCTGGGACGTGGCGGCGGACGTGCTCACCGCGTGGCAGGGCTGGATCGCCGACAGCGGCGGCGCGCCGGAGGACCTGTGGTCGACCTGCGTCGTGACCTCGATGCCGACGACCGGGGCCACCGGCAGCCCAGCCCTGCGGGTGAGCGGCGTGCTCGCGGGCGGCGCCGACGACACGCGGATCACGTGGCTGCGGGATCGACTCGCCGACCTCGTCGCCGCCGTCGGCCGGAGGCCCTCGAGCACCTTCGTCGCCCAGCGTGGCCATCTCGAGACGATGTTGCTTGAGGCGGGCTGCGCGGGCAAAAGCGTCGACGCGTGCCACCTGCGCGACCGGACGCCCGGAGGCACCCTGCCACGGGTGGCCCAACGGGCTGCCTCGGCATTCCTCACCGAACCGATGCCTGCCGGCGGGATCGAGACGATGCTCGCCGCGCTCGAGCGACGCCAGCGCACACCCGGGGCCGGTCCGGGTGGCGTGATCCTGGATTCCTGGGGCGGCGCGATCAACCGGGTCGGCCCGGGTGACACGGCGTTCGTGCACCGCAACACGCTCGCCAGCGCCCAGTTCGTCGCCGGCTACTCCGTCGACGCATCCCCTGCGGACAAGGAGGCTAACCAGAGCTGGTTGCGATCCACGGTGGCGGCGACGGCGCCGTTCATGTCGTCGTCGGCGTACCAGAACTACATCGACCCGGACCTCACCACCTGGGCCGATGCGTACTACGGGGCGAACCTTCCGCGGTTGCGCCAAGTCAAGCGCGCCTACGACCCGGACAACCTGTTTCGCTTCGCGCAGAGCATCGCGCCGTCCTGACGGTCCTGAGCGGCTCCGGCGGGAGCTTCCCCGGCCGGGCCCCGGCCATTGCCCCGGACAGCCACCCCGCGCCGGGAATCGAAGTCAACCGACCCGGGGTGGCATGCACTATTAGATCCGTTCACCCATCCGTTGCCTACTGCCCACCTATGGTCAGATCCCTGTCCATCCGCTGTCCCCCGGCCCCGCCACCGCGCAGTTCACTCATCGCTCCGGCGATTCATCTTGCGGTGACTACTCAAGGTGAGTACACACATGCTGTCGGTAACGCACCGACGTTGGTGTCCGTCTGGCCGTGTCGACTGGGTTTTCTGTGAGGTCCTCGATGAAAAAAATCTTCTGGCCGTATGGCGTCGGGCTGTTCGCCCTGTTCTTCGCGGTGACAGCACCGGGTAACGCCGCCGATGTGGTGCACAGCGCCGTCGGTGCGCTCGGTGGCGTGGCCGACGGGCTGTCCACCTTCGTGTCCCAGGCGGCTACCTGAGCGGAGCAACGGCACACCCGGAGTGTCCGGAGCAGGAAATCCGGATCAGGAACGCTGCCTGGCCAGCGGCCTGGTCACGGCCACGGTCCCACTCCAGTCCGAGATGTCGGATTCGACGACCCCCCACCGCGCTCCCTTGGCCGCGATGACCCGGCCGTCGCCGATGTACATCCCGACATGACCCGGCGCCTCGGCGGTGCCGTCGGTGCCCGGGGTGAACAGTAGGTCCCCCGGCTGCGGATCGACGCCCGCGACCTGCGGGCCGAACCGCAGCTGGTCGGTCGTCACGCGGGGGAGCTCGATGCCGATGCGGCGATACGCCTCCCGGACCAGCGACGAGCAGTCCCAGGCGTCGGGACCGGTCGCACCCCAGACGTAGGGCTTGCCGATCTGCGACCGCATGAAGGCGACCATCGGGGCGACCGAACCAGCGGGGATGTCGACGCCGAGCTCCAAGGCGTCACCGTACACCTGCGCCTGCGCGAGGATCGTGCGGACGTAGTTACGCGTCTCGGTGTACGGCGGAATGCCGGCGAAGGCGAGCACCGCGCCCGCTCCCGCGTTGTACGCGGCCAGCATCTTCTCCTGGGCCGCGCCGGACACGGAGGCGACCGAGGCCGCCACCGCGCAGTCGTACCGGGCCGCCGCGGGGATCGCGTCGGCCGGGTTCCACACGTCGCCCTGCCCGTGGGACGCCCACGTCCCGGGCATGAACTGGGCGATCCCCATCGCGCCCACGGGTGACCTGGCCCGCGGGTTGAAACCCGACTCCTGATGTAACTGGGCGGCCAGCAGGGCGGGAGTCACCTCGGCGCACCCGGCCGCGTTCGCCGCATCAATGATTGTCTGCAGGTACTCGGCCGGGATGCCGTCGGAGTTCCTGATGGTCCGGTTACCCCCGCCCTGATCCTGGATGAAGGGACCGGTGATGATCAGAATGAGGACGGCGACCAGCATGACGATGCCGCCGACGGCGAGGGCCATGCCCGCCCCCGTCCAGACCAGCCAGCGGGAACGCTTACGGGTGAAGCCGCGGGCCATCACGCCTCACCGGCCCGGTGCGTCACCGGCGACGCTCGACAGATCCGCACCGGCGACCCGCCACGTCCCGTCGGTCTGGCGCAGGAGGGTGAGCGCGGGGGTGGACAGCGTCACCACCGGGGCGGCGCCGCCCGCCGCCGTCTCGCGGCGCACGTTCAGCTGAAGCACCACCCGACCGGTGGCCGTCGTGTCGATCCCGCCCAGGGGCGTGGTCGCCAGCACGGTCACCCGCGAGTGGGTGCCCGCGGCGCGCACCTCCTGCCACGCCTGACCGTCCCCACCGGCAGCGGTTCCGGACCCCCCGGCGCCCGCGCCCCCGGCGCCCAGGCTGGCCGCGAAGTCCTCGGTGAGGCAGTCGCGGGCCCGCTCGACACCGGCTGCCGGGCCGGGGTCCGTCCGGGCGTCGAAGGACTGCCAGCGTGTGAAGCAGTCGGCGGCTACCGCCGACGGGTCCTTCCGGTCCACCTCGCCGGTTGGTGGCGCGGACGCGGTGGCCAGCGGCGGACCCGGCGCCTGACTCGCCCCGGGCGGTGGCCCCGTGGTGGCGGACGGGGCGGGAGACGGATCGGCAGTACTACCCGACACGCCGCATCCGGCCACGGTGACCACGGTGAGCAGCAGCCCGACGGCCAGCCAGGGGCGGGGCTTCACCGCGGCCGGCCGGAGCGAGGCGGCACCGGGGTGAGAGCGCTCATTCCCGACCGTCCAGCCAGTCCCGCACCCGCCCCCGACGCACCCGCCACTGGTGACCGACCTTGCGAGCCGGGATGGCCCGTTCCGAAAGCAGCTTGAGGACGGTGCTCTCCGACAACCGCAACCAGGCGACCAGTTCGTCAACGGTGAGCACTTCGTCGTCGTCGGAGGGTCGGGACGGCACGCCACCGGCCGACGTCGGCGCGAGCGGAGGGGGCGCGAGCGGAGGCGCCGCGGCGGCGGGCGCCGGTGTGCCGCGGGATGCGACGGTCGGTGACATGCCGGTCGAGCGGGCCGAGGCCGTGCGGACCCGGCCGGATGCCGCCGGAGCAGACCGGGCCGGGGCCGAGCCGACCGGGGATTTCGCGGGCGTCACCCCCTGCGGTGCGCCGGAGCGCTGGGATGGCCGAGGCGTCGCCATCGAGAAGCCGTCCTGCGCCACCGACGCTCCTTTCCCATCTGCCGCACGCACGGTGCCGTGTCGTCCAGGCCGCCCCCAGCCCGCCACGTCGCGGATCACAGCCAACCGTCCGCCAAACCGTCCGCCGGTTCGTCCCCTCAATCCGGACGGCACATCTCCGGTTCCGGAAGGTACACCGACCCACCCATGATGGGTAGCTTCGACCAGAGCTTGTCATACTCGAATGACTCGTGTTACATCGATCCGACCGCAGCCGAGCGCAGATAACAGTAAGTAACCTTAACTGGCACTAGCTAACCTTAGAAGGCCGGGAGGTCGACGGCGCGTGAGCGATGTGCCACAGGCACCGTACGGTGAGGAAGGCGACGCGCGGCCCGTTTCGCTCATTGGTGCCCGCATCCCCTCGTCGGTCTCCCCTCCCGACGGTCCGCCCATCCGGAACGATCAGTACATACGAGACGATCAGTACGTACGGGACGAAGCAGCAGGCACCGAAGACGTAGAGTCACCTCCCCATTCACGATCCGGGCGCCGACGGCATCGACGGCGGGGCGGGACGGGCTCGCCGCAGCCACTCGACGAAGCGTGGCAGAGCGAGGCATTCCACCTCGATGATGCGACATCGGCGGCCCGTTCGGGTGCGGACCGTACAAACACGTCCGACGACACACCGCCATCGGTGCCGGGCGCCAGGACCGAGGCACCCGGCGCCGGGCCGGGCCGGGCGACCACGGGCGCGGACACCAGCTCCCGGCGCACCCGCGGCGCCGCTGCCCGGCGCGCCGGCCGCCCGTCGGCGATTCCGCCCCGTAACCAGGCTGATCCCTCCCGCCGTCCAACCCGGCCGGCAGATCCCCGCGGTTCGACCCCGATCCCCCCGGGCGCGGTGGAATCCTCGCGGAAGGCGGACACCGCCTCGGGTGGCAGCGCGCCGGGTGGCAGCGCGTCAGGCCGAGGCGTCAGCCCGGCCGCGAGTCCTGGTGCCGGTGGCGACCCAACTGCGGTACCACCACACCCGAACGGGCCATTGCCTGCCCCGAACGGGCCATTGCCTGCCCCGAACGGGCCACGCGTCCGGCCGCCGCGCGCCTCCGCGCCCCGCCATCCGCAGCCTCCGCGGCCGACACCGGCCGCGCCGACGGATGCGGCGCCGATCAGCGGCCCGACCGATCCGCCGACGGCAACCGTTCCATCCGCCGCGGCCAGCCGGCCAGCCGCGGCCGGCCCGATCGAGGTAACCGGCCCCGGGGATGCGCAGGCCCCTCCCACGGACGATCCGGTCCCCTCCGAATCGTCCGTCCCGGGCCACGTCTGCGCGGTGCCGGTCACACCGCCGGTCGCCCGCTACACGCCGGCCGCGCCAGCCGCGCCGGCCGCGCCAGCCGCGGACACGAAGCAGCCGACGGCTCCAGTGCTCCCCCCCGCGCAACCGCAGCCGGATCCGGCGTCTCGATCCACCCCCGAGGCCGCGGCGGCAGGCGGCCAGACCGTCTCGCGTCGCCGGCCGTCGTCGGACGGTCGGCTGTGGCCGTGGCAGGAGCCGTGGGCCGGCGTGCGCGATCTCGAGCCATGGGAAGAGATCCCGGTACGGCTCTCTCTGCGCGACCGGGCCCGTATCCCGTTGCCCGGTTCGTGGCGGATCGCGGTGACCTCGCTGTTCCCCTACTCCGGGACCACCACCCTTGCCGGGGTCGTCGGGCTGACCCTCGCCGGGGTGCGGGCGCAGCCGGTCCTCGCGGTCGATCTCTGGCCGGGGGAGTCTCCCGGGGGGGCGCCATCGTCGCCTGTGGGCGCCGGCACCGAGGACGAGGACGAACCACGCGGTGATCCGCTCGCGATCCGGGTCGGCGCGGCCGGAACGACGACGGTCGCCGACGTCGCCCGCCGGCAAGCCTCCGACAGTACGGTGACCGATCTACCTCTGATGATCAGCGGTCGTCCCGCAGGCAGCACCAGGGACCTCGACGTGCTTCCCGTGCGACGCGGTGTTGGCGGAGGATCCGACCGGCACGGCGGCGGCGGTTCCGGCGACGAGGCGGCCGCCGTCGTCCCCGCGGACGACACCGTCGCCCCGACCGGACTGCGGTCCGTGCTCGGCCTGCTCGCGCATTCCTATCCGCTGGTGCTGGTCGACGCGCCGGCCAAGGCACCGCTGACGCCTGCGGCGCTCCAGGCCGCGGACCTCATCATCCTCGTCACACTCGCGACCGCCGCCGATCTGGAGGCGACACTCACCGGACTGCGTACGTTGCGGGACGCGGCGGGTGGTGGCTCAGCCAGACACGGCGGGCCGATGATCGTGGCAGCCATGATTGCGCCGCGCCGGGGCCGTCCCTCGCCCCGGACCCGCGCGGCGGCGGCCCGGCTCGGGCGCCAGGTCGACACGCTGATCCGAATCCCGTACGACGCCCGGCTCGACCCCAGCAGGCATACTCCGGTGCGGATTCCTCGACTACGCCGACGTACTCGCCGCGCCTACCTCCAGCTGGCCGCGGCCGCCGTGGAAGCCCTGTTCACTCTCGCGAAAGCCGAGGTCACGGCTGCTGCGGGCGCTGTCGATCAGCCGGGGGCTGCGGCCGGCGGCGCCGTGGAAGCGGTCACCACCCGTGCAGATTCTGGCGCTTCCGGCGGCCCACGAGCGACTACCGAGGATCACCCTGCGGCGCAGGGCGTATCATTTGGCGACCTACGGTCACCAACGGCACCCACAAGGANNGNC
>NZ_JPGU01000040.1:25621-37469 GCF_000732115.1 Frankia sp. CeD
CGGCNGGGCGNCCCCCCGCCTGTGGGAAAGGAACCGAGATGATCCTGGACGCCGCCGCCGTCAAGGCGACCGTTGTCCTCGCTGAGGTACAGGTCAAACCGGATGACTCCAAGGCGCCTGGCATCAATGCTCTGAAAGACCTGGTCAACGGCCTGGCGGCCTATGCGGTGATCGCTGCGGTCGCCGCTGTGCTACTGGGCGGTATCGCATGGGCACTCGGCGAACGGATGGGCCTCGAACGCGCGTCGATGGTCGGCAAGAGCGGTGTGATCGCAGGCTTCGGTCTCGCATTCCTCGTCGGTGCCGCGGCAGCCTTCGTCAACTTCTTCCTTGCCACCGGTGCAACGGCCACCGCACCCGACCCTAACCCGGCTGGCCAGCGTCAACCCGCCGTAGAGCTCACCGTTGCCGTTGACCCCGGCGTGGTCCATGACCCATCGTCAACGCTCTTCTGACCTGTTCCCCGGATACCAGCGGGCGGACATTGCGATGATGACCGTGCCGTCTTGTGAGGGGAGTGGGCGTTGGTAAGCCTTGTGGAGTGGGCGGCCAGACGCCTGATCATCATCATCGTGACCACTGGCACGGTGAGTGTGATCGGCGGATTGGTCATCGGCCGTTACGTGGTCCCAGACAATGGTTCGAATGGCCCGGATACCGCGTCCGTCGCGCCGCAGACCTCTCCGAGCGCTACCCCGCCCGGAGTGACGCCGACGCTGGTCCCCTCGCCGAAACCGTCCAGCCAACCGGCCAACACCGCCGCCACCACCTCAGTCCCCGGTGTCCCCACCCGGATCAACGAGTTCGGTATCCCGGTCGGCTACCCCCACACCGAAGCCGGCGCCGTCAGCGCCTGCGCCAACTACGATGCTATTACTGGAAATCTCCGAAATCGTGAACCTTCCCGCATAAGAAGCATGTTCAATTCGATTTCCGCGACACCCGAATCGGCGAAGCGGCTTTCCGAAATGATCATTTCGAATGACATGGAAAGCGCAAAAGCATACGGCGCTTCATCCATTCAATCTCCCAACTTCACTCTAATTGGACGCATCGCCGGATATGCGGTTCGCTCCTACGATGAGAATAAGGCCGATGTCACCCTCTGGGGAGCCGTCGCATTCGGCATCTACGGAAATCAAAACCCGAATCTCGCCCCACGGCAGGGTTGGGGAACCGACTATTGTCAGGTCGTATGGAGTTCGGGAGACTGGAAACTTAAAGACGAAAAAGACGGCCCTTCAGAACCCGCCATCACCGAACGCGCAGCTGAAAATTTCAAAGAATTTCTATTGGTCGGAGCTGGAACGTGACCGAAGATAAGGAAGTTCTGGCTGTATCGCTTAGTTCACTCAACCCGCTCAACCCCATCAAGGATGCGATAGCGGGGAGTGCGGATGCGTACTTCAACTCGACAGGCAAGGCCTTCTGCGGCATGGCGGCGGACCTGTCCAGCTCCGTATTCAGCTTCGCGGCGCAGAAGACGACCATCAACCTGAATGCCGACTACGTCGTCCAGAACTACAACATCGCGTTTGGGGTGGCGGTCCTGATCGTCACCGGCCTGTTCATCTGCGCCTGCATCATGGGCGCCGTGCGCGGTGATCCTCACATCTTCGCACGCGCGCTCGCCTCCACCGGCACCGCGATCCTCGGCTCGTTCGTCGCACTCACCCTGCTACAGATGGTGCTCACCGCCTCGGATGGGATCGCCGACGCCTTCGGTGACGGGAAGCCACTCGGCTCGGCCCTGGTAACCCAACTGCGGGCCCTACCGGAGCAGGGGAACTTCGCACTCGACATCGTGCTGTCGCTGCTGGTGGCGTTGTTCTCGTTTGCGCTCTTCGTGGTGCTGTACATCCGCAAGGTCGCGATCATCGTGATGGCGGTGTTCATCCCGGTGTATCTGGCCGGGCAGCCGACGATGTCCACGAGCGCCTGGATCAAGCGGGCGACCGAGATCCTCTTGGCGCTGATTTTCGCGAAGCCGGTTATTTACGCGATTTTCACACTCGGTGCCGGTGTGGCAAGCGACTCGAGCGGCTCCACAGTCGATCAGACACTGACGATCCTCGGCGGGGCCGTGGTGATGATTGCGGCGGNGTTNGCTCCCNTCGTCCTGCTGCATCTGATGGGATTCGCCGACATCCACCTGATGCGCGCCGTCGGTTCGGCAGGTCGGCGCAGTGCGGCGTCGTTCGGCCAAGGGGCGGGTGCGTTGCTGGGATCGACGTCGCGGGAGACTTTCCGCGGAATCGGCGCACGGCTGCAGACCCGCAACCGCGGCATGCTCGGCGACGCCGGTGGCGTCGGTGGCGTCGGCAGCGAGCCCGCGCTGCCCCGGCCAGCCGGGCTACGGACCGGTCGTGGCAGCGGCCTCGGCGCTCCGGCGGGCACGTCATCCCGGACGGGTGCCGCCACGGCCGCGGTGCGCGGCTCGACGGCCGGCCGGCCCCGGGCCGGCGGNGGCAGTACCCGGCAACCGGCAAGAGCCGCCACCCCCACCAGGGCGACGGTCACGGTCGGCAGCAATTCCAGGCCGGTCGGCGCCACGAGGACGATGCGCCCGGGTTCCGTCACGGGCGGGGCACGCGGGACCGGTCAGGCCACGAGGCGGGTACCCGTGCCCCCGCCGGCGTCCCGGCCTCCGAAGATGACGGCGGCGGNGCCGCCGTCCCGCACCGGCGGCACGTGAGTAGTTGAGTGGCGAGGNAGCGAGGTAGCGAGGTAGTCGATGATCGCGGAACGCAGTTACCGCTTCGGACCGCTGGAACGCGGCGGAGTCATGCTGGGCATGCGCTGGCCGCAGCTCGGCCTGATGATCGGCGTGATGCTGTGTGTGCTCGGGGCACTTCGCTCTCCGCTCCNGTTCATCCCACTCTGGGTACTGGTGGGAGTAACGCTCCTGTTTGTTGCGTTCGTCCGGGTGGAGGATCGTAATCTCGACCAGTGGGTGCCGATCCTCTTCGGCTTCACGATGCAGAAGGTGACGGGCGAAACGGTGTTCCGTGGCGCGTTCTTCCGGCTGGGCGCCGGGGAGGACCAGCTCAGCCGANCGGTCCTCCCGGGGCCGCTGTCGTCGCTGGTGATGTTGTCCGTACCGGTCGGCGGCGGCCGGTACGTGGCGGTGGTAAAGGATGCCAAGCAGCAGACCTACACCGCCGTCCTGCAGGTGCAGGGTAGCNAGTTCGCCCTGCTGGAGTCCGGTGACCAGCAGGCCAGGGTGGACGCCTGGGGGGAACTGCTGGCCGGACTGACCGCCGGGGGCGGCAAACTGTCGCGCATCCAGTGGTTGGAACGCACGTTGCCCGACTCCGGCGACCAGCTTCAGCGGCACTGGCGGGTCCGCGGGCATCACGACGACTCCTGGGCCGCCGACGCTTACCAACAGGTCATCGACGCGGCGGGTCCGGTGGCGNNGCGACACGAGACCTACCTCTCGTTCCAGCTTCGGACCAGGGACGCCCGGCGCGCGATCCAGCGGGCCGGGGGNGGTGACCAGGCGGCCTGCGCCGTCCTGCTCGGCGAACTGCGCACGATGGAGGCGGCTCTCGCCCGTGCGTCCATCAACACGGTCGGATGGCTGCCGCCACGGGCGCTCGCCGCGGTCATCCGCACCACCTACGATCCGTACTCGATCGAGATGATTGACGCGCGGGGTGGTGCGAGTACGGACCTCGCCGGGGGCCTGAAGGGGTTGGCGTCCGGCATCGACCCGGCGGTCGCCGGCCCGGTCCGGGCCGTCACCGCCTGGGACCACTACCGCACCGACTCTGGCTTCCACACGACGTACTGGATCAATGGCTGGCCGCGTGTGCCCTCCCCCGCCGCGTTCCTCGCTCCGCTGCTGATGGAGACGACCTGTCGGCGGACGGTTTCACTGATGGTCGAGCCGCTGCCCGGCCGGAAGGCGGAGAAGGCGGTGAACCGACGGCGGATGGCGCACCTCGGTGAACAGCAGATGCGGGACAAGGTCGGGAAGGTCACCACCCAGCGCGACGTGGCCGAGGCCGACGAGGTCGAACGCCGCGAGCAGGAGCTGATCGCCGGATTCGGCGCCTTCCGCTTCCACGGCTTCGTCACGGTCTCCGCCGACGACCTCGACGGGCTCGCCGACGCCTGCGGTGAGGCCGAAACGCTGGCCTCACGCAGCCGGTTGGAGATGGTGCGTCTCGTCGGCGAGCAGGATCAGGGCTTCAGCGTCGGAGCGCTACCGTTGGCGGTGGGGGTTTCGTGAGCTCAGCACACGACGACGCCTCGGCGCGCGGGTACCCGGTCCCGACCGGCTACCCGACCGGCGGCTATCCGGGTAACAACTATCCGGGTAACAGCAACACGAGCCATGGCCAGCCAGGCAATGGCCAGCTGAGTAACGGCTATGCGGGCAACGGCCATGCGGGCAACGGCCATGCGGTGGGCGGTTACGTGCCGGCCGGCTATCCAGCCGGTGAAGCCGTGGCCGGTCACCCCGAGCGCGCCGACAGCAGCCCCGGCGGCCCCGACGACGAGGGCCCCGACGGCGACTTCGGCGACAGCGACTTCGGCGATGGCGACTTCGACGACGGCGACTTCGGCGATGGCGACTTCGACGACAGCGACTTCGACGACAGCGACTTCGACGACCCGCCCAGCTACGACGAGACCGGTTACGACCCCGACGGCTACGAGGCGGCGGACTACGAGGCCACCTCCCACGACCCGGGACGCGATGCCGAGGGCTATGTGGACCTCGGCGGCGGTCCGCGGCGGCGGCGCGAGGGACGCCTATCCGCGGAGCCCCCCCGGCGCAGCCGGCGCGCGGAACGGGCCGCGGCGGCCACCGAGAAGGCTGCGATGCGCCGGGCCCAGATAGCCCTGCGCCGGGGCGCACAGCCGCCACGGCTGTTCGGGCCGTTCGGCGGGCGAACGTTCCACAAGCTGCGGCTTCCCGCGCACATGGAGACGACGGCGCAGATCGCCGGCATCTACCCGTTCGTCGTCGACTCCGGCCTGGCCGCGCCCGGCATGTACATCGGTCGGCACGTCTGGTCCGGGAACTCGTTCGACTTCGACGTCTTCGAGCTGTACCGCCAGCAGGTCATCGAGAATCCGAACTTCGCCGTGTTCGGCGCGGTCGGCTCCCGCAAGTCGGCGCTGCTGAAGACGCTGATCTCGCGAGGGGCGGCGTTCGGCTACCAGGCCGCCGTACCCTGTGACCCGAAGGGCGAGTACACGCGGCTGGCTCGGCGCCTCGGCTGTGAGCCCACCTACATCGGGCCCGGCATGGCCACCCGGCTGAACCCGCTCGACGCCCCACCCCGTCCGATGGGCATCGCCGACGAGGACTGGGCCCGTGAGGTGAAGCGGGCTCGTTCGGCGCTGCTGTCGTCCCTGATCGAGACGGCGAAGGGGGTGCCGCTCACCCCGGCCGAGCACACCGCGGTCGACCTGGCTCTCGACGTCGTGACCCGGCAGATCACCGGGGCGTCCCCGGACCGGTGGGCAACCCCGATCCTGCCGCACGTGCTGGAGGCGATGACGGATCCAACCGAGGAGGACTGTGTCAACCTCCCGATGACCGCGACCGAGCTGCGCGACGCCTCCCGGGATGCCACGCTGACCCTGCGCCGGCTCACACACGGCGCGCTGGGCGGTCTGTTCGACGGGCCGACCACCTCTCCCCTGGACTTCGACCGTCCGATCGCCGTGCTGAACCTGGAGCGGGTCCAGGGCAGCGATGAGATGATCGCCCTGATCATGACCTGCGCGCAGGCGTGGATGGAAGCGGCACTCATGCGCCAGGACGGCGTGCAGCGCTACGTCGTCTACGACGAGTGCTGGCGGCTGATGCGGTTCGCCGGCCTCGTCCGCCGGCTGTCCGCCCAGCAGAAGCTCGCCCGACAGTGGGGATGCGCGAACGCGATCGTCGCCCACCGCATCTCCGACCTGCTGTCCGCCTCGCCGGACTCGGTGGAGATCGCCAAAGGCCTGCTCGCCGAAACCGCGATCCGGATCCTCTACAAGCAGGCGTCCGATCAGATCGCCGACACGCAGGCCGCGCTCGGGCTCACCGACGTCGCCGCCGACCTGCTCCCCAGGCTCGACCCGGGCTACGCCCTGTGGCTGATCGGCGCCCGCGCCTTCTACGTCGAGCACGTCGTCGGCGACCTGGAGATCCCCGTGGTGCTCAACGGCTCGAAGATGCACGGCGAGGTCGACGACACTAACCTGNCCCCCGACGATCTGGATCCGGCCGAGCTGGACCCGCCGGATCTCGGTCCCGGCCGGCTGCGCCGGATGGCCGACGAACTCCTCGGCGACCGGGAGCTCGCCGGCNGGGAGCTCGCCGGCGGCCCGGCCGNCCCACGGGCCGCCGNCCTCANGGGNGGGTTCGGTTACCCGCCTGTGGAGCCCAGTCCCAGCTCCACCGGCTGACGATCCCCGGGGATCTCGCCGCGCCGGCAGGGCGGCCCCGTCAGCGTTGGAAGGTCACCCGCAGCACGGCCCGGGCGAGAGTGTGGAAGGTGAGGTTGAAGCCGACGACGGCCGGTGAGACCTCGTCGTTGATCTCTAGTTTCGGCACGTCGACCGCGTGGACGGTGAAGATGTACCGGTGCGGTACGTCGCCCTGCGGCGGCGCGGCCCCGCCATACGCCTTGGAGCCCCAGTCGCTGCGCACGTGATACGCGCCGGCGGGCAGGCCGGTGAAGTCGCCGCTGCCCGCGCCGCGGGGAAGTTCGGTCGCCGCCGCGGGGATGTCCACCAGGACCCAGTGCCAGAATCCGCTGCCGGTGGGCGCGTCCGGGTCGTAGCAGGTGACGACGAAGCTCCTGGTCTCGGCGGGCTGACCGGACCAGGCCAGCTGTGGGGAGATGTCGGCGCCCCCGGCGCTGGTGTGCACCTGATCGGACGGAACGACTCCACCGTCGACGAGGTCCGTACTGGTCACGGTGAACAGCGGTTTGGCGGGCAGCACGTCGAACGGGTCGGGGGGTGTACCGCGGTCGAGCAGGGACATCTACCATTCCTTCCGTTACGCCATTCGATGACATTCCCGAGACGGAACCGTCGCTTGCCGGCTCTACGCTTCTCCGCGATGAAACCTCATCCCGAAGGTGCGCCGGGCCGTCGGCATGCGGTTCCAGACAACCTGGTGAGGTCCCGGTGAGACTGGTCACCGCCATCCTGCGTCCACATCGCATCGATGACGTACGCACCGCCCTTGAGACCTTCGGTATTCAGGGTATGACGGTCAGCCAGGTGACCGGATTCGGCATCGAACTGTGGCGTACCCAGACGTATCGCGGGCAGACCTTCCACGATGAGTCGGTGAGCGCCGTGCGGGTCGAGTGCGTCGTCGCGGACTGCGACGTCGAGGACGTCATCGAGGTGATCCGGAGATCGGGCGGATCGGCGGCCAGCGGAGCCGGCAAGATCTGGGTCCTTCCCGTCGACGCCATCGCCCGCGTCCGCACGGGGGAACGCGGGCCGGACGCCTTGTGAGTCCGGACGCCTTGTGAGTCCGGACGCGACCGGCTGCGGTCACCCGGCTGCGGTGACGGTGACCAGCAGACTGCACCGACCGTGACCAGCTCGATTGCCGCGATCGCTCGATGGTCCCCAAGGCCACGGCACCACCCATCAATAGTGAGACGATCGTCATACAAACGATGCTTTCGGTGTGCGACCAGCGACTGTTCCCACCTTTGGGTGACGAGGAGAGGCGACAATGACCCGTTGACCCGATACGGTTGACGGGTCCCGGCGGGCGTCTCGCCGACTCCCCCCGTATCGGTGCGGAGCCCGCCGGGACCTGTCCTCGCGACTTGGCCCGCATCGCAGGTAACCGTTCGCGCGGCCGCGATGACCATCGGGGTATCCCGATCGGCCTCGGTCTTCTCGATCAGCCTCGGTCTTCTCGATCAGCCTCGGTCTTCTCGATCAGCCTCGGTCAGTCCCGGCGTCTGACGTTGATGGGCGACCGAGTGACGCCCGCCGCCGCGGCGTGGCCGTACCGCGAAGGTCTCAGCCTCGTCGGCGACCGGGGCNCTCCCGCCGAATCCAGCGGAGCCCTCCCGCACGGCACCGTTCCCGGCCCGCTTCCTACGGCGGGCCCGGAGAAATTCGAAAGCAATGGGAAGCACCGAGACGACGACAATCAGAATCAACATCGGCTCAATGTTGTTCCGTACAAAGTCTATCTTGCCGAGGTAGAAACCCAGAACCGTGATGCCGCAACCCCAGACCACCCCGCCCACGATGTTGTAGGTGATGAAGAGGCGGTAGTTCATCCGGCTCACGCCGGCGATAACCGGAGTGAAGGNGCGGACCACGGGAACAAACCGCGCCAGGATGATGGACCGCGGCCCGTACTTCTCGAAGAACTCGTGTGCCTGCTCGACGTACTCCTGTTTGAACAGCCGCGAGTCGGGGCGTCGGAACAACGCCGGACCGACTCTTCGACCAATTAGGTAGCCGACCTGGTCGCCAGTCACCNCGGCGAGCCCGATCAGGACAGCCGCCACCGGCAGCGGGGTGGAAAGCTCGTCGCGGGCGATCAGCATACCCACGGTGAACAGCACGGAGTCACCCGGGAGGAAGAACCCGACCAGTAGGCCGGACTCCGCGAAGACGATCAGCAGAACGACAGCCAGGCCCGCTTTGGCCAAGCTGTCCGCGCTGAGGACGCCAGGGCCGAGAGCGAGGGTGTTCGACGCGAATGCATTCACTATCGCGGGCCTCCGACAGGCTTTGACGACGGGTTGGACACGTCCGTGAGACCGCGGCAACCGTCGAGGGACCGCCACCGCACCCGCCCGAGGACACCGTAAGGGTATCGAGCGCTCTCCCGTCTCCCACCGGGCACCCGCAAGAGTGGCTCCCCGGCGTCCCGGGCGCGTCCCGGCAGGTTGCGGCATGCCCGGGTGCGCCCGGTACGTCCCTCATAGGTTCCCCACCATAGGTGCCCGATCATGAGTTTCCGATCATGAGTTCCCAAATTGTCCAGTGCAGCGATCCGCCGCCAGTCAAGATCTGGCCGGCCCAGGTGGACCGCCGACGTCGATGGCCGGATGTGCCTCATTAGGCTTAATTCGTGCGTTATCGGCGGCCAAGCCAGGATCAGCGGCCTGTTGTCCCGAGTGATCCGAGTGATCCGAGTGATCCGCCGGCCTGGCCGGATGCGTTAACGCCACGGACCCCGCGCTCCCGGCCGATGCGGTCAGCGCGGTCAGCGCGGTCAGGGAGACCGACGCGACCGGCTGCGGGGGCCACCCCTGTCGGGGCGCACCGATGCCCTTCCCACCCGGTCCGTACCCCGCTGCTCATGGTCCTGCTTCTGCTCGGGCTCCTGCTCGGACTGCTGCCCCTTGCGGCCTGCGGAAAGCGGGATGGCAACGACGGATCATCCCCCGCAATCAGTGCCGGCGGACCCGATGAGCGAGGTGCATCGTTACCACCGGGAACCCGCGGGGAAATTCTGTCCAGTCAGGTGGTCGCGCCGGCCCCGACCGGCATCCGGGCGTGGCGGGNGATGTACCGATCCCACGCGACGTCGGGCGTCGACATTCCGGTGTCCGGGATAATCCTGGCCCCGGAGGAGAACGTTCCGGTTCCGCCGGGCGGCCGAAGAATCGTCGCGTTCGGGCATGGCACCACGGGCCTCAAGGATGCCTGTGCACCGTCGGCGGCACGACCCGCGCTGATCGCCGCCGCCTCGACTTTTCCGCTCGTCCGGGCCGGTTATGTCGTGGCCCTCACAGATTATCCGGGGCTGGGGAGTCCCGGCGAACACGCGATCTATGTTGCCGAGCCGGAGGGCAGGGCCGTGCTTGACGCGGCGCGCGCCGCCGCCGCCCTCAAGGCGACCGGTGCCGGTCGCGACGTCGTCCTCTGGGGCTATTCGCAGGGCGGCCAGGCGGTGTTGGCCGCCGGAGCGATTGCCGCCGCCTACGCACCCGAGCTACGGATCCGGGGAGTCGTCGCAACCGCCCCCCTGGCCGACCTGCCGGCGTCCCTCGCCACCTTGCAGCACAATGCCGACGGGGTCGCCTATGTCCTGCTGGCGATGATCGGGCTGTCCGTCGAGGACCGGACGATCAACCTGGACCGGGTACTCACCCCGACCGGCCGGCGACTGCTGTCGATCGCCCGCGACCGCTGCGCCACCGACCTCATCAGGGCAAGCATCGGTACGTCCGTCAGCACCGCCTTTACCGTCAATCCACTGGATCATCAGCCATTCGCAGCCGGATTCGCCCGGCAGCGAGAGGTGGCCCTGCGGAAGATGGCTCCGACCCTCGTTCTCCAGGGCGACCTCGACCTGGTGATCCGACGCCCGGTGACCGACAGCGTGGTCACCGGGCTGTGCCGGAAGGGCACGACCGTGGACTACCGGCGTTACCCCGACGCGGACCACGGCACCGTCCTCGGCGCATCGATGGCCGAGCTCACCGCCTGGGTCGCGCAGCGCTTCGCCCCGCACCCGCCGCCGGTCACCGACATCTGCGAGATGCGCGCAGCTCGGTTCGGATAACCCGTCCCCGGCTAAACGGGCCCGTCCCCGGCTCACGGCAGGGCCCGGCTCACGACAGGGCCTGTGGACAACCGTGCGCCCGAGCACACCCTGCCCATCTATGGGGACCGTCAGGTGGCTGATCCGGTAGCTGATCGGGTAGCTGATGTGGAAAACGTCGCCGCCCGCTGCCCATGGCGACACACCCACCCTGTGGATAAGTCCGCGGGCGCGGTGCAGAGCCCCCTCGGGTCGCACTGCCCCGAGGCGATAAGCGATGAATCCGCTCACCAGCACCCACGACGGTGACCGACGAAACCGCCGTCGTTCTCCCACCCCGGGCTGTGTGGAGCACCGTCGACCGACCGTCCCTCGACCTTCCACTGACCGTCCCCACCGTGCCCATCAACGGCGAAGGGGCAATCCGGCCACCAGCACCAGGCCAGGTGACCGGCAGAACCGTCAACCATCGTCCGGAGACGGGCAGCGTGGGCACGGGCGGCCAAAGCNGATGGACCCTGCCCGAGCTGGTTGATCGTCAGCTCATATCGCTCTTGCCCGGGTGGGGCATCGTCACCTGAGCACGGCCCCGTACCGCCTGGGGATCCCGTACCGCCTGGAGATATCGCCCGCACGCTGCCCATGGGAGGGCAGCCATCGGAGGGCAGCGTGCGGGACCGGTGGAACCCGCGGAATCCGCCGACGCCGTGCTCGGCCAACTCGGCGACTGCGGCGGAGATCACGCGAGTGTCGATCGTCGTATCCCGGGGCCGTCCCCGTCGCGGTCGGTCGAGCTCGCCGGTCTTCTCCTCCGCCGTCCGCTCAGGCTAGGCGGGAATCGAAGGTGTGGGCCGCGAAGTTTTTAGGGCACCAGTTTGGTTGCATAAATGTCACAGGCTCTCCGGAGCTTCGGCAACACCTGATGCACGGAGGCAACCATGGCGAACACGATCTACTCCGCCACCTCGACCGCCTGGGGTGGACGCGACGGACGGGTGGTGTCCAGCGNCAACCGGGTCGACCTCCAGCTCTCCGCCCCGAAGGGCCTCGGTGGTGACGACGGACCGGGCACGAACCCGGAACAGTTGTTCGCCACCGGTTACGCGGCGTGCTTCCATGGCGCGCTCAAGGCCATCGCGCGCGGGAAGAAGATCGATATTAAGGACTCGGCGGTCTCCGTGACCGTCGGGCTGATCAGGAACGACAACGGCAGCCTGGGGCTGAGCACGCGGATCGAGGCACAGATCCCCGGCATCGAGCGGGCGAGCGCCCAGGAGATTCTGGAGGCCGCGCACGCCCTGTGCCCATACTCCGTGGCCACCCGGGGCAACATCCCCTCCGAGGTGGTCCTCGTCG
>NZ_JPGU01000041.1:0-13970 GCF_000732115.1 Frankia sp. CeD
GGACTCCACCTACGCGGATCCATCCTCTGGCTACGCAGCCTCCCGACCCCATGATCCGAACCCAGAACAGGCCCTAGTGCTGGTTCGCTGCACCCGTCAGCCGCCGGTTCGACCGCCAAGCAGTGGACGGTAGGTCCGATCGCCTCGGTCATCGACCATGTCCGGGATGCCGTGACGCGGCGGGGTGCCGTGGACTGACGCCGTGCTCCTGCCACCCGCGTCGCGGTGTCGTCGTCGCCACGGACCCCCGGGTCGGGGCCGGCGGCGGACGGTCGCGCGGCGTCCGGGACCATCCGCGGTTCGGTGGCCCCGGGCGTCAGCGCCGGCACGGCAACCCCTCCGGAACAGGATGCCCTCCGGAACAGGACGGAGGGTCGGCTCGCCGGATGGCCGGCTCAGGCGTGGGTTCCGCCGGAGACGAGGGAGAGCGCGGCGGTCAGCGGATGGGCCGCCGCGCTGAACGCCGCCATCTGGTCGACCGACCAGGGGCTTAGCGCCCAGGGCGCGGCGGCGGCCACCCGGCGGTAGTCGTCCCACTCGACCCAGCGCCACTCGACCACCTCGGCCGGGTCCGGATCCGGGTCCCCGAGCGCCCGCGCCACGTAGACCGGGCAGACCTCGTTCTCCACGAGACCGTCGGCGGCGGTGGCGCGGTAGGCGAAGTCCGGCAGCGCGCAGTGCAGGTCGGTCAACTCCAGGCGGAGTTCCTGGCCTACCCGGCGCTCGACGGCCCGCGCCAGATCCTCGCCTGGGCGGGGATGCCCACAGCAGCTGTTCGTCCACACCCCCGGCCAGGTCCGCTTGTCGAGCGCCCGGCGGGTGACGAGCAGCCTGCCGGACGGGTCGAAAAGGTAGGACGAGAACGCCAGGTGCAGGGGGGTGTCGAGGCCGTGCACGGCGATCCGCGGCGCCGTCCCGCAGGGGCGGCGTTCGGCGTCGAGGAGCACGACCTCGTCGGCGGGCGGGACCGACGCGGTGTCACGCGACACCGTCTGTGGTGACGCCGCGTCACGCGGCACCGTCACGACGTCGGAGTCGGATCCTTGCGGGCTCACTGGTGGGCCTCACTTTCCGGTCGAAGGTCCAGTTTCCACTCGAAGGTCCAGTCGCTGGTTCGGTCGGTGTGGGGTGGGCGCCGGCGACGCTGTCGCCCGACACGCACGCGTCGTTCTCCTCCACCCGGGATCCAGTCGCCACATACCCATCCTCCCCTTCCTGCCCGCCGGCGCCGGTTGGCCACGTCCACGTCCGGGCAACCCCGGCCGTACCCCCGCCCCGGCGTGGGCGATCGCTGGTTCCGATCAAGGCAACGATGAGAGTGTGGACGCGGCGGAAGGACGATCACCCGCAGGTTTCCGCCGCCCGCCAGTGCCCGCCGTGCCAGCAGAGGATCGAGGATGACGGACATGGACCTGTCAGCCACTCTGAACAGCCTTGTCAGCAAGGGGGTGAGTGGTCAGGCTCCGACCCGGGACGAGGCCCTGGCCGTCCTGCGCAGTGACGACGACGATCTCTTGGACGTCGTCGCCGCCGCCTACCGGCTCCGGCGGAGGTACTTCGGCAGGCGTGTCAAGCTGAACTTTCTGGTGAACCTCAAGAGCGGACTCTGTCCGGAGGACTGTTCCTATTGCTCGCAGCGGCTCGGTTCGAACACGGGAATCCTGAAGTACACCTGGCTCAAGCCCGAGGAGGCCGCCGCGACGGCCGGCGCCGGCATCTCGGGCGGTGCCCGCCGGGTGTGCCTGGTCGCGAGCGGCCGCGGGCCGACGGACCGGGACGTCGACCGAGTGGCGGACACGATCGGCGCGATCAAGACCGCGCATCCGGACGTGGAGGTGTGCGCGTGCCTCGGCCTGCTGTCCGACGGGCAGGCCGCACAGCTGCGGGCGGCCGGTGCGGACGCCNACAACCACAACCTGAACACGGCCGGTGAGAAGTACGCAGACATCTGCACGACGCACACCTACAACGACCGGGTCGACACGGTGCAGGAAGCCAGGCACGCCGGCCTCTCACCCTGCTCGGGTATCATCGCCGGCATGGGGGAGAGCGACGAGGACCTCGTCGACGTCGCCTTCGCGCTGCGCGAGCTCGCCCCGGACTCCATCCCGGTCAACTTCCTCATGCCATTCGAGGGCACGCCCCTGGGGGCGGAATGGAACCTCAACCCCCGGCAGTGCCTGCGCATTCTCGCCATGGTCCGGTTCGTCAACCCCACGGCCGAGGTGCGGCTCTCGGGCGGCCGGGAGATTCATCTCGGCTCGATGCAGCCCCTCGCCCTCTCGGTGGTGAACTCCATCTTCCTTGGTGACTACCTGACCAGTGAGGGTCAGGAGGGCCACCAGGACCTGAAGATGATCGCCGAGGCGGGATTCACGGTGGAAGGCCTCAACACCGACGCCGAGGCGGCGCTGGCCATGGGCGCGGGCCTGGAGCGGGTCGCGCTACGTCAGCGCGGTGCCGGCACCGACCTGCCGCCCAACGCCTGATCCCGGCCTTCACCTCTCGACTGGCGGGGCGTCCGGGTGGCCAGCCGATGAACCCGGCTGGCACGGATACCACCCACGACGCCGGGAAGACGGTGGACTTCTTCGTCTCCTACGCCGGCGTCGACCAGGCGTGGGCGGAGTGGATCGCGGACACCCTGGAGAGGGCTGGCCGCCGCGTGCTGCTCGAGGCATGGGACTTCGTCCCCGGGTCGAACTGGCCTGCGCTCGTCCAGGCGGGACTGACCACCGCAGGCCGGCTCCTGGCGGTGCTGACCCCGGCCTATCTCGCCTCGGTCGGCGCGGCGGCGCAGTGGCAGGCGATCTGGGCGGCGGACATGGGCGGGCGGGGACGCCGGCTGATTCCGGTGCAGGTCGAGCCGTGCGAGCCCGGCACGCTCGGCCTGCTCGGCAGCCTCACCTGGATCGACCTGACCGACCTGACCGACCTGGCCGGGCCGGGCGCCGCCGCAGCCGCTCGCGCCCGGCTGCTGGACGGGATACGTGCCGCCGTGACAGGGCAGGTGCGGTCGGTCAATCCCACGCCGCTCCCCACCCGCGACACCCGTGACACCCGCGACGTGCCCGCGGCGGCGGANGAGTCCGAACGGGCAGCGCGGTATCCGGGTCGGCCCCCGCTCGTGTGGGGGCTGCCGCCGGAACTGGTGCGTAACCCCCGCTTTGTCGGGCGTGCATCCGAACTCGCCGAGCTGCGCGCGCGACTGACGGGCTTCGACNGGGCCGTGCCCGGCCCCGGTTCCCCTGTGCCGGGGGTGCGGGCCCAGGTGGTGCATGGCCTGGGCGGGGTCGGCAAGACGGAGCTCGTCGTGGAGTTCGCCTACCGGTACAGCCACGCCTACGACCTGGTCTGGTGGATCCGCGGCGACAAGATGACGGAGGTCGTCGCCGGCCTCGCCGCCCTCGCGGCCCAGCTGGGACTCGCCCACGTGGAGGGGGACGAGGCAGCGGCCGCCGCGGCGGCCGAGGCGTTGCGCGCCGGTCGACCTCATCGCCGGTGGCTGTTGGTCGTCGACAATGCCGTTATTGGCAATGCCGTTATTGGCAATGCCGTTATTGGCAATGCCGTCATGGGCAACAACGCCGGTGCTACCGCCACCAACCCCTACCTGTCCAGGCTTCTGCAGGCCGCGGAGACCGCCGAGTTCGGACATCTCGTGATTACCTCGCGCAACCCCGACTGGGCCGGTCGGGCTACCGCAACCGAGGTCGCGGTGCTGCCCCGGAGGGACACGATCGATCTGCTGAGGAGGCACCGAGCCGCGCTGGAGGACGCCGAGGCTGAGCGGCTCGCGGCCGCGGTCGGGGACCTGCCGCTGGCGGCGGAACAGGCCGGAGCCTGNCTTGCCGCCAGCGGCATGACCGTTTCGGACTACCTGGCTGCGTTGCGCGTGGAGACTCGGGAACTCCTTACCCGCGGAAAACCGGACCGCTATCCGTTCATTGTCGCCGCGGCGTGGAACCTGGCCCTGGACGAGATCGGACCGGACGAACCGGCCGTCGTCGAGCTGCTGCAGCTGGCCGGATTCTTCGGTCCGGAGCCCATCCCGCTCGACCTGTTTCCCGCGCTGGTGGTGCTGGGGGAGAGCAACGGGGAGCTGGGGGAGAGCAACGGGGAGGGGACGCTCTGGTCGGCGCTGAGCGCGGCCTGTTCCTCCCCGCTGCGCTGGGGGGACGTGGTCGCCCGCCTCCGTGCTCTCGGGCTGGGCAAGGTCGAACAGGGAACCATCACCTTGCATCGGCTGGTGCAGGCGGTGCTGCGGGNCCGGGTTCCGACGTCGCGGCACCTGGAGTTCCGGGCCACCGTCGGCTGGTTGATGATCAGGGCCCTGCCCACCGCGATCCAGGGTAATCCGGCGGCCTGGCCGCGCTGGGCCGCGCTGCTCCCACACCTTCAGGCCCAGATCGAAGCCGAGCCGTCCCCGGCGGACGCGAACGCGGCGGGCATGCTGGGGCTGGGCAATCTGGCGGCGCTCTATCTCCAGGAAACCGGACAGCTCGCCGCCGCCGTGGACCTGCACACCTGGGTGCTGGCTCGAACCGAGCAGGTCGTGGGAACCGACCACCCCAACACCCTGGTTCTCCGGAACAACCTCGCCCTCGCCCTGCAGAAGGCCGGACGCATTTCCGAGGCCATCGGGTTGTACGAGCGGATCCTGGCGCGGGCCAGCCGCATCCTCGAATCCGATGATCCCAATCTGGGGATCAGCCGTAACAATCTCGCCAGCGCCTATTGGGCCGCCGGACGCATCGCGGAGGCCGTCGAACTGCTCGAGCAGGTTGTCGACGACGCTGGACGGATCCGTGGCCCGGACCATCGCGACACCCTGCTGGCCCGGAGCAACCTGGCCAACGCATACCAGACGGCGGGGCGCTTGGCGGAGGCGATCAGGCTGCACGAAGAGGTTCTCGTCGACGTCGTCCGGGTTCTCGGCCAGGAGCATCTCACGACCTTCCTCGTGCGCAACAATCTCGCCAGCTCCTATCAGGCCAGCGGACGGACGACTGAGGCCCTCGACCTGTACGAGCAGGTACTGACCGGCCGGGAAGGCGTTCTCGGCGACAACCATCCCGACACCCTGCTCTCCCGCAGCAATCTCGCCGACGCCTACCAGGCGCTCGGACGTCTGCCCGAGGCGATCGATCTGTACGAGCGGGTTCTCTCCGATGCCCGCGGTGTTCTCGGCGCCGACCATCCACACATCCTGATCACCTGGAACAACCTGGCCTGCGCCGTTGCGGCCGCGGGGCGCCTCGCGGAGGCGATCGACCTGTACGAGCGGGTACTGGCCGACCAGCGGCGTGTCCTCGGACCGGATCACCGCGACACCCTGACCTCGCAGGGAAACCTCGCCAACGCCTACCGGGCCGCCGGACGCACGAATGCCGACGCCGCTGATGGTGCCGACCCCGCTGATGGTGCCGACCCCGCTGATGGTGCCGACGCCGCTGATGGTGCCGGGGACTGACCATCGTCCGGGTCTTCCATGCTTTGCCGGGTGACCGGTCTATGCGACCGGGAGACGGTGGATGAGGTGCTGGGCGGTGTCGACGACGAAGGCGGTGCCGTCGCTGTGGACGGTGACACCGAGCGGCCGCCGCAGACCTGTTCGGGCATCCGCGAAGATGCGGACGAGTCGATCGTGGGTGACGAGGCGGACCCGTCCCCGATCGGGGTCGGTGACCAGCAGACCGCCCGAGGGGGTGGGCGCCAGCGAGTGGGGTCGACCGACGTCCGCGATCCGGGCCGGGGCTCCGTCGTCGGGGGACGCGCCGTAGAACATCCCGGCGGCCGTGGAGATGATCCCGTCGGCGTCGACAGCCCGCAGCAGGTGATTGTCGGTGTCGGCGAGGTAGACATTCCGTCCGGGCGGGGCCGTGACGTCGTGCGGGCGCCGGAGCTGGGCGAACTGGGCGGGTCCGTGATCTCCGGACNGGCNGGGGACNCCCGCCCCCGCCAGCGGTGCCGCCCGCAGATCCGGGTCGATCCGGATCACCTGGTGGCCGCCGGTGTTCGCGACGTACACCAGGCCCGCCGCGTCGACGTAGACGCCGTGCGGATGCGCCAGGTTGAGCGAGGCGGCGTGCCGGGCGGCGGGGCCGGCCGGCGGGCCGTGACGGCCGGAGCCGGCGACGGTGACGATCCGACCGTCCGGCGCGACCCGGCGGATCCGATTATTGAAGCTGTCCGCGATGAACAGGGAACCGTCGGGGCCCAGGGCCAGCCCGCACGGGTTGTCCAGCTCGGCGTTGACGGCCGGCCCCCCGTCACCGTGCGGGCCGCTCTTGCCGGAGCCGGCCACGTGAACCGTCCGGCCGTCGCGTTCGATCCGGAGCACCCGGTGGCGTAGCCGTTGGGACACGTATACCGCACCATCCGGCGCGGCGACCACGCTGTACGGGTAGTCCACCCGCAACGGCGCGGACGTGATGTCGGCCGGGCGGAGGTCGCGCCGCGCGGTCCGGTTCAGGGACCGGCGCCGGATCACGCCGGCTGACCATCGGCGTGGTGAGGCGGTGGCTGGTGGCGGGGCGGCTGACGGCGGAGTGTCCGGCGGTGTGCGGGCTGGTGGTGTGCGGGCTGGTGGTGTGCGGGCTGGTGGACTGCCGCGCGCCGCGTCGCGCACATCGTCGTCGAGCCGCAGCGGCAGCGGGCAGCGGGTGAGCCAGCCCGCACCGAGCGCATGGGCCGTCGCGGCGGCGAGATCCAGGGCGAACGCGCGGGCCGACGGCGGGCGTGCACCGGGCTCCTTGCGCAGCGCCCGGTCCACCACCGCGGCGATTGCCGGCGGCGCGGCGTCCAGTGGTTGCGGCGCGACGCGCAGATGATGGTCCATCAGCTGCGCCATCGATAGCGCCCGGACGAACGGTGGGCGGCCGCTGAGCAGTTCGTAGAGGACGATCCCGAGTGCGTACAGGTCGCACGCCGGTCCCGGCGGCCGGCCGTCGAACTGTTCCGGCGCCATGTAGACGGGGGTACCGACGAGCGTGCTCGGGGCCGCGCCGGAAGCGCCGATGAGCTTGGCGATCCCGAAGTCGGTGACCTTCAGCAGGCCGTCGGCGCTGAAGAGAATGTTGTCCGGTTTGATGTCGCGGTGCAGGATCCCGCCCGCGTGCGCGCATTCCAGCGCGGCGGCGGTCGCCAACCCGATCGCGCAGACGACGTCGACGGTCAGCCCGTTCGCCGCGCGGGCCCGCACGGTGCCGCCCGCCAGTCGTTCCATGACGAGCAGGCACAGGTCCCCGGATTCGACGTAGTCGTAGATGCGGACTACGTGGGGATGGTCGAGTCCGGCCAGCAGGCGCGCCTCCGCCAGGAACCGACCGTGGGCGCCGCCGTCCGCCGCGCTGGTCGACAGGACCTTGATCGCAACGGTTCGACCGAGCCGGCGGTGGCGACCCGCGAGGACGACGGCGTGACCGCCGTGCCCGAGCATGGCGGTCACCTCATAGGCGGGGNGCGCCTCGGCCACCCGGTCGGTGATGAACCGTTCCGGCTCCGGTCCGGTCAGCCGCACGGCGGATCGTAGTCGAGGCCCGGCAGGTACTGTTTCCATTCCTCGCGGGTGAGCGGGTCGCCGGCCCGCGCGCACAGCCGCGTGACGACGCTCGCCGGGTCGAGGTCCCAGACGAATCCGATCACCTGGTAGGGCGCTCCGACGATGAAGGCGGTGTCCGGGGCGAAGGCGACCGCANCGAAGCCGTTGTAGCGGCCGCTGAAGGTGGCGTACGGCACCGGGTCGGCCGGATCGGACATGTCCCACAGCCGCACCACGCCGTTCGCGCCGCCGACGCCCGCCGCCATGAGCCGGCCGTCGGAGCTGAATTCGATGGAGTTGACGCCGGCCCCCAACCCGATGATCGAGGGCAGCGCGCGGGGGGCCCGGCGGTCCGTGACGTCCCACAGGGCGACCTTCGTGTCGAAGCTGCCGACGGCGAGGGTCCTTCCGTCCCGGCTGAAGGCGATGGTGATCAGGGCGCTGGTGAAGCCCGTGATCGTGCTGATGCCCGCCGGTCGGTCCGGTGTCGTGATGTCCCACAACCGGATGGTCCGGTCGCTGCTTCCGGACGCCAGGGTGCGCCCGTCCGGGCTGAAACTGACGGTGGCGACGTCGTAGCGGTGCCCTGCGAGGACGGACCGCCCCCGGGGCGTGGCCGGGGCGGAGATGTCCACCAGGGCCAGCCGGGCGCTCGTGCCGGCCAGCGCGAGGGTCCGGCCGTCCGGGCTGACCTCCAGGTCCTTGATCCCGCCGATGCCGGGATGGATGGTGGACAGCAGCCTGGGACGGTGGATGTCGGCGACGTCCCACAGCGTGACCATGCCGTCGAAGTCGGTGGCGTAGTCGAGGCTGCCGGCGATGAGGACCCTGCCGTTCGGGGTGAACCGGACGCTGCCGACCGCGGCGTTGAATCCGGTCAACGTGGCGGCCGGTACCGGCCGATCGGGGTCATGCGCATCCCACAGCCGGACGGTCTGCCCGTAGTCCCCGGTGGCTAGGACCCGCCCGTTCGGATGGNCCGCCGTCGACCACAGGAAGCGGTGGTGCCCGACCAGCACCGGCCCCGGCACGTCCCACAGGCGCAGGGTGCGGTCGTCGGCACCGGAGGCGAGGGTTCGCCCGTCCGGGCTGAAGGCCAACGCCCACGGCTTCGACGCGTGCGGCAGGACCGCGATGGCGTCGAAATGGCGGGACGGATCGTAGATCTCGACCGCGCTGTTCNCCCCCACGGCCACGAGGCCGTCCACGTTGACCGCCACCGCCTCGACCGATCGCACCTCGTCGATGACCTGGAGGGTGGTCGGCCGTCGCGGGTCGGTGAGATCGAAGACCCGCGCGGTGGTGTCGTCGCTGCCGGTCACCGCCGTCTTCCCGTCCGGGCTGATGGCGACCGCACGGACGGCCGTGTTCGCGCTGAGCACGACATTCGGGCCCGCCTCGCCCTTCAGCTCGCTCAGCTCCGCCGGGGCGGCGAGGTCCCGCACGTCCCACAGCAGGGCCCGGCCGTCGTCGCCACCGGTCAGCAGCTCGGTGCCGTCGGGACTGAACGCGACGGCACGGACGTTCGCGGTGTGGGCGGTGATCGCGCCGGCCGGCCGGATCGCGCTCACGTCGGAGACGTCCCACAGCCGCACCTGTGATCCGTACCCGCCGGTGGCAAGGACCCGGCTGTCGGAGCGGAAGGCCAGCCCGTGGATCGAGTCGGAGGCGCCGGGTAACGTCGCCGCGAGCACCGGGTGAGTGGGATCGGTGATGGTCCACAGCCGGACCGTCCGGTCGTCGCTCCCGGTGGCGACGAACCGGCCGTCCGGGCTGAACGCCACGGATTTCACCGCCAGCCGGTGGCCCCTGATCGTGCTGAGCGGGGTGCGGCNGGNGGGGNCTGACGCGGNCCACAGGGCGACCGTCCAGTCGTCGCTCGCCGTCGCCACCAGCCTGCCGTCCCGGCTGTAGGCGACCGCGCCGATCGGACGGGTCTGCGTGCCGAGGTGACGGGTGGCGAAGCCGTAGTCGCTCGCGAACGTCGACAGCACGGCGCTGCGCGCCTCCGCCGTCGGCGCCAGGCGGTAGGCGACGGCGCCGAGCTGGGCGGCGGCCAGCGGGTCGGACCTGCGTAGCTGGTCGGCCTGCCGGCCGATCGCCACCGACAGCGCCCGGTCCCGCTCGCCGGCGATCTGGGCCCGTTGCCGGAAGGCGAACGCCATCGCTCCACCGGCGATCAGGGTCAGCACCGTGAGAGCGGCGACGAGCTGGTGCAGCCGCCTGGTCCGCCGGACCTCGGCCCGCCGCGCCGCCTGCTCGGCCGCGAGGGAGGCCGCCAGAAAGTCCCGCGCGACCGGGCTCAGTGCCGTCTGCCGCTGCCCGGCCTGCGCCCACTCCCGGACGGTCGCCAGCCGACTGCCGGCGAACAGGTAGGACGGGTCCCGCCCGCCGTCGTCCCAGGTGGCCGCGGCGTCGGTGAGCCGCTGTCGGGTCACCGCCGCGGCACGATCGACCTCGATCCACTCGCGCAGCCGCGGCCACGAGCGCAGCAGCGCCTCGTGGGAGATCTCGACGGTGTCGGCGTCCACGGTGACGAGTCGGGCGGCGACCAGCGCGTCGAGGACGGCGGAGACGTTCTGGGCTGACGCCGAGTTCTGGGCTGACGCCGAGTTCTGGGCTGACGCCGACGTGGACAGCAGCTCGGTGCGTGAGACGCGGCGGCGGGTGTCGTCCGTCCCATCCCCGAACTGGATCATCTGTAGCAGGATCTGCCAGGCCGCATCCTGGCCGGCCGCGTCCAGCGTGCCGAAGGTCTCCTCCGCCGTCCGGGCGATGGCCCCCCGTAGACCCCCGGCCCGCAGGTAACCGGCCACCGTCAGAGTGCCGTTCTCGCGTTCCCGCCAGGTGGCGCGCAGCGCGTGCGCGAGCAGGGGCAACGATCCGGGGTCGGCGACGACGCCGTGCTCGTCGGCGCCGATGTCGTGCAGCATCAGATCGACCAGGCCCGGCTCCACCGTGAGCCCTACCGCCTCGGCCGGCTTCACGATGGCGTCGCGCACCTCCGCCGCGGTCATCGGCCCGACCACGACCTGCCCCGTCTGGAGCGCGTCCACCAGCTCCGGATAGGCCGCGCACCAGCCATAGAAGTCGGCGCGGACGCCGATGACGACGACCGCCGGTGGACGGGTGGCCCCGTCCCCGCGGCACGCGGCGACCAGCGCGCGGATGAACGCGCCGCGCTCCTCCTCATCCGCGCACAGGGTGAACGTCTCCTCGAACTGGTCGACGACGATCNCCNCCCGCCGGGTCGGCGGGGTGGTCCCGCCGCCGGCGGCGGCCGGACCCAGGGCGAGCAGATCCGACAGCGCCCCGACGAAACGGGCGGGTTGCGAGACGACGTCGAGCCGTGCCGCCGCGAGCACGGACAGCCCGGCCGCCTGCGCCACCGTGCGGGCCAGCTCGCGGGCCGGGTGATCCGTGGGTGTCATCAGGNCCNGCGGCCANCCGCGGGCGCCCGCCACTGCGCCCCGGGCGAGCGCCGGGAGCAGCCCGGCGCCCAGCAGCGACGACTTTCCCGAGCCGGAGGCACCGACGAGCACCAGCGGACCCGCGCCGTCCAGCCGTTCCTCCAGCCGCGACAGCGCCTCGGCCGTCGCTCGCTCCCGCCCGAAGAACCAGCGCTGCGTGCCGGCGTCGAACGAGGCGAGACCGGGATAGGGGCAGGCGGCCTCACCGGTGGTCCCCCCGCCGTCCGGTGCGCTGGGAAGCCCCGCCGGCTGTCGCGGGGTTGGAGTCACCACCGGGCCGGGGCCGTCGGTGAGCACGGTGGTCGGCGCCGGCTCCAGGTCGGCGATCGGCGGGGNGTGCGCGGCGTTGCCGGCGAGGATCACCCCATCCGACCAGGCGGCGGCGGAATGCAGCACTGCGTTCCCGGCCGCGGTGAGACGTTGGGCGAGCCGCCGGGTCACCTGCCCGACGCTCAGCTCGACCGGGCCGTCCGGGTCGCCGTTGACGAGGAGCCGGACCAGGCCGGCGGACAGCGGCGGTCCGTCATCCGCGGCCGGCCCGGTGTGCGCGGCCAGCGGCGAGGTCAGCACGAGCAGCTCCACGCCGTCGCCGGCCGCGTTGACGCCGCCCCCCGCATCTTCACGAGGACCGGGAACATCCTCGCGAAGACCGGGAACGCGAGGTGGCACCGGCGGGACGGTGGAGTTGGCGACCGTGGTCCGCACCCACAGACCGTCGACGGCGATGAGCCGGGTGGCGGCCCGGCTCGTCGCCATCGTCGCCAGGACCGACGACAACGGCAGGGCCGTGTAGGCCAGGCGATGGGGACGGCTGTCCGACACGGCCGTCGCCAGATGGATCATCCCGTCGGCGTCGACGAGGACGATGCCGGCGTAGTAGACGAGGAGAGCCTCGGTGGCCTGCTCGACGGCCGCCGCGAGAGCCTCGCCGAGATCGAGCGGGGTCGCCGGGTCGACGACCGTGCGCAGGCTTTCCTCGGCCAGCCCGCAGCGCTCCACGAACACGCCGCCGACCGCGGCCACGGCCCGCGCTACCACGGCGCCGACCTCGCCCGCCCGGTCGACGCCGGGCCCACCGAGCCCGCCCGTGCCGACGACGAGAACCCGCGCACCGGCGGATCCCAGAACCAACCGCGACGTCCGCGACGTCGATGAACGAGCCACAGCTCTCGCCCTGCCCCCCGTGCCCGACATAAGCGGCCAGATGCCCCCGACCAGGTCATCCAGCTGGCGCATCAACCATAGATCAATCCGACGGCGCCCGGGCGGAATGCCGCGGAACCCGAACGTTATCCTCGGGGCGCGGCTGAGTCTGACCGTGCCAGTGCGTTGTCGCTGTGCTATGAGCAAGCCCCCCATGTCCGGCCGTTCCGGGCGAGGTCGCATCATCTGCGCGGTGAGCGAGAGCGCGGAGCTGAGCGCAGATGCGGTCGCCACTGAGGGCATCCCGCGACGATCATCTTCCTCGGTGAGGCCGGCCTCGGCGGGGCCGGCCTCCGCGCCTGGCGGCCCGGCGGCGCTGGTGCCGGCGCCGGCGGCCGGCCACCAAACCCGCGCCGGGGTCGGCAGGCCGTCCGTTGGGGAGCCGTCCCCCAAGGAGCCGTCCGTCAAGGAACCGTCCGTCGAGGAGTCGGATCTTTCCTCGGCGGTGAGCGGGGCACGCCGCGGTGACGAGGCGGCCTTCAGGCTGCTCTACCGGACGATCCAGCCGGGTCTGTTGCGGTACCTGCGGGTACTCGTCGGTGACGAGGCCGAGGATGTCGCGTCCGAGGCATGGCTGCAGATAGCCCGGGACCTGCCGTCGTTCCGTGGGGACTTCGACGGGTTTCGCGGCTGGGTAGCCACGATCGCGCGTCATCGCGCGCTCGACCAGCTGCGCCGGCGATCTCGCCGCCCGCGCGGTGACGTACCGGTCGAGACGGTGATGACGGAGATGGCCGCGCCCGATGACACCGCCGGCGAGGCGTTGGAGGCGATGTCCACCGAGGCCGCCATGCGCCTGATCGCGGGCCTGCCGTTGGACCAGGCGGAGGCGGTGCTCCTGCGGGTGGTCATGGGGCTGGACGCGAAGACCGCGGGGCGGGTTCTGGGCAAGCGCGCCGGCGCGGTCCGCACCGCGGCGCACCGGGGGCTACGCAGGCTTGCCGAACAGCTCGGTGATGGTGGGGGCACCGGGGTTGGTCGACCGGAGGCAGGTGAACCAGGTGAACATGGTCGGGGTGGCGGCGCGCGGCGATGACCATGGGCTCCGGCCAAGTGCAACACGGCCAGGTGTAACACGGCCAGGTGTAACACCGGTGAGGGCTTCGACGCTGAAGGACGTGAGATGAGCACACACCGACCCCGTCGGATCGGCCGGGGCGCCGCGGAGCGGATGCTTCGCGGCGGCCCGGTCAATGCGGGGGCCGGTGCGGATCCCCTTGCCGATCTGCTCGCCGCCGTGGCCGCTCCGGCCCGCGAGGGCGAGCTCGACGGTGAGGAAGCGGCTGTGGCCGCTTTCCGGGAGGCGCGTCTCGCTCACGTCACCCAGCCGCGGAGAGAGCCCATGTCCAAGTTGTTGCTCGCGNAGTTCCTGACCGCGAAGGTCGCCGCCGTGGCGGTCGCGGCCACGGCCGTCGGAGGCGTCGCCGCCGCCGCCGGCACAGGAGTACTGCCCGTCCCCGGTGTAGGTGGCAGCGCCGCTGTGTCCCCGGTGGCTACGCCCTCCGCCGAGGTGACCGCGCCGCGGGTCTCAGTGCCGAGCGCCGGTGCGTCCGTCTCGGCGTCCCTGCTCGCGCTGTGCCATACCTACACGGCCGACGCCGGCGCGGCTCTCAGTTCCCCGGACCTGAACGCGCTGGTCACTGCCGCTGGCGGCAGTGACCAGGTCGGCGCCTTCTGCGCGAAGGCCCTGCGGGCCGAGGCCAGCGCCGGGGTGGGTGCGGCCGCCGGGCCGGGCGGCACGGGTGCCGGCGCGC
>NZ_JPGU01000041.1:14165-15222 GCF_000732115.1 Frankia sp. CeD
GCGGGTGTGGGTGCGGCCGCCGGGCCGGGCGGCACCGGTCTCGGCGCTAGCGTGGCGCCGTCGGTTCGTCGCTGACCGGTAGGTGTCCCAGGAGGGCCCCGGCAGGCCAGGAGGGCCCCGGCCGGCCTGGAGGGGGCCGGCCGGCCTGGAGGGGGCCGGCCGGCCCCCGGGGTCGGGGTTCAGGCGGCGAGCCCGTGCCGTGCGTCCGCTGCCTGACAGCTGACGACCAGTTCGGCGTCGCGGGAGGCCTCCAGCAGGCCGAGTGCCACGAACCGGTGGACCAGGTCGGGATGCAGCCCGCCGCGGCTGGCGACCGTCTCCACGGTCAGCTTCCGGGCTGGTGCCAGCGGGTAACGCGGCCGGGTGGTCGACGGCGCCGTCCGCTGCCGCGACGGGAATGGAGTGGTCATCGCCGGGATCCCTTGCTCGGATCGGACTTTCTGGGGTCGGAGTTCCTCAGGTCGGAGTTCCTCGGGTCGAAGGTCCAGGTGGCCGCCAGTTCTCCGAACAGCGCCCGCTCCCGGTCGGTCGGCCTCGGCGGCACTGCCACGCTGACCTCGGCTTCCTGGTCGGCGCCCGGGATCGGCCNGGGGCGCCGCCGCCGAGAACGTGCCGCCGAGGCCGAGTGTTACGCCATCAGATGGCTTCCCGATCCACCGGCGCCTCAAAACCNCCCNCCTGAGCCTCAAAACCACCCGCCGGGATCCCACCAAGCCGATCAGGTCGGTCCTCCGGGAGAAGGCACGCATAAGCGGTGAACCACGGTGGCGGGTTGGCACGGGTCGGCACGGGGGGTCGGCATCTGTGCTACGGTCCACTCCGCCTCACTTAAAGAGTCGGTCCGATTACCGATCGTGGTGATGTGGTGAAGGGTTCCTCAGACCTGGCCAGCGGTCTGTTGGAGGCGGCACCGGACGCGATCGTCGCCGTCCGGGACGACGGGGCCATCGTCCTGGTCAATACGCAGGCCGAGCGGCTGTTCGGCTACACCCGCGACGAGCTGGTCGGCCAACCGGTCGAGATCCTCATCCCGGTCGGTGTCCGCGCCGTCCATCCT
>NZ_JPGU01000041.1:15687-37028 GCF_000732115.1 Frankia sp. CeD
ATCAGTCTCAGCCCGCTGGAGACCGAGGAGGGAATACTCGTCTCCGCGGCGGTCCGGGACGTCACCGACCGCCTCGAAGCCCAGGCCGAGGGGGAACGGTTGCGCGTCGAGGCGCAACGCCGCAACTTCGAGGCCCAGCTCCACCAGTCCCAGCGGTTGGAAAGCCTCGGCCAGCTCGCCGGCGGGGTGGCGCACGACTTCAACAACCTCCTCGGCGTCGTCATCAACTATGCCTCGTTCGTCGCCGAGGAGGTCGCCCAGGCTGCCGCCACACAGACCGCGGGCGGACGGTGGAGCGACGTGCTGCGCGACATCGAACAGATCCAACGCGCCGCCGACCGCGCCACCGCCCTCACCCACCAGCTCCTCACCTTCGGCCGCCGCGAAACCGTGCAGCCCCGGGTACTCGACCTCAACCAGGTCGTCACCGACCTGGAGAACCTGCTGCACCGCACCCTGGGCGAACACATCGAGCTGCACATTCATCTGCAACCCGAGCTGTGGCCCATCCTGGCCGACCCCGGCCAGATCGAACAGGTCCTGACCAACCTTGCCGTCAACGCCCGCGACGCCATGCCCGACGGCGGCGTGCTGACCATCGACACCGCCAACATCACGATCGATCCGGACTACGCGGGCGAACGCCCGGGCGTGAAAGCCGGCCCGCATGCCCGGATCCGCGTCTCCGACAGCGGCACCGGCATGCCCCCGGAGGTCCTTGCCCGGGTCTTCGAACCGTTCTTCACCACGAAACCCAAGGGGGAAGGCTCCGGCCTCGGCCTCGCCACCGTCTACGGGATCATCAGCCAGGCCGGCGGAAACACCGACATCTACTCCGAACCCGGGGTTGGCACCACCATTCGCTGCCTGCTCCCCGCCACCGCCGCCATCACCACGGACGCCGCCGGTCAGCCGGACACCACGACCGGCACTCCAGCACACGCGGGCGAGACCGTCCTGCTCGTCGAGGACCAGCCCGCCATCCTCGAGGTCACCCGCCGCCTGCTTGCCCGCAACGGCTACCAGGTCCTCACCGCTACCTCCGCCGACGAGGCCCTCCCCCTCGCAGCCGACCNCCCCGGCCCCATCCACCTGCTGCTGACCGACGTCATCATGCCGCGCCTGCAGGGCAAGGAACTCGCCAGCCGGATCCGCTCCNCCCGCCCCGAAATCCGGGTGCTCTACATGTCCGGCTACGCCCACCCGGTCCTCGCCACCCAGGGGAAACTTGATCCCGGTGTCATCCTGCTCGAAAAGCCCTTCTCCGAACGGGTCCTGCTCGCCAAAGTCCGAGATGCCCTCAACTCTTCGACCTGACCAAGAATCAACCAGGACCCACCTCAACGGCCGGGATATTTCCTTTCTTCCCCGTTGATAAGAAATATCCGTCAGCCGGCGCTTTCGTCGTCGCTTGTCCTGCCGCGTGGCCCTGGCCGCGGATGGTGGTTTCTGCGGTTGACAGTCTCTGCCCGCGTCATAGGCTCAGCCGTGGGACGGATGCCCGACCGGGGTAGAGTGATGATAATGAANCAGCAGGAAGCGCAGCAGGTGGAGCGCGTGCTGCGGCAGAACTGGCAGCAGATCCGATACCAGATCCTTGACCAGTTCGCCGAGGTAAACTCGTCGGACCTGGACGCAGCCTCGAGCGTTGACGACCTTGTTCAGCGCATCGCCGACAGGTCGCACTACAGCGACAGGTATGTAGAAAGCAGGATACGCGAGCTGGTGGGTGTTGCGGCGGGCGCCGGCACCGGTCCGGCGGCGCAACCCACCGCCGCGGCGGCGGCCACAGCCGAGCAGGCCCCAGCGCCAGCCGCGGCCGAGCAGCCGGGGGCCGGGGGCCAAGCGGAGCAGTCCGTGGCCGAGCAGGCCGGGGCGGAGCAGGCCGGGGCGGAGCAGGCCGGGGCGGAGCAGGCCGGGGCGGAGCAGGCCGGGGCGGAGCAGGCCGGGCAGCGGTTCGGCGGGCAGCAGCCGTTTACCGCGGGCCAAGCGGAGCAGGCCGGGGCGGAGCAGGCCGGGCAGCGGTTCGGCGGGCAGCAGCCGTTCGCCGGGGCGTAGCCGCCGAGGCAGACCGGAGGGTGGGGCGCCGTCCAACGATGGAAAGCACCCCACCCTCGGGATGTCCGCGGTAGAGGAGTACTCGAAGGCGCCTTCGAGTGGCTGGGGGTGCTTTCCTACCCGGGATCCGCCGCCCGTCATTCCTCAGTGCCCGACGGCGGCAGTGCCCGACGGCGGCAGTGCCGCCGTCGGCCGACTCCGTGTCGGTGGATCGGCATCGGCCCACGCAGGCGGGCGCGACAGGTCGTCGGTCGGAGCCGGCGGGTCCGCCACCCACCGTTCGACTCGGGTGCGGACCTCGTCAGCGAGGAGGAACTCGGGCCGGATCAAGCCCAGCGCCCGGTAGAATTCGCCCGCGACGTAAGCGTCGTCGACGGCGGTGGCGCGCACCATGCCCAGGTATTGTGCGCCCGCCCGCTCTTCGGGTGTCGGGGCGGGCATATTACGGCTTTCCGTCACGGGAAAGACCAGGTCGGATGCGGTCGCGGCCTGCCAGGCGAACGAGGTGACGGCCATGACGTCGTCGTGGAGACGCTCGACGGCCGTGTCCAGATCGTCCGCCTGACGCAGGCGGTCGCGCAAGGCCACCGCCTGCAGGACGGCCGCGGTCATGCCTTGGCCGTACACCGGGTTGTATACGGCCACCGCGTCGCCGACCGCGATGAACCCCTGTGGCCGCCGAGCCAGCTCGTTCCAGCGGCGGAGCCGATTCACTGACATCCTCGTCGTCCTGATGTCGGTGACGGGCTCGGCACGTTGCCACATCTCGTGCAGGACGGGGGTGACGGCGGTCCGGAGAAACTCGTCGAAGCCCGCCGGGTCGCCGGGCGGGAAGTCACGGCTGGTCCCGACGGCCATGAGGCCATAGAGGTTGTTCTCCTCCGGCAGGAGGAACGCACCTCTGGTGTTGTGCGGTGCCGGTGGCGCGCACACTGCCCGTAGGTCTCCCGGTAGGGCATCCTCGGGCAAGTGGCAGTGCACGGTGGCGTAACCGAGGAACGGTTGCACCGTCGACTCCGGCGGGGCGTCGAACCCGGCGTCGGCGAGCCAGTGCGGGGAGCGAGATGCGCGGCCGCCGGCGTCCACCACAAGCTCGGCCTCGATCAGTCCGCCCAGACCGTCGAGGTCGTCGCACACGACCGCGTCTACCCGGTCGCCGCCGGCCCTGCGCAGGCCGATGGTCTCGGCGTGGCGGAACCGGACGTTCGGTAGCCGGCGGGTCAGCGTCCGGATGGTGTGCTCGGTCAGGGCCCGCGTGCCGAACACGGACCGCATGTCGGATGGCGCACGCCGGATCCAGCCTTCGGGAAAGAAGTAGGCGACGTCGCGTTGCGGGTCATACGGCGGCGCGCCCTGGTCGGTCATCGCGACCGTGAAGCCGCCGTAGAGTTCGTCGAGCGCCGATGCGCCGCCGAACAGCAGGCCGTGCAGATGAGGCGCCTGCGGGACGTTGCGCCGTTCTTCGACGGTTGTCGGCAGGGCGTCTCGGTCGAGAATGGTGACCGCGGCGAAGTGTTCGCTCAGCACGCGCGCCGCGGTGAGTCCCGCAATACCTCCGCCGACGATGACGGCATGGTCCCGCTGTACAGGCATTCCTACCTCCACTCCCGATCTTTCGATTAGGAATCGTAACAGGCGAGGGAGGTCCCGGGCGTGGAATGCCGCCCCGGCAGGAAAGATGCGCGTCCACGGCATTGCCGGTTCCGCGACGTCGGAGTTGAGGAAGCCCTCCACCACTCGCAGCGGCACGCGCAGAAGCGGGTCATCTCCGTCTGCCGGTAACCATGAAGATGATCATGGACCCGGGCCGGCCGGCCCCTGTCCAGCCGGGCGGGTCTGGTTGGAGCAGTGGGATCGATCCCGTGTGCCGGTGGCGGGTTCCTGGCGGGATATAGTGGCTTTTTCTGTGCTAAGTGAGGCCGCTCGACGTCGGGACACTGCCTCACACCCTCTTCACATCGGCGGGATGGCAGCGTGGGCTCGACGCAGGTCCCCGACGTGTAGCCGGGAGCCCCGTGTCCACCGTGCCTGCTCTAAACTTCCTCGATCCGGCACCCATCGAGTCAGAAAGCATATCGATGCCGCCTTCATCGCACAGTCGGACCCGCGCGCGGGAGCCCCTTGCGCCTAAAGTGCCGGAAATCACGGCTCTGTTCTGGGTGGTGAAGATTCTGACCACCGGCATGGGTGAGGCGACCGCAGACTACCTTGCGCATGTCAACTTGGTACTCGCAGCTGTCATCGGTACCGTCGGGTTCACGGTCGCGCTATGGCTGCAGTTCCGCGCCCGGCGCTATTTCGCCCCCGTCTACTGGTTCGCCGTGATGATGGTGGCGGTCTTCGGCACCATGGCCGCCGACGGCCCGCCCATCGGCCATGTCGGCTCGGCGATCTTCTATACCATGCTCCTCGCAACCGTCTTCTTTCTCTGGNGTCGCGCTGAGGGAACGCTGTCGATTCACAGCATCGTGACCCGCCGCCGGGAGACTTACTACTGGCTGGCGGTGCTCGCGACCTTCGCCCTGGGCACCGCGGCCGGCGATGTGACCGCGACCACCATGCACCTGGGCTTTCTGGCCTCGGGCATCGTGTTCACGGCGATCATCGCGGTGCCCGCGGTTGCCTGGTGGCGGTTCGGGTTGAACGAGGTCGTCGCCTTCTGGCTCGCCTACATCGTCACGCGGCCGCTCGGTGCGTCCTTCGCCGACTGGCTCGGTAAGCCTCACTCGCACAGCGGTGTCGGCTTCGGCGACGGACCGGTCAGTGGTGGCGCCACTATCATGATCGTTATATTGGTCGCCTACCTGGCCGTTACCCGCAGGGACGTCCAGCCCAATACAATTCGGTCCGCCGACCTCCTCGTTCCTGGTATGCAGCGAAGCAACACCGGAAGTAATACCGCGAGCGGCAACGCCCGGTCCGCGACGATCCCAGGCCCTGCCCGTCCGCCGGGCCAGCAGGCCCAGGTCGACTAACCCGGCCCGACCACCCCGGCCCGACCGTCATTGATCGAAGCGATCGGCGTCTCCGCTCTCGGCCGGCCATGGCTGGCGCCGAGAAGCGACTGAGCGAGCTCTCCATAAGGCCTATTACGACCCGCGGCGTACCCCCGGGGCGAAGTTCATGGTCACCCTGCCCACGAGACGCCCAGGACCGCCAGCCAGATCATCAACCCCAATCGCACGGTTCCGGGGGGTGTGGCCATGACCGCGGCGGGCATGGCAAGCTTGCTCGCTGTGGCAGCAGAGTGCGAGGTGGACAGCGGGACGGCCCGGTTGGGCCGAGCCGTCGTGTTCGCCTCGTCCTCGGTGTGTCTGGCCTGGGCCGCGCACGTCTCTGGCGGGGCGCCGCGGCCAGCCGCTGGGATCATGCTGGTTGCGGTCCTCCTCCTCACCCGGGTGGCGTTCGGGCTCGCGGACCGCGAGCGAGGAGTCGCTGCGCTGCTCGCGGGTCTGGGGGCGACGCAGATCGCCCTCCATGTCACCTTCGTACTTGCGCATCCGCACACCCACCTGGCCAGCGGTCCGAGCCTGGATGTTCCGATGACGGCGGCCCATGGCATTGCCGTGGGCTGTGTGGGGTTGATGCTTCGTCACTCCGAGCGGGCTGTGTGGTGCGCGGCCGGACTGAGGCCGCGCACCGTCGTGGCCCTGTTGCTGTATCCGGTGACCGTCGCCGTCGTTCCGCCTGTCCCACCCACCGTGAAGATCAACCTTCGGAAGCGGGTGCCGAGACCGCACGCTCGCCCCCTTGGCCGTGGCGCACGGCGCCGGGGACCACCCGCTTCCCCTTTTCCGGGGTTGACGTCACGGCGAGCGTTGATGTCACGGCGAGCCTGGTAGACGAGTTCCGCTGGCGGGCTCATCTGCCCGACGAACGACCCCGGCGCGAGCAAGGCAAGGCATCTTCAGGTGGTCCCACGCGCCGTGGGACGTTCGAAGGGATCTTATGTACCGCAACGTTCGGCGTGCCGGCATGCTTGCCGGCACTGCCGCGGCAGCGATGTTCCTCCTAGCTGGACCGGCGTCCGCCCATGTCACGGTGCAGCCGCCGACGGCTGCCGCGGGCAGCTACGCCACCTTGTCGTTCAAGGTCCCCACGGAGAAGGACACCGCGTCCACGACCGGGTTGGACGTCCAGCTTCCTACCGACACCCCGATCGCGTCCGTGTCGGTCCAGCCCAAGGCGGGGTGGACATACAAGATCACCAAAGCGGCCCCGTCGAAGCCGCTCATGACGGACGACGGAGAGGTCAAGGAGATCGTTACCAGGATTGCCTGGACGGCGCAGGGGGATGGCGGGATCAAGCCCGGGGAGTTCGACACCTTCACCGTCTCCGCCGGGCCGCTGCCCGAAAACACCGACCACATTGTGTTCAAGGCATTGCAGACCTACTCCGATGGTTCGGTCGTGCGGTGGGTCGATGTCGCCGCCCCAGGCGCCCAGGAGCCTGAGAAGCCGGCGCCGGTCCTCACGCTGACGGCATCCCCCCCGGGGTCCGGTGGGCCTGGCGCGGCCGCGGCGCGGTCGGACGAAGCCGCATCGGCCTCCGACGATTCCGACGGGACGGCGCGTGGCCTGGGGATTGCTGGCCTTGTCCTTGGCGCACTCGGGTTGTTGGCCGGTGGATTCGCGCTGATCTCTTTGCGACGGCGCGCCTAACCGTCGTGCGCCGCATCCTGGTGGTGGCCGTGACGTTCCTGGTCATGGCCACCACCTCCATCGGTTTTGGCCTCGGGGTCCCGCCGGCGTCGGCGCATGCCCTTTTGACGGGTAGCGACCCCGTGGACGGCGCGGCACTTGACGTCGCACCCACACGGGTAACCCTTGACTACAGCGAGTCAGTACGGGTCTCGCGCGATTCGATCCGGGTGCTCGATTCCGCGGGTAGGCGGGTCGATGATGGTCGTGCCGGATCTGGTCCCAAGGCGTCGCAGGCGACGGTCGCGCTCCGGCCGGGGCTGCCGAACGGCACGTACGTGGCGAGCTGGCGTGTCATCTCGGCGGATAGTCATCCTGTTTCCGGTGCGCTCGCCTTCGGTGTGGGCGGGCCGCCGGATGCCGCCGCCGCGGCGGCCTCCGGCACATNGGGCTCCTCGACGGTGGGCGTCGTCTTCGCCATGGCGAGATTTCTCGGATACGCCGCGACGGCCCTGTTGCTGGGCGTCTGTTTCTTTCTGATCGTGCTCTGGCCGACAGGTCTTCGTGCGGCCGGTCCCGGCCGGCTGTTGATGGCAGCGTGGGGATTATCCGTTTTTGCGGCATTCGCGCAGCTGCTGCTGCAGGGCCCCTACGCTGCCGGGCTCGGCCTCGGGGGACTCGGGCAGTGGTCGGTTCTGTCGACCACCCTGGCGGATCGGTTCGGTCACCTGCTGCTGATCCGTCTGCTCGCTCTGGCTTTGATGGTGCCTCTCGTGCGGCGGCTGTTGCGAANCGGGTCGGTGGATCCGCGGGGAAACGGGGAGCTCGCCGGTCTCGGTGTCGTGGTGGCCGTGACGCTTGCCATGATCGGTCATGCCAGCGTCGGCGATCTGGCTTGGCTGGCTACCACCAGCACGACGGTGCATGTGATCGCCATGTCGGTGTGGATCGGTGGTCTGGTGATGATTGCCGGTTTCCTGGTGCGCCGCGCATCGGCCACCGAGCTGGCGGAGATCCTTCCCCGGTGGTCGAAGATCGCGGTTGTGGCCGTTGTCGCCGTGATGGTCAGCGGGGTCTTCCAGGGCTGGCGTGAGGTCGGCCCGCCACGGGCCCTGATTGATACCAGCTATGGTCGACTGCTGGTGTACAAGGTGTGGTTGGTCCTTGGAATGATCGCTCTCGGCGCTCTGGCGCGGCGGTGGGTCCGCCGGCAGTACAGAACGAACAGAAATCAGCCGGCCGGCCGGCCGGACCGCTCGTCGCATGCCGTTCTGCTTGCCGGGCTGCGCCGGGGTGTCATGGCGGAAATCGTGCTCGGGGCTGTCGTGCTGGGGATCACGGCTGGGTTGGTGAACATGGTACCGGGACGTACCAGCTATTCACCGCCGTTCTCCGACACCACCTTCGCGGGTCCGATGACGGTGAAGGTGAGGGTCTCGCCGACGCGGGTGGGCGCCCAGACCCTGGACGTCCAGGCCACGGACCCGAGCGGCAAACCGCAGAAACTGGTGGAGGCCAGTGTGGCGTTGTCGTTGCCGGCCGCCGATCTCGGCCCCTTCACTGTTCCGCTGAGCCTGGCCGCGCCGGGCCATGCGCGGAGCGACGGGATCCGGGCGCCGTTGCCCGGTGAATGGCAACTTCGGCTCACGCTCCGAGTGAACGACTTCGACCAGTACGTGACAACCGTGTTCTACCAGGTCCGATGAAGGGACTCGTGAACGATGAAGGGCTGGTGAACGCTGGGCGGCGGTACGTGGATCGTCCGCCCGGTGCGTGGACCGTCCCGCACGGAGGCGGTAAGCGCTTCCGTGATAGCTGATCGGAATGGTTCGATTGGCGTGTGATATCAGGGTTGTAATGATCGGCCAGGCAACCCATGGTAGAGCGGCAAAGGCCTGCGAGGGAAGCTCAGAAGGAGTCCATCCATGCCGACCGCCACCGCTGACAAGTCCCATAGCTTCGATGTTTTCCAGCACTACGAGCGCCTCCAGTGGAAGGTTTCCGACCTCGGGCTGGNAAACGTCCGGAGTGACCTCGTTCATCCCGTCTACATCTCGCTTGTCAAGGGCGTTGTCATGGGCGAGGCGACGTCTCTCCCCGGGCTGCACGGTTTTCTCAGCGAGTTCCACGACGACTACGACTGCTCGGCCTTCGTGGCCATCTGGGCCTACCAGGAGCTTCAGCATCACTACGCCTTCCGGGCCTGGCTCAAGGCGGTGGGTGTCCACATCGACCAGGACAAGATCGAGGCTCTGCGTGAGCCGTACGAAGCCGGTATCACGCCGAGTGCGACCCTGACCACGAACGTGATCTCTGAGATCATCGTCAACACGGTCTACCGGGCGATGTCGGAGTGGGTGGAGGAGCCCGTGCTGGCCGACCTGTTTCTCCGCGCAAGCCGCGACGAAGCAGGGCACGCCCGCGAGTTCCTCTTCTACTTGAAGCGTCGTCTGGAACTCCACCCGCACGAGCTGAGGTCAGTCCTGGAAAGGATTCATTTCTACGTTACGAGCCCGCGGCTCAACCACCCGGTCGGTGTCTACAAGCATCAGCGCGTCGAGGAGATGCAGGGGCACGAGACCGTCGACGACGTGATCGATGTCTATCTCCAGTTCTCTCCGCCGGATGCGCTGGAAAAGCTCCAGGCCAAGCTCCGGCGCATGCTCGGAACGGCGGTCGGCCGGGACTTGAGCCGAAACTCCGGCATCCGCCACGCGATGGCCGAAATAGTGGCCTGAGGCATCGAATCTGAGAACGTCGTTCCCAGACCCGATCGGATGCGGGGGCGACGCGCGACGACGGCGGCGCCCCGGATCACGTGCGACGCCGTCGGCAGGGCGCGCCGTGACCAATTCTCTGCCGGAGGAACCGATGCACATTCACCCGACCGCTCCCTCCCAATCCTCGGCCGACGAGGAATACCTGCCGGTGCCTTGGGCGGTCCTGGAGAGCTACCGCTGCTTCGGCTGCTCACCGCACAACGCAAACGGCCTGCGCCTCCGCTTCGCCTTCCGTCCCGACGGGATCGCCACCCGCTTCAGGCTGGACCGCACTCACGAGTCGTACCCGGGGGTCGTGCACGGCGGTCTCATCGGAGTCATCTGCGACGAAACCATGGGAAACCTGATCGTTCTGCGAACAGGCCTCACCTCCTTCACCACCGGGATGCGGCTGCGGTACGTCACCGCGATGCGGGTGAACACCGACTACCAGTGCGTCGCCCGCCTACAGGCCGGCACGGCTGAGCCGGTCTCCAACCCGACGGGCGGTCCGACGGGCGGTCCGACGGGCGCGGGCGGCCTGGTGCGTGCCGAGGCCGAGATCCTCGACGCCGCGGGCAGTCTGGTGGCTGCGGCGAGCGCGACCTACCGTCCGACATCGATGAACATCGCGCGGCAACGCCTGGACCTGCGACCGGACGAGTTCGACCGTGTCGCGGAAGCCATCACCGCGGCCCAGGCCGCCCAGGCTGCTAACGCTGTCCAGGCTGCTAACGCGGCCCAGGCCGTCGGCGGTCAGGGCTGAATAGTCCCTCTCACGCGCCTCAACCGACACGGCGAATGACCGAAGGAGTCATGATGACACCCTCCCGCGCCGAGATTGTCAGTACTGTCACCGCCATCCTCGCTCGCGAGCTCGGGATGTCAGCCGACNCGCTCACTCCCGACCTCGACCTGCGGGCCGTCGAAGGCGCGGACTCGGTGAAGGTTCTGGTCATGATCTCCCGCATAGAGCGCACGTACGATATCGAGATCGAGGATGAGGACGTCTTCGCCCTGAGCTCCATCAACGACGTCGTCCGTATCGTGCTCGCGGCGCTCGAGACGGCGGTCTGACAACAGGAGAATCATCGTGACCGTATCGAACACCGTTACGTCAGCTACCTCTGATCAGGAAGCGGGGCAACGCCGTCCTGCCCGGTCCGACCGCTCTTTTGCCCGTCCGGTGCTGCCGCCGCTGCTGCCCGCCTCCGACCTGGCGGCGGCGGTCNCCGCNTTTCNCTCTGCCGGGTCCGCCGCCCGCCGCTGGGACGTCGAATCGGCCTTCCGGTGGGACGAGGCCGAGGCCGACCGGCTCACCGAAGGCCAGCGCTCAGCGGTCCGCTTCATCACCCTGATCGAGGACCATCTCCCCGGCTATTTCGACCTCTACGAGCGTGCGTTCCCGCTCAACTCCGACGTTGACCTGGAAACCTTTATCCATAACCGTGAGCTCTACCATTTCACGGTACGGTGGGCCCAGGAAGAGGACAGCCACGCCCGGGCCCTGTTCCGTTACCAGGTCGCCGCCGGTATCGCCGAACCGGAGGAACTGCGTCGGGAACTGGCGGCTGAGGGCCGTAAGAAATTCGATCTGCCACTTGACCACGCGGTCTCGTTGTTCGCCTACGCACTCGTGCAGGAGAAGGCGACGCAGCTCTATTATCAGCAGCTACGCACCGTGGCCGGCGATCCGGTCCTGGCCGACGTCCTCACCCGACTCGCCCGCGACGAGTCGCGCCACTTCGCGTTCATGGCGGATGTAGTCGAGCGGTACCTGCGCCGGGAGGGCGACGCCGTGGTGGAGCCAATCCGCGAGGTCATTGCGACCTTCCGGATGCCACTGGCCGACACCATCCGCGGCTACTGGCGATGGGCACTGCGGATCCGGGAAGTCGCCCACTACGACCACACAGATGCCTACGCTCACCTCATCCGGGTCGTGAACCGCGCCGTCAACGCCCGGTCCGACCGGGTGAATGAACTGGTCACCTTTATCGACGCATGCCGGACCGCTCCCGTCCCGGCCTGAGCCTGTGGGATGCCAGAAGTCGTCCTGGGCCTGTGACCTGGGCTGATGCGGCGGAGCGGGCAGACGGCGAGATCGCCGGTTCGCCGCGGTGTCCGCGGGGTGGGACGGCGGATCGGCCCCCTAACCGCTCGATTACCAGACGAAACGTTACGTATCGGCCCGTTCCGGGATATGTCGCGCAGCGCCGCAAAATCCGAGGTCGCGGCGTTTTCGGCGCCGGAATGGCAGGCCTCGGGAGCGGCTCGTCGAGGGNCCGCGGGNAGACCGGGGNTTTGTCGGTAGTGACCTCGACCGGGCGGCGCCCATACGCCGGCGCCCATACGCCGGCGCCCGGTCGAAGAACCGGCGGGCAGTCGTCTGGTCGCGGCGGGNNNTGNNNNANNGNNNNGAACATCGATGACCCGCCCGTGCTGGTCGACCGCCCGGTACAGGTAGGTCCATCGGCTGGCGATCTTGACGTGGGTGTCGTCGACATACCACCTGTCGCCCGGTTGGTGCCGGCAGGGCCGGGCCGCGTCGGCGAGCAAGGGCGTAAAGCGAGGAGGTGTACTCGCGCGGCNCGTGGCTGACCACGACGCAGGGCGCGCCTCATCGCGTCGCTGCGTTCTCGGGTATGTCGACGGGTCCACCATTGATCTCAACGAATTGTCTTTGGAGGATCAACGCGCTTAGGGGCTGTTGTGTCGCGTGCCTCTCCGGTGGCTCTGGGTGGCGGGGTTAGACTCCGACCGGCGGGCCGTTGTGGGCGAGAGGGGACTGGGATGCCGACGGATTCTTTTGTTCACCTCCATGTGCACACTGAGTATTCGATGCTGGACGGTGCGGCGAAAACGGGCCTGCTTTTCAAGGAAGCGGCGAAGTTGGGGATGCCGGCCGTCGGGATGACCGACCACGGTAACATGTTCGGTGCCTACGAATTTTATCAGGGTGCGAAGTCCGCGGGTGTCAAGCCGATCATCGGGATCGAGGCGTACCTGGCGCCCGAGTCGCGCCACCACAAGCGGCCTGTCCTGTGGGGGGAACGCTCGCAGCGCGACGTCGACCCTGCGGGTGAGGGCGGTGACGTGTCCGGTGGCGGCGCCTACACCCACATGACGATGCTCGCAGCCAACGCCGCCGGGCTGCGCAACCTGTTCCGGCTGTCGTCGATCGCGTCGATCGAGGGCTACTACCGCAAGCCGCGGATGGACCACGAGCTGGTCTCCCAGTACTCCGAAGGGATCATCGCGACCACGGGCTGTCCGTCAGGTGAGGTGCAGACCCGGCTTCGTCTGGGCCAGTTCGACAAGGCGCTCGCGGCAGCGGCCACCTACCAGGAGGTCTTCGGCGCGGACAACTTCTTCCTGGAGTTGATGGATCACGGTTTGCCGATCGAGCGCAGCGTCCGCCAGGGGCTGCTCGACATCGGCGACAAGCTGGGGCTTCGCCCGCTGGCCACGAACGATTCGCACTATGTGACCCAGGATCAGGCGGGAAGCCACGAGGTGCTGCTGTGCGTCGGCACCGGTAAAAAACTCGACGATCCGACCCGTTTCAAATTCGACGGATCGGGATATTATCTCAAGTCTTCGGAGGAAATGCGCAACTTGTGGGACAGTGAGGTCCCCGGGGCCTGCGACAGCTCTCTGCTTATCGCCGAGCGCGTCGAGTCCTACGACGATGTTTTCAAGTTTGTGGACCGGATGCCGCGGTACCCTGTCCCCGCGGGTGAGACGCAGCTGTCCTGGCTGCGCAAGGAAATCGACCGCGGACTGACGTGGCGCTTCCCTGCGGGCGTGCCCGCCGATGTGGTCGAGCGCGTCGACTACGAGGTCGGCGTGATCGACAAGATGGGTTTCCCGGCTTACTTCCTGGTCGTCGCCGACATCTGCAAGTTCGCGAGAGATCGGGGCATCGGGCTGGGTCCGGGGCGTGGATCGGCGACCGGGTCGATGATCGCCTACATCCTGGGTATAACCGAGCTGAACCCGATCGAGCACGCGCTGNTCTTCGAGCGGTTCCTCAACCCGGAGCGGATCAGCCCGCCGGATATCGACCTGGACTTCGACGAACGTCGACGCGGTGAGGTGATCCGCTACATCACCGAGCAGTACGGCGAGGACCGCGTCGCGCAGATCAACACCTTCGGCACGATCAAGGCCAAGGCCGCGATCAAGGACTCGTGCCGGGTGCTGGGTTACGACTACGCCCTCGGCGACAAGATCTCGAAGGCGATGCCGCCGGATGTGANGGGCCAGGGCATCCCGCTGGCCGGGATCTTCGACCCGAACCATGAGCGGTACGGTGAGGCCGCCGAGGTCCGGGCCCAGTACGAGACCGACACCAAGGTTCGGAAGGTCATCGACACCGCGCGGGGGCTGGAGGGGCTCACCCGCGGCACTGGTGTCCACGCCGCCGGGGTCATCCTGTGCTCGGAGCCGCTGCTGGATGTCCTGCCGATCCATCGCCGCGACAATGACGGCGCGATCATCACCGGGTTCCCGTTTCCTCAGTGCGAGGAGATGGGCCTGCTCAAGATGGACTGCCTCGGGCTGCGGAACCTCACCGTCATCGGTGACGCGATCGAGGCCGTCAAGCGTAACCGCAACGTCGACATCGACCTGTCCACCCTCCCCTTGGAGGACGCCAAGGCCTTCGAGTTGCTCGCCCGCGGCGACACGCTCGGGGTGTTCCAGCTCGACGGCGGACCGATGCGTAACCTGCTGCGCCTGATGGCACCGACGAAGTTCGGCGACATCGCCGCCGTGCTCGCGCTCTACCGGCCCGGCCCGATGGCGGCCAACAGCCACATCGAGTACGCAGACCGCAAGAACGGCCGCAAGGAGATCCTCCCGATCCATCCCGAGCTCGCCGAGGCGCTGGAGCCCATCCTCGGCGAGACCTACCACCTGGTGGTCTACCAGGAGCAGGTCATGGCCATCGCCCGGGAGCTGGCCGGCTACAGCCTCGGCGGCGCCGACCTGCTGCGCCGCGCGATGGGTAAGAAGAAGAAGGAGATCCTGGACAAGGAGTTCGCTCGGTTCTCCGCCGGGATGAAGGAGAGGGGCTACACCGACGCGGCGGTCCAGGCGCTGTGGGACGTGCTTGTCCCGTTCTCCGGCTACGGGTTCAACAAGTCCCACACCGCTGGGTACGGTGTCGTGTCGTTCTGGACGGCCTACCTCAAGGCCAACTACCCGGCCGAGTTCATGGCGGCGCTGCTGACGTCCGTCGGTGACGACAAGGACAAGATGGCGGTGTACCTGGCGGAGACCCGCCGGATGGGTATCCAGGTCCTGCCCCCCGACGTCAACGAGTCGGACCTGCGGTTCGGTGCGGTCGGGGACTCGATCCGCTTCGGCCTGGGGGCCGTCCGTAATGTGGGGGAGAACGTCGTCGCCTCGATAGCCGCGGCCCGGCGGAGGAAGGGCGCGTATGAGTCGTTCGCCGACTTCCTGCAGAAGGTCGACATCGGGGTGTGCAACAAGCGCACCATCGACTCGCTGATCAAGGCCGGGGCGTTCGACTCGCTGGGCCATCACCGCCGGGTGCTGGTCAACGTACACGAGAACGCGATCGACGCGGTGATCATCACGAAGCGGGCCGAGGCCATCGGCCAGTTCGACCTGTTCGGCGACGGGGGCGCCGGCGAGGAGGAGGAGAGCCCGGGGCTAGGACTCGACCTGGACCTGTCCGGCCCCGAATGGCCGAAGAAGGAGCTGCTGGCTCAGGAACGCGACATGCTCGGCCTGTACGTGTCCTCGCATCCGCTCGAAGGCGCCGAGCGGGCGCTGGATCGCCACCGCGACACCCGGATCGTCGACCTCGCCGAGGCCAACGACGGGACGACCGTACAGATCGCCGGTATCATCAGCAAGATCGACCGGCGGATCAACAAGAACACCGCCAAGGCGTGGGCGATCGTGACCGTCGAGGATCTCGATGCCTCCGTCGAGGTGCTGTTCTTCCCCCAGTCCTACGAGGTCCATTCGTACGCGCTCGCGACCGACGCGGTCATCTCGGTGCGGGGCAGGATCAACGAGCGGGAGGGGTCGGTCTCGCTGTTTGCCCAGGACCTGACGGTGGTCGATGTCGCGACGCACGTGAANGGGCCGCCGGTCGTCATCACTCTGCCGTCACACAAGATCACACCACCGCTGGTCGATGACCTCAAACTCGTCCTGACGACCCATCCCGGGACAACTCCGGTGCACCTGCGTCTCGAAGGCCCGCAGAACACGCATCTGCTCCTGCTCGAACTCCAGGTGCAGGCGAGTAGTTCGCTGCTCGGGGACCTCAAGGCCCTGCTGGGTGCCCGAGCGGTCACCGTATGAGCGACCCGTCGCCGGAGGCGGGACAGCCTGCCGAGGTTGTGGGGTGCCAGAAGTCGGCTTGGGCCCGTGAGCTGGGCTGACGCGCTGACGCGCTGACGCGGTGGAGCGGGCTGCCGGCATGATGGTCAGCTGTGTCCATCGGCGCTGTTGCATTGGGCGGAGGCGGGGCGTGGTGGAGCCGTCTCGGGTGGGCGGTCAGATGGCCAGGGTGAGTTCGGTGAAGGCAGCCGTCAGCCGGTTCCGGAGGTCGGCATCGACGCCCAGTTCGTAGTGGCCGCGGCGGATGTTCTGCACGAACGTGTGCCCGGAGCCGATGGTCTGTGCGGAGCGGAGGCGTTTCAGGCCGCGCATCGGCCGTAGTCGTGCCTTGAACCGGCCGTGGTCGGCTTCGATCGGATTGTTCGCGTACTGGTCGNCGACGTGATGAGCGGCGGGGAGCTGTTCGTCGAGGACTCGTGGGTAGAAGGCTGCCCGGTCGGTGGTCACCTCGACGGGCCGCCGGCCGTGGGACAGGGCGCGGGTGAAGAACCGGCGGGCTGCGGCGAGGTCCCGCTTCTCGGAGGCCAGCACGTCGATGACCTGGCCGGACTGGTCGACGGCCCGGTACAGATAGGTCCATCGTCCAGCGACCTTCACATACGTTTCGTCGACGAACCAACGATCACCCGGTGTGTGCCGGCATGGCCGGGCCGCGTCGATAAGCAGCGGGGTGAACCGGCGCACCCACCGGTAGACCGTGACGTGATCGACCTCGGGGCCGCGTTCGGCGAGGAGTTCCTCGACGTCACGGTACGACAGGGCGTACCGCAGGTACCAGCGGACTGCCAGGATGATCACCGCGGGTGGGAACCGGAACCCGGCGAACTCCGACATCGGGACCGGTGGACAGGCACGACGTCGACGCATCACTCGATCATGACCGGTCGGGAGCTGCGGGACAACGGACTCTGCTGATGCGACAGAGCCGTCCCGGCTGCGTCGGGTGCCCTGGAGTTCGGACTGCGTGAGAAGCCGGATGCGGAGAGCACTGATCGGGTATCCTGACGGCGGTTCCGGCGACTTTCCTCGGCCGATGTGTCTGGCCACATGCTGCGGGAGGCGCGGTGCCCAACCCTGGGGGAGCCTCCGCCGGACGCAACAGCGTCCCTGTTGAGGGTCCGCCGTAGACTCGTGGTTATGACCACCGCCAGCCGCATCACGGCTGACCCGGCCATCATGGCGGGCGCGCCGGCGATTCGCGGTACCCGGGTTACTGTGTCCGCGGTGCTGGGCCAGCTTGCGGCTGGCTCGACGGTCGAGGAACTGCTCGCCGACTACCCGTCGCTCACCCGCGACGACGTGCTCGCAGCTCTCGCGTTCGCCGCGGAGACGATGCCGCAAGAGCGCCCGTTCATCGCCGCATGAGGTTTCTCGTCGACGAGAACCTCTCGCCGCGGGTCGCCGAACTGCTGTGCGACAAAGGCATCGACACGACACACGTCCTCGATCACGGGCTCGGTGGTTCCCCTGACACCGAGGTCAGCACGTTCGCCGTCACCGAGAGACGTTCGATCATCTCCGCCGACAGCGACTTCACTACTTTGCTCGCGCTCAGCCGCGGCACCGCTCCCTCGCTCGTCCTGCTCCGCTCCGGCGACCAGCTCAAGCCCGACGCGCAAGCCGCCCTGTTGCTGGCAAACCTGCCCGCGCTGGAAGACGATCTCGAACAGGGCGTGGTCGTTTCGCTCAGCACCACCCACGTGCGGGTCCGTCGACTCCCGCTCCGCTGAGCACTGCTGCGCCCGATCCGGCCCGTAGTCTGCCTGCAGATCCCGCACCAGGGGTCTGTTGCATCGGCGGAGTCCGCTGTCCCGCGGCCGCCGATCGGTCATGATCGAGTGATGCGTCGACGTCGTGCCTGTCCACCGGTTCCGGTGTCGGAGTTCGCGGGGTTCCGGTTCCCACCCGAGGTGATCATTCTCGCTGTCCGCTGGTACCTACGGTTCGCCCTGTCGTACCGGGACGTCGAGGAGCTGCTGGCTGAGCGCGGCATCGACGTTGACCACGTCACCGTCTACCGGTGGGTGCAACGATCGTACGAACTACACTTTTCACATGGCGAAGTTGAACGGTTTGCGACTTGGTCTGTACACCCGGTACTCGGAACTGGTCGGTGGGGATGACGCGCTAGAACGCCAGGACGAAGACGGGTACGAGTTCGCCGAGGAGAACGGCGCGACGATCGAGAAGGTCTACCAGGAGAAGAAGTCCGCCTGGAAGAAGAAGACGATCGTGTTGGAAGACGGCACGATGATCTCTCGTGTGATCCGCCCGGACTACGCTGAATTGTTGGCCGATCTGCGGTCCGGGTTTCTGGACGGGGCGATCGTGTGGGACCTGGACCGTCTCACCCGGGACCTACGCGATCTGTGAAGACGCGATCGAAGTCGTCGAGCTGTACGGCCGCCCGATCGTCGGGCCCGGAGTCGATCTGACCACCGAGTACGGGAAGGCGAACGCCCGCGCGCAGGCGGTCGCGGCGAACAAGGCCAGCGCGGACACCTCCCGCCGGGTCCGCCGGTCCCACAAGCAGCGCGCCGAACGAGGAGTGCCGGTGGGGGGCAGCCGTCCGTTCGGCTGGAAGGACGACAAACGCACGTTGGATCTCACCGAGGCCAGGATTCTGCGGGAAGGGGCCCGCAGAATCCTGGCCGGGGTGCCGGTCATTGACCTGGTGAACGAGTGGAACGCCGCCGGTGTCCGCGGGACCCGGGGGAAGAAGTGGACCAAGAGCAGCGTGTTGAAGGTCTACCGCAACCCCCGGATCTGCGGCCTACGCGGCCGGGGGGTCGAGGAACCCAACGTCAACGGCCATGTTGCGAAGTACATGCAGGTCGTCACCCGCAAGGAACGCACCCCGGACGGGCGGACCATCGAAGTCCCGGTGAAGGGCCAGTGGAAAGCGATCATCGGTGTACGCCGGTGGGAACAGGTGATCGCCAAGATCGGGGGCCGGACCTATGCCCAGCAGGGGCATAACTCCCGCCGCTACCTGCTCAGCGGCGTGGTGGCGTGCGGCCGGTGTGGCCGGTCGATGTTCGGGTCACCGCCGTACCGGGAACGCAAGCACGCGATCTACCGGTGCCCCGCGCCGACGCAGGGAGGGTGCGGGAAGGTCTCCCGCCACGGCCCCCACACCGATGATCATATTCTGGCGGCGCTGTTCAACAAGATCGAGTTGGAGACCGCGAGCGCCGTGGTGGAGGTTGCCCCGTGGGAGGGGGAAGCCGCGCTGGCCGAGGTGCAGGAGAGCATCACCGCGACCCGGGCCGCGTGGACGTCGGTGCCCCGGCGGATCTCCCCGAAGGACTACTTCCCGACCATGGAAGAGCTCAGGGAGCAGGAAGAAGCCCTTCTCAAGGGACGGAACGATCATTTGGTGGCCACGGCGAACGCGCACGCCCGCCCCGCCGATGTCCGCGCCGAGTGGGACACCTACTCGCTTGCCCGCCAACGCGCGATCATCAAAGAGCATCTGATCGCCGTGGTCGTTCNCCCCGCCGGCAGGGGCCGCAGGTTCGACCCCGACCTGTTGGACCCGGTCTGGCGAGAAGAGACCTAACCGCCGGGATCGTCGGCCAGGACCAGCCCGAGCAGCGCCGCGACCCGGCGCCGTTTCTCCCGCGACCACACCGGAGCCGCCAACGCCTGACGCCGCCCCCATNCCNCCGCCGCATCGGANAACACCCGCCGAGACCGCGCCGAACCCGGCACCGGTACCGGTCGGGTGCCGGCCCGCCCACCCACCCGCACCGTGGTCACGTTCCGCGGCGCACCCCCGGTAGCCATCGGGGCAGAAACAGTCGAGGAGCTACCGGAACCTTCGGTGCTCGCCTGCTGGCCAGCCACGGCAGAGGCCGCCTCATCGGCGCCGGTGTCGGCATCGTCGGGGGTGTCGTCGAACAGCGAGAGCTGAACAGAAGCTTCGCTGCTCATAGCCCGGCCAGCCACACGTCGGAACCCGATCCAGCCGCCGGCACCGACATCCCGTCAGGTGGATCATCACCGTGATCCCCGGCATATAGACCACGCCCCGCGTAGGTCCATGCCCCGAGGGCCAACGTGTCGGGATCGCCGTCCGGACGGCCGAACGCATCCACCGGCACCCGGCCCGACATCGCCGCACCGATCGTGCGCGACCAGACTCGCCGCACCGTCCGCAGCGCACCAAACGTGGTCGAGTACCGCCGCGACTTTGACAGCCAGTGACCACCAAAGCCCATTTGGTGAGACCAGCGGACCAGTCGCGGGACATCGCCGGAGTCCCGGCCGAGTGCCGCATCCAACGCCGCCGTGAACGTGGCGTCGTGGCCGAGCCGCCAGCAGGTCTCCACCAACCGGCGCACATGCGGAACCAGGACCAGCCGGCCGAGTGCGGCCAGCGACCGCACCGGATGATCCAACGCCCCACCGGCCGCCGCAGACTTCGTGATGTACTTCGCCAGGTAGTTACTGACCCGCCCGACGTCGGTGGGCCCATCCAGCGCGATACGCCGGATATCGACCTGCACACCCCAGCGCACCGCCCACCCATCCCCGGCGGCGCTGTTGCATTATGGGGAAGCTGGGTATGCCAACGGGCCGGATGTCTGCTGGTCAGAGGGCTGCGGCGAGTTCGGTGAACGCGGCTGCCAACCTCAGGTGCGGGCTGCTGTCGATTCCGAGTTCGTAGTGGCCGCGGCGGATGTTCTGGACCAAGGCGTGTCCGGCGCTGACGGTCTGGACGGAGCGGAGGCGTTTCAGTCCGCGCATCGGCCGGATCCGTGCTTTCAACCGGCCGTGGTCGGTTTCGATCCGGTTGTTCTCCCGGGCGGCGTCGACATGACAGGCCCCAGGGAGTAGCTCGTCGAGGACCCGCGGGTAGACCGCGGCCTTGTCCGTAGTGACCTCGACCGGGCGGCGCCCGTGCGTCAGCGCCCGGGCGAAGAAGCGTCGGGCGGCGGCCTGGTCGCGGTGGGTGCTGGCCAGGACGTCGATGACCTGCCCGTGCTGGTCAACAGCCCGGTACACGTACGTCCACCGGCCGGAGACCTTGACGTAGGTTTCATCCACGAACCACCTGTCACCGGGCCGGTGCCGGCACGGCCGGGCCGCGTCGACCAGCAGGGGCGTGAAGCGCCGCACCCACCGGTACACCGTGACGTGATCAACCTCGAGGCCGCGTTCCGCGAGGAGCTCCTCGACATCCCGGTAGGACAGCGCGTACCGCAGATACCAGCGGACGGCGAGGACGATCACCTCGGGTGGGAACCGGAAGCCGGCGAACTCCGACACTGGGACCGGTGGACAGGCACGACGCCGACGCATCACTCGATCATGACCGGACGGCGGCCGTGGGACAACGGACTCCGCCGATGCAACAGTGCCTGGCCAGGAGCAGGGCGTTGTCGTGTCGGATTCTGCGGATGGTCGGGGCGATGCGGTTATGGCCAGCGAGGCGAATCAGCCCGATGATCAGGTTACGGAGTGTGGTCATGATGCGGGGCAGTGGGCCGGTCC
>NZ_JPGU01000042.1:0-35451 GCF_000732115.1 Frankia sp. CeD
ACGTCATCCAGGACCCGGCCACCAGCACCCTGACCGTGGCCAACGGCGGCCACCTCCCCCCCGCCCTGCGCCACCCCGACGGCACCGCCGACCTCCTCGACGACCCCCACGGGATCATCCTCGGCGTCACCGAACAGACCTTCACCGAAACCCGCCACCGCTTCCCCCCCGGCTCCACCCTCGCCCTCTACACCGACGGCCTCGTCGAATCCCCCACCGTCGACATCGGCGAGGGCTGCCGACGCCTGCTGCGCATCCTCACCGAAACAGCCGACCTGCCCACCACCGCGGACCGGCTACTGACCCTCCTCAACCGCAACGACGGCAACGACGGCTACGACGACGACGTCACCCTCCTCCTCGCCCACGCCCGGCGGGGTCGGTGCGGCCGGTTCAGGGGGCGGTGAATGCCAGGGAGACGTTGTGCCCACCGAAGCCGAAGGCGTTGGCCACGGCGGCGCGGACGGTCTCGTGGCGGGCCGGTCCGGACACGACGTCGAGCTTGATCGTCGGGTCGAGCCGGTCAAGGTTGCGCACCGGGGGTATGACGCCGTCGCGGATGCTGAGCACCGTGGCGATGGCGCCCACCGCGCCGGCGGCGCCGAGCATGTGCCCGGTCATCGACTTGGTGGCCGTGACCGCCGGATGGGTGCCGATTGTCTGAGTGATCGCCTCGGCCTCCAGGGGGTCGCCGNCGGGGGTAGAGGTGGCGTGGGCGTGTACGAGGTCGATATCGGTGGGGGTGAGGCCGGCGCCGGCCAGTGCGGCCTCGATGGCCCTGCGCTGCCCGGCGGGGTCGGCGGTGACGATGTCGAGGGCGTCGGAGTTGGTGGCCGCGCCGGCGGCGACGGCGTACACGCGGGCGCCGCGGGCGGCGGCGAACCCGGCCCGTTCCAGGACCAGCAGGCCGGCGCCCTCGCCGAGCACGAAGCCGTCACGGTCGGCGTCGAAGGGCCGGGAGGCGGCTGCCGGGTCGCCGTGCCGGGTCGAGAGGGCCTTCATCTGCGCGAACGCCGCCAGCGGCAGCGTGTCGACCGGCGCCTCGACGCCGCCGGCGACCACGACGTCGGCCAGCCCGTGTTGGATCATCTCCATACCGGTGGCGATCGCCTCGGCGCCGGACGCGCAGGCGCTGACCGGGGTGCGGGCGCCGGCCTTCGCGCCGAGGTCGATGCTCACCCACGCCGCCGGGCCGTTGGGCATTAGCATGATCACCGTGTGAGGGGACATCCGGCGCGCACCGGCCTGCTCCAGGATGNGGTGCNGGCCCNGGGTGGACTGCNCCCCGCCGTAACCGGTGCCGATGACGACCGCGAGCCGCTCGGGAGCGACCTCGGGGGATCCCGCGTCCGCCCATGCCTGCCGGGCGGTGACGATCGCCATCTGTTCACCGCGGTCGAGCTTGCGGCTGTCCTTGCGCGGCAGTGTTGCCGCGGGGTCGACGGGCAGCTGTGCGGCGAGTCGGACCGGCAGCTCCCGCGCCCATTCGTCTTCGATCACCGCGACACCCGAGGCACCCGCGACCAGCCCGTCCCAGGTGGCGGCGAGGTCGCCGCCGAGTGGAGTCATCGCACCGAGACCCGTTACCACGATCTTGTCGTAAACCACTAACTACCCCTTCCCGTCACGATGAGGGCGGAACGCCCGAAAGGCGGTTCCGATCCTCGCTCCGGGTCACCTTCCCAGCTCGGGGCGCGGTCTGGACAGCTCCGTCGCTACCGATGTCGGCGGTCAGGTGTTGTGGGACCCCTACAAAGACCCGCGAGCCCTACGAGGGCGAGACGGGCGCCGCCGCGGCCCACGACGTCGGACCGGCGAGGGGACGGTGGGTGAGCGTCGGGGCGCCAGTGGTCATAATTNGATCATAATGCGGTTTCGGGTCGGATCCCGCTTATGCCGCCCTTCCCGGCACATCTGAGCCGGGTGTCTGGTGGTGGAGGACCTCGGTGCGGCGGCCGTCGCCCTCCGCCCGGAGGATGTGGACGCCGGCACCGAGGTCGTTTCCCGGGGCTGGCCGGTGTTCCCGGACTGGCCGGTGGTCCGGGGGCCGGTCTCAGCGGGCCGCGCGGATGGATTCCCGCAGGGAGGACAGGGTCGCCGCGAGGGCGGTCGGTTCGTAGCCGCAGTGTGCCATGCAGTTCGCGCAGCGTGGGTCGCGGCCTCGTCCGTAGGCCTCCCAGTCGGTGGTGTCAAGGAGTTCCTGGTAGGTCTTGGCGTAGCCGTCGCCCATCAGATAGCACGGCTTCTGCCAGCCGTACAGGGAGTAGGACGGAATGCCCCAGGCCGTGCACGGGAAGTCGATCTTGCCTTCGAGGAAGTCCAGGAACAGGGGGGAGTGGCTGATCCGCCAGTTCTTGCGGCGGCCGTCGGCGAACGCCTTGCGGAACAGTTCCTGGGTTTCCTTGACCCCGAGGAAGCTGTCCTGGTCGGGGGCTTTCTCGTAGGCGTAGGCGGGGGAGAGCATCATCCCGTCGACGTTGAGGTCGTTGTTGAGGAAGTCCAACACCTCGATCACGGTCTGAGGGGTGTCGGTGTTGAAGAACGTGGTGTTCGTGGTGACGCGGAAGCCGCGGCGCTGCGCCTCTTTGATGTTGTCCACGGCCTGGGCGAACACGCCCGGCTTGGCCACGGACTTGTCATGGCGTTCCTCGAGGCCGTCGATGTGTACCGCGAAGGACAGGTACGGTGACGGACGCAGCTTGTCGATCTTGCGTGGGATCAGGAGGGCGTTCGTGCACAGGTAGATGAACTTCTTACGTTTCACCAGGCCTGCCACGATGTCCTCGATCTGCGGGTGCATCAGCGGTTCGCCGCCTGCCAGGCACACCACGGGGGCGCCGCACTCGTCGACGGCGGCGAGCGCCTGCTCGACGGGCATGCGCTGTTTCAGCACGTCCGCGGGATGTTGGATCTTGCCGCAGCCCTCACAGGCGAGGTTACATGCGAACAGGGGTTCGAGTTCGAGGGTGATCGGGAACTTGTCCCGTCTGGCGAGTTTCTGTTTGAGGAGATAAGCGCCGATCCTGATTGCCTGGCGCCGCGGAATGGCCATTTTCACCCTCCTGGTGTTGGTCTTCGGTCGCCTGGTGGGTGGAGTCGCGATGCCGCACTGTTCCGGTCAGTGACTGTTCCGGTCAGTGTAGGTGTGTGGTGTTGAGCTGGTGGATTCGGCGTGGGTCGGAGTGGGTGTGGGGTGGAACTGAGGTGGGTGTCCGGTTTGGGCGGGTGGGGGGTGTCGGTGGGTTGGGGGTGATGGGGAGGGCGGTGGTAAGAGCGCGGATTGCGGCGGGGCGACGGCGCCGGAGGNGGCGTGTGGTGTGCCGGGCGGGACGGTCCGGCCGGCCTTCGGCGGGGTGGCCTTGTGGTGGTCTGGACTATCCTGCCGTCTGGCCCTGGGCCAACCACTGCACCCGCCGGATGCGGCAGATATCTCACGCCATCCGGAGAACCATCCGGTAGGATACTCGGTGTGGTCCTGGGCGGCGGGGCCGTTCCCGGGCCATCCCCACGATGCGGAGGCTAGCGCGTGCCCCCCTCGGCGAACACGGGCTCGAAGCGCCCCCGGTCGCGGCGTGCTCGGGGATCCATCAATGCCCCGGGGATTCTGGCGGGCGTCTTCGAGTTTTGTCGGGACACGCCGGTAGATCAGTTGAGCATGCCCCGCCTGGCCGCGTATCTCGACGTCGGTGTCACCAGCATCTACTGGTATTTCAAGAGTAAGCGAGAACTCCTCGATGCCATGGCCGAGGAAGCACTCGTCTCTTTCTATGAGAGCATGCCTGCCCTCCGCGGTGACGCCTGGGAGGACGTGCTCCGCGAGTTCTTCAAAAATTTCTATGCGCTGCTCGCCGTCGACGACCTGAAATGCGACCTGATTGCACGTCGTATCGGTAGTCTGACCTACCAGGAGACCATCACCTCCTGGCCGCGGGCGGCGGAACTGCTGGCTGGGCTGCGGGATGCCGGATTCCCGTCGTCGCTGGCCTGGCACGCTTTCTTCACGCTCTCGACATACACCCGGGGCTTCCTGCTCACCGAGCGGCCGGCTGAGGATCCGGCCGCGGCGGTCCCCGCGGCGGCGCAGCCTTCCGGCGTCACCGTCCCGGAGGATTTCGAGTTCGGGATCACCAACATCATTCTGGGCCTGCGCACCCTGCTGCCCGAGGACGCGCGCGACCGCGACGTCGCCTAACGCTCCCGTCCGGCCCCGCAGGGCGCCTTCGATGCGGCGTGGGACCTTCGCGACGGCTGCCGGCCCGTGAGTCGGGGCTTCGGCCGGCTACGGCGATGATCTTCTTGATCGGCGCCCGTCTCCNCCGCGACTCCCGCCGGTGCCACCGAACCAGTGATGAACCAGCAATGGACAGCAAAGGGGCAGAATCGAAGATGGTTGGTCACAGGCGGTAAGTGGAGGTCGGAGCTGGGACGCCGACGGCAGCCACGGTGTCGTCTTGATCGCCGAGAGTTACATGGATCGAATAAGTCGAAGTCGGACGGAGGAATCCGGCATGAAAGCAACATATGAGGCACCGACGCTCCGGGCCGAGGGCTCGTTCCGGCAGGTCACCGGTTTCTTCGGGGGCTGGGGCTGGGGCTGGGGCCACTGGGGCGGCTGGGGCCACTGGGGTGGCTGGGGTCGTTGGGGTGGCTGGGGTCGTTGGGGTGGCTGGGGTCGTTGGGGTGGCTGGTGATCCCGGCTCCCGACAATCCAGCAACCCGACCAGCAATCTGACGATCGGTCAACCCGACAATCGGGAAATCCGACAATGCGGGGAAACCGGGAAACCCGACAACGCGGGGTAACCCGACAATGCGGGGAAACCGGGCAACCCGACAAGTGGGCACCACGACATCCGCTGGCGGTGCTCCTCTCCGGGGCGACGGTGGTGACGAGCCGGCGAACGGTCGTTGCCACCCGCCGTCCGGGTCACGCCGAGGAGGAACACAGAGGAGGCACCTGCGGTGAGGATCGTCTGTGTGGGGGGCGGACCGGCAGGACTTTACTTCGCTATCTCGGCGAAACGCCGTGACGCCAGCCAGGAGATCATAGTCCTCGAACGCGACCCGCCCGGGGCGACCTACGGCTGGGGGGTCGTGTACTGGGATAACCTTCTGGACGTCCTTTTCCGCAACGACCCAGGCAGCGCTCGTGCCCTGCGGGCTGCGTCCACTCTCTGGCAGGAACAGCGGATCAGTCTGGGCGGATCGTCGGCGGCATATCTCACCGGCTACGGCTTCAGCCTGCAGCGGGCCGCGCTGCTCGAAATCCTCGCCCGGCGGGCTACCGATCTCGGCGTCGAGGTGGAGTACCGGCACGAGGTGGACGACCTGCGCCCGTATGCCGACGCCGATCTCGTCGTGGCGTCCGACGGCGCGAACAGCCGGGTGCGCCAGCTGGCCCAGGACGATTTCGGTACCAAGGTCGAGATCGGCGGTAACCCGTACATCTGGCTCGGCACCGACAAGCGCTTCGACAGCTTCACCTTCGCCTTCGAACGGACCTCCGCGGGATGGATCTGGTTCCACGCCTATCCGTCCAGCGTCGGCGTCAGCACCTGCATCGTGGAATGCTCCCAGCGGACGTGGAAGGGACTCGGCCTTGATCTCCTGAGCGCTGAGGACGCGCCGCGGATGCTGGAAAAGATCTTCTCTGGTCCGTTGGACGGCCATCCGCTGATCAGCCAGTGCCGCGGCCGGGCGGCGCGGTGGCTGCGCTTCGCCGATGTCACCAATCGGAGCTGGTACCACGACAACGTCGTGTTGATCGGTGACGCCGCCCACACCACGCACTTCGCCTTCGGGTCGGGCACGGCGCTCGCGATCGTCGATGCGGTCGCGCTCGCGCAGAGCATGTACGACAGCGGCGGCGATCTGCCGGCCGCGCTGCGAGATTTCGACCGGCGGGGCCGGGCGGCCCTGGGNCCTCTGCAGGCGGCGGCGCGGACGAGCATGGCCTGGTTCGAACGGGTGGACCCATACCTCGATCAGGATCCGGTGTCGTTCGCCTACTCGATGGCGTCGCGCCAGGGCGAACAGCCGCCGTGGCGCTACCCGGTGCACCGTGTCAGCCAGCACCCGGCCGTGCGCAGGGCGCTGCGCGGACTGAACTCGAGTGCACGGTGGGGCTTGGCCCGTCGCCGGGGCGAACCCGTCGCCCGGAGAAGCGCGGAGGGTTAGTCAAGGTCGGCTGGGGCGTTCGCCGAGCGCCCCGCGGTGGTTGACGGCGCCCTCCACGGCAGATCATCTTCCGTGAGCTGCCGAAGATTTCCACCGGAAAGATCNAGAAGAACGTGCTGCGTGGCTGGGGCAGCGACCCGAACCTCTGCGACCGGTGAGATCCGCCGGGCCGGGCATGGTCCCGCGCGTCGGTGACGTCGTCGTTCCCGCACGCTGATCGGTTCCTCGTGTCGCCCGTTGGCAGGCCGTTCGGCATTTCCGCTTCATTCTGTATCTATGTGTAAACGTTCGACGACACGACGTCTCTAGGCCCGGGATGGGCGGCGCTGAGTGCGGTTCGACAGTCACTATGCGGGACATGCACCTCACGGACATCGCGGAACTGCCCTATGATCCATGCGAACACCTCACCGGACGGCTCACCCGGGTGTCCTCCGGTGACAATCGCCGCCCTGACGTCGGCCCGAGGATTGCCGGCCCGAGGATGATGTCGGATCTCACCGCGGCGCCGGTATGGATCCCGTGAGCGACAGGACGGATGGAACCGGTATGGCTGAAACTGGTATGTCCAATAGAGCCGGTAGGGCGGGCGTGTCGGACATTGTGGACGCTGCCGATGTAACGGATGTCGCCGATGCGACGGATGCGGTCCGGGAGAACCGCCCGATCGGTCCCCACCGCCGCAGGGTGCTGCGGGGCGCCGGGCTGCTCGGCTTCGGCGGTGGTGTCGCGATCGGGGGAGGCCTCGGGGGAGTCATGGCCCTCGACGGCGGTGTCGCCGTTGCCGCGGAACGTCCCCAGGAGGACCAGTCGGGCGGGACGGACCGCGTCGCCGCGGTCCGTCGTGAGGCGCTGGCCGGGGNGGTGGGCGACGGCCGTCACCAGCCCGGAATCGCCGACCGCCCTCCCGCGCAGCTCGTCTTCACCGCCTACGACCTGACGACGTCCGGCCCGGCCGCGGTCCGCACATCCCTCGCCGCGGTGCTGCGCACCTGGACGGCCGCCGCCGCGGTGCTGATGCGAGGCGAGCCGCTCGACGGCGCTGAGCGGGACACCCAGGGACTCGGACCGGCGGGGCTGACGATCACCATCGGGCTCGGCGCGNCCGCGCTGCGCCGCGCCGGTCTCGACGCGCAGATACCCGCGGAGTTCGCGGACATTCCCGCGATGCCCGGTGACCAGCTCGATCTGGCGCGCAGTGGCGGGGNTCTCGGCGTGCAGGNCTGCGCCGAGGATCCGATGGTCGCGGTCTCGGCTTCCCGGCAGATGCGTCGTCTCGCCGCTCAGGATGCCAGGCCCCGCTGGATCCAGCGGGGATTCCTTCGTTCCGCGGCGGCCGCGTTCAACCCCGGGTCCACCCCACGCAACCTGATGGGGCAGATCGACGGCACGGACAACCCGGGACCGGGCACGCCGCGGTTCGACCGGGCGGTGTGGGTGTCCAGCGGGCCGGAATGGATGCGGGACGGGTCCTACCTGGTCTGCCGGCGTATCCGCATGCTGCTCGATGCCTGGGCGCGGCTGGACGAGACGGCTCAGAGCGCGGTCATCGGCCGCCGTAAGTCCGACGGTACCGCGCTCTCGGCACCGCCGGTGGGGCAGGGCGGCGCTGAGACCATCCAGCCGGACTTCACTGCCCGCGCCGCCGACGGCAGTCTCGCGATCGCCGGCAACGCCCATGTCCGGCTGTCCCACCCGTCGTTCCACGGTGGGATCGCCATGCTTCGTCGCGGCTACTCCTATGACGACGGCCTGGACTCAGCCGGCGAGCCGGACGCCGGCCTGTTCTTCGCGGCCTACCAGGCCGACCCGCGTACGGCGTTCGTCGCGGTGCAGCGGACCCTCGCGGCCGGCGACGCATTGAACACCTTCATCCGGCACACCTCCAGTGCCCTGTTCGCCGTCCCGCCCGCGGCGCCCGCGGGCGGCTTTCTCGCGCAGGGGCTCTTCGGCGCCGGCTGAACGATGCCGGCTGAACGATGCCGGCTGAACGATGCCGGCTGAACGATGCCGGCTGAACGATGCCGGCTGAGCGGCGCTGAGTGCGCCCTGCGTGCGGGTGGCTCCGGCTGACGGAAACGCCAGCCGGAGCCACCCGCGGGAGATACCCGTTCGGGAATACCTGGCGGATGCCCGAGCGGGTACGGCCCAACCATGGGCCGTACCCGCGCACTGGGCACGGCTGCCGGCAGGAATCAGGAACAGGATGATCATAGAGCAGGCTGATGCCCGTCAGCAGGCTGACTCCGCCAGGGCCAGGGAAGTCCTCCCGCGATGTTTACAAATATTTCGGTGGTTCGCCACCGTGTATTTGCAATATTCGACAGGCGACGGGCCTACTTTCAGCGGTATGCCTGTGAGTCCTCCCAGCGAAGTGGTGGCGTCGGGTGTTCCGGCCGGTATGGCCGAGGACATGACAATCGCCGAGCAGTACGAATGGCTCCAGACCTTTCTCCGGCGGCGGCCGGTCAGCCGACGCGGGATTCTGCTCGGCGGTCTGGCTGGTGCCGGCGCGGCGAGCCTGTTCGGCACGCCGTTCGGCCGGGCCGCCTACGCCGCCACGAACGACAGTCCCCTGCTCGTGGGCGGCAGGCACACCGCCTTCGGCGCCGATCCGTCCCGGCAGCTTCGGCTGGCGGCGCAGTTGTCGCGTAACCCGGGCCGCGGCAAGGTTCTGGTCGATATCGGGCCGGGACGCGGTCTCGGCGGCACGGTCGAGGCGGAGATCCGACCGCTGCTGTCCCAGGTCCCCCAGGCCGACGGCTCGATTCTCGCCGTCGAACAGTACTACGTGCACGCGGCGTTCGACAATCTGACGCCGGGCCGGGAATACTACTACCGTTTCCGGATTCCCGGTGGGGAAGCCACCCCCGTGCAGGCGGTCCGCACCGGACACCGGAAGGGACGCCATGGCGGCCCGTTCCGGTTCACGATGATGGGCGACCACGGTTCGAACACCACCCCGCCGGGCGATCCGAAAGGTGTGTTCGATGACAATTACTACAAGGCCGACAACGCCCCGATGGTCGCCCACGCGTCGGCTGTCACCGCGGCCATCGCCCGCCAGGACCCGGTGTTCCACCTGCTCGCCGGGGACATCAGCTACGCGGACCCATCGGGTCAGGGAAGGCCGCCCAAGCGGACGGCCGCCGGCGTATCTCCTACCGGTTTCGACAATTATGACCCGACCGTCTGGGACGTCTACCTGGCCGACATCGAGGTCAGCAGTGCCCGCACGCCGTGGATGTTCGCCACCGGCAACCATGACATGGAGGCGCTCTACTCCCCGCACGGCTACGGCGGCCACCTCGCCCGCCTGGACCTGCCAGGCGGGGGGCCTCAGGGCTGCCCGAGCGTGTACTCCTTCGTCCACGGCAACGTGGCCGTGCTCTCGCTGGACGCCAACGACCTCAGTTATGAGATCAAGGCGAACACCGGATATTCGAACGGTGCGCAGACGTCCTGGGTCGAGAGCACGCTGAAGGGCTACCGGAACGACCCGGATATCGATTTCATCGTCTGTTTCTTCCACCACTGCGCCTATTCGACGACCGCGCAGCACGCCAGCGACGGCGGCGTCCGCGGCGCCTGGGCGCCGTTGTTCGACTGTTACCAGGTCGACCTCGTGCTGCAGGGTCACAACCACCTGTACGAGCGCACCGACCCGATCCGCGCGAACGCACCGACCCGCGAGGCGCCCGACGGCTCGACGATCGAACCCGCGAAGGACGGCACCACCTACATCGTCGCGGGCAGCGCGGGACGGCCCCGCTACCAGTTCCAGACCGGTGAGCCGGAGTCCTACCGAGGAAAAATCGTACCGGGCTCGAACGTTGTGCCGAACAGCTATGTCTGGCAGGCCGACGGGACGAAGGCACCGGAGTCCATCAACTGGTCGCGGACCCGTTTCGACGACTACGCCTTCGTGGCTGCCGAGTCCGATCCGGGCCGGCCCGGCGGGTACTCCACCCTGACCATCCGGGGCCTGGACGAGCATGGTCAGGAGTTCGACCGGGTGGTCCTGCGCCGCGCCGTTGCGCACGGCCACTGAGCCGCATCCGCGCACGTGCGGCCCGCCGTCGAGGGACGAGCGGGCCGCACGGCCGGGGCAAAGTGGTCCGACGGGTGGTCCAACGGGTGGTCCAACGAGTGGCCCGATGGCGCCGTACCCGTACCCATTCTCGATGTGCGGTGTGGTCGCGGCATGCCAGGCGCGTCCCGCGGAGTGAAACCGCACACCGGCTCGGAGGTGGCACCTCTCCACGCGGCCTCATCGAGGCCCGCGCGGACCACGAGGCTCCTGACCATCGGATCGTGATTTATGTCCCGGTCACGGGTCAAAAGTCCCCGGAATATGACATCTGAGCAACGGCGGCCATCGGTTCGATGCGCTCGCGTGCGGCACGATGGATCGTGGATCCGTGCGGCGAGCGCGAGAGGAACCGAATCGATGGAGCTGATGGAGATGGCGTCGGTGCGAGTCGACGGGCCGATCGCCGGCCAGGCGAGCCTGATCTCGACGTCTTTCGATCTGGCCTCCATCGGCTATCTGGCGGAGGAGTTCTTCGTGAGCGGAACCGCCGACTCCTATGCCGCGACGGGTCCGATCACCTCTGATGGCAGATGGGACGTGGTGGTCGCCGGTCAGGCGCCGTTTCGGACCCGTCTCATCGTCTACCGGCCTGCCGACCCGACCGCCTTCAACGGCACGGCCGTCGTGGAATGGTTGAACGTCTCTGCCGGAATGGACGCCGCCNCCGCATGGCTCACGACGCATCGGCATCTGCTCCGCGCCGGTTTCGCCTGGGTGGGGGTGTCGGCGCAACGCATCGGCATCGATGGGATCGACACCGCCGAAGGGNCCGGTGTCGAAGCGAGGGCCGTTGCGGACGGCGGTATTGCGGACGGCGGCGATGCGGGCGAAGATGGTGCCGGGGAGCAACGCGGCACCGGTTGGTGGCCGATCGTGCCGTCGCTTAAGAGCGCCGATCCCACCCGTTACGCGATTCTGTCCCATCCCGGTGACGCGTACAGCTTCGACATCTTCCGTCAGGCCGGGGAAACCGTGCGTCGCGGTCTCCTCGATCACCTTCGTCCGGCGCGGATGATCGCCGTGGGCGCATCCCAGGCGGCGTTCTTTCTGGTGACCTATGTAAACACCATCGCGGCGCGGGACGGTGACGGCGGTGACCGCGATAGGAGCCGTGCCGCCGGCGGTGGCCATGGCGGTTTCGACGGTTACCTGATCCAGGGCCGCCCGGGGACCACGGCGTCCCTCGACGGTCGGGGCGGCCCGACCCTGGCCGGGGATGTCCGGCTGCGCACGGACGTCGCGGTGCCCGTGATGGTCGTGCAGAGCGAGACCGACGTCGTCGGCGTGCTTGGCGCCGTGGGCGCCCGCCAACCCGATAGCGACCGGTTTCGGCTCTGGGAGATCGCCGGTGCGGCGCACGTCGACACCTACACGCTCAAGGCTGGTTTCCGGGACGACGGTGCGCTGCCTGCCGCGGAGCTGGTACGCCTTCTGGTGCCCAGCGCCGCCCCTTTCGGCGTCCCGTTCACCGCCGCGATCAACAGCGGACCGCAGCAGCACTATGTCGCCCAGGCCGCGATTGCCGCGCTGGACGACTGGATCCGTTATGGTGTCGCGCCCCCGTCCGCGCCCCACCTGCTAACCGCCGCGACGGATCCAGCGGTACTTCTCCGTGATGCGGACGGCATCGCCCGTGGTGGCGTGCGCACTCCCTGGGTCGACGTTCCCATCGCCGTCCTGTCCGGCCTGGGGCAGAACCCCACCGACGCCTCCGCCATCTTCGGCTCCNCCCGGCCGCTGGATTCCGCCACACTCGCCGCCCGTTACCCCGCCGGCGCCGCGGACTATCGCGCCGCTTTTACCCGGGCCACCGACGACGCGATCGCGACCGGATTCCTGCTCGCCGAGGACCGTGAGGAGATCCTCGCCCTCGCGGCCGCCAGCTACCCAGGCAGGTAGCGGTAGCGCGGCTTTAGCAAAGTGGTAATGCGGCGGTAGCGTAGCGAGCGAGACAGCGGACATCGGCCGCCGGGCCCGGCTACCCCTGTTCCTGGCCGGCGAGCAGGTGTAGCGCGAGCCGGGGACAGGCATCCGCCGCCCGACGAGCATGCTCGATCAGCTCCGTGGAGACGGTGATTTTTCGGGTCGACTGTCCGGTCGTCCCGCGAGCCAGCGGATAACCCGCTGGATCGCGGGTCAGCAGCTCGGGTAGCAGCTCGACACACCAGCCGCGGCCGTCACACGCCGTCCAGTCGATCCACAGCCGGGCCGGGCCGGCTGCCGCGCCGGCGTTTGTGGTGTTCATGGCATCTGTGGTGTTCATGGCATCTGTCTCCCCTGTGGATTCTTCGTCGACGTTGCCTGGTCGGGATGGGTGTGGTCAGGATGCGCACGCCGAGCCGAGGCAGCGGCCCTCGGCGTGCGCCCGGATATCGTCGACGAACGTGCGCAGCGCACTGTGCACGAGGCGGGCCGCGCCGTCCGGGTGGTGGCACGCGCCGCGACCGGCGACCAGGGCGGCGAGGCGCAGCGCCCGGATGGCGGACTGTCCCGGATCGCCAGCCCCCTGCACCGGGCCGCCGGACCCGCCATCCGTTCGGGCCATCCCGGCCACGGCGTCCGCAAGCTGGGGCAGCCCGCTGACGCATGGCCCGCACTGGCCAGCGTTCTGCGCGGCCAGGTACCCGACGATGCGCGCGGTCTCGACGAGCCCACAGCCCCGGGCCGGGAGGACGGCGACCACTCCGGTGCCCGGTGCGGCNCCCCACGGCGCCAGCGCCGCCCGGGACATCGCGATCGTCGCTCCCGGGCCGCCGGGCAGCCACGCACCGCTGTAACCGCCGACCCGGAAGGCCCCGACCTGCTCGGTGAAGCCGCCCGCGAGCTGCGCGAGAGTGCCGAGCGGGGTGCCGAACGGCACCTCGACGACACCGGGCGCGGCGACCGCTCCCGTCACGGTGGCCAGGAACGTGCCCGGTTCCTCGGCGGTCCCGACCGAGCGGAACCAGCTGGCTCCCCACCGGGCGATCAACGCGAGGTGCGCGAGTGTCTCGGCGTTCTGCACCAGGGTNGGACGGCCGTGGAAACCGGCCTCGGCGAGCGGTTGCCAGTGCGCGCGCGGCCGGGCCGCCCCTCCCTCCAGCGCTGCGATGACGGCCGATGCCTCCCCGGCGACGAAGGTCTCCGGCGCCTCCCGGATCTGGACGGTGAACCGGTCCCAGCCCGCGGCCCGCCGTTGGGCCAGCGCCCGCCGGACCGCCGTGACCGCCGGACCGGGTTTGAGATAGACGAAGGCGTCATCGGCCCCGACCGCCTCCGCGGCGAGCTGCAGGCCGTCGAGGACGAGGTGGGGCGCCACGGTGAGCAGGGTGACGTCCTTGGCGCTCTCGGGTTCCCCTTCGGCGGCGTTGGCGACGACCACGGGGTGCGCGCTGCTGCGGTACCGGTCGGCTCGGTGCCCGGCGTTCCGGTGCTGGCTGCCCCGGTGCGTGCTGCCCCGGTGCGCGCTGCCGGAGTGGCTGCCGTCGAGGCAGGTGCCCTCGGCGCTCGCGGCGAGTTTCCGCCAGGTGGGGAAGGCCGCGCCGCCCCGCCCGGTCAGCCCGGAGTCGTGGATCTCCGGAAGTAACCGCCCGGGTCCGCCGCGCCAGGGCAGCGGTCCACACTGTCGGTCGTGCGCGGCGAGGTCGGACGCGGCTGCGGTCAGCAGCCGTCCGGCCGGGACGTGATGCGCGGGGAGGCCGCCCGCGCCGGCCGCGGGCCGTACCGCGTGCATGGCCGCGGGCCAGGGCTCGCGCCCCCACCCGGGCTGGGCCTCAGGGGAGCCGGCGCGGCCGNCGTCGCTGGTGCCGGTGGCGATGCTGGTGCCGGTGGGGATGGACGGTTGGGCCGCTCCGGTGGCAGCGCGGATGGTCATGTCTGCTCCGATCTGGGGGTCATGGTTGTGGGCGCCGCCGGTTGGTGTCGCGGGCTGGGGGGCCGGTGTGGGCGGGGGAGGATCCTGAAGGAGGGGGAGCAGCGCCAGGCCGCGGATCCGGCGACGGCGAGCGCGCAGGCCATCGCGACGGCTCGCAGCCACGGCGTGCCGGCGTCGGTGCCCGAGCCCAGGCCGTGCGAGAGGGCGAGTGGCCAGGCGCCGTAGGCGGCCCAGTGCACTGCCCGCCAGGCGCGCACGCCGAGGCGCCGGCGGAGCAGACTGGTCACGACCACGGCGATGAGAAGGTCGGCGGCGACGGTGCCGAGCCCGACCCACAGCGGTCGGTAGCCGGCGCCGAACGGCAGGACCACATCCGCAATGCCGAGCTTCGCGTACGGGTCGAGCAGCAGCGTGCCGATGTGCATGGCGAGGAGCACGACCGCGAGCAGGCTCGCGCCGCGGTGCACGGCGCCGATCGCGAAACCGGGCAGACCCGCGAGGCCGCGACCCGAGCGGGCCACGATGCCGAGGACGACCGTCAGGGTGAGCAGCAGCAGGCACGTGGTGCCCGTGCCCCGGGCGGCGTACCAGAGGGCTTCGGTGCTCATCGGCCGGAACCTCTCGGCCGTGTCGCCGATCCAGCGGACGTGACTCGGGTTCCATCCTCGGCGGGCGGAGCCGTCTCGGCCCGGTCTACCCGGACCCCGGCCACTCCGGCTCCGGCCACTCCGGCTCCGGCCACCTTGGCCCGGCTCGGGGCGGGCCAGCCAGCGGTCGTGACGATCGAGCCGTCCGTGGCGACGAGCCGTGCCGGCATCCCGAGCCGGCGCAGCCAGCCCACCGCCGCGGAACCACGGACGATCGCGGCGGTGCTCGCCGTGTTCGCGTCGAGGCAGCTCGCGGCCGCCACGGTGGCGGTCCGCCAGACCACCGGCGCGGGCTGGCAGGTGCGCGGATCCAGGATGTGGTGCAGGAGCCGCCCGCCGCGCCGCCACCGCCGCCCGAGGGTGCTGGACGTCGCGACCGCGCTCCCGGCGGCCAGGGTGATGGTGCAGGCGGGCTCGCCCGGGCGGTCCTGGACCCGAATGCGCCAGCCGCCCTCCGGCGCGTTCCCGGCGGTGGCGACATCCCCGCCGAGGCTGACCAGCACGCCGGTGTCGAGCCGTTCGGCGACCAGAGCGGCGCAGCGGTCGGCGGCCTGCGCCTTCGCCGTCGCTCCGAGGTCGAGCCGCGCGTCGTCCGGCAGCGTCAGTGTGTTCCCGGTCAGCCGGATCCGCTGCCAGCCCGGCGCCGGCCGGTGCACCACCCGCAGCCGCGGACCGTCCGACGGCAGCAACGTGATGTCCCGGTCGTAGCCGAGAGCGGCGAGCGGTCCGCCGACGGTCGGGTCTACGTCCCCGTCGGTGCGCCGGGCCGCGAGGAGCGCCGCACCGACGAGGTCTGCCAGTAGCGGGCTGATCCGTTGCGGCGTCCCATCGGCGTGATCGAGCTGGTTGATCTCCGCATCGGCCCGGAAACGACTGGCGACCTCGTCAACGGCCGCGAGATGGTCCACGACGATCTCCCGGGCGGCGGCCAGTGCGCCGGGCTCGGTCACCACGAGCCGGGCGGTCGTGCTCCACACCGACCACTCGACCGCCGCTGCCGCGCCGGGCATCTCAGGAACCACCGGTCGACGCGTGCGTGGGACCGTCGGCGCTCCCCACCGTCGTCCCGCCCGACCAGCCGCCGGACGAGGACGCGCTGTCGGAGGTCGACGATGAGGTGGATCCGTTACCCGAGGTCACCGAGCTGTCGTCCGTCGTCGAGGACCAGGTGGCCGCGGATGCGGAATGCTCATGGGCCAGCACGCCGAAGCCGATGGCTCCGGCGGCCGCGACGGCTGCCAGTCCGGCGGTGACGGGGCCTACCCGTCGGATTCCCTGCTCACGTGTGGCCATGGCCGGTGTCCTCCTACCCTGCCGGCGCTCCGGGAGGAGCCCCGTGACTATGAGGGTGGGAGTCGGTCCTGTGTGTTACCTGTGNGTCACCTGTTCGATTGCCGAGGGCGGAACACCCCACGGGCGTGGGGTGGACTTGATGGTGCTGCACGAGCGGACCGACCGGACCGGATCACCCCCACGGGCGTGGGGAGGACCGGTGCAGGTCTTGGTAGACGTCGGGGATGCCGTCGTGGTCGCGGTCGGCGGTCTCTGCTTCCTGGAGCCGGCGGTAGACGCGATTGCGCAGACGTAGCACGACGGCGGCGAGCAGGGCGGCGAGCAGAGAACCCGTCAGGACAGCGATCTTGACATGGTCGTCACGTGCGCTGCCGCTCCCGAAGGCCAGTTCGCCGATGAGCAGGGAGACGGTGAATCCGATACCGGCCAAGACCGCGAGCCCGAGAACGTCGGTCCAGGTCAACCCGTCGTCGAGGGTGGCGCGAGTGAAGCGTGCTACCAGGAAGGTAGCGGCCATGATCCCCAGAGGCTTGCCGACGACGAGACCGAGCACGACACCGAGGGCCGCCCGGTCGCTCAGCGCCGCGCTCAGTCCGCTCAGGCCATCGACGGTGACTCCGGCGGAGAAGAACGCGAAGATCGGCACCGCCACCCCGGCCGACAGGGGCCGCCAGCGGTGCTCGAAGTGCTCGGCCAGCCCCGGTCCCGCCTCCGGGCCGCCGGCACGGGTACCGCGGAGCACCGGCACGGCAAACCCCAGCAGCACGCCAGCCACGGTGGCGTGCACGCCGGAGGCGTGGACCAGTGTCCAGGTCGCGGCGGCCAAGGGCAGGAGGAGCCACCACGAGCGCACCCGGCGCTGGACCAGCAGAGTGAACAACGCCAGCGGCACCAGCGCGCCCAGCAACGGGAGGATCGACAGGTGGCGGGTGTAGACGACGGCGATGATGACGATGGCGAGCAGGTCATCGACGACCGCGAGGGTGAGCAGGAAGGTCCGCAGACCGGACGGCAGGTGCCGGCNAATGACCGCCAGCACCGCCAGCGCGAAGGCGATGTCGGTGGCGGTCGGGATCGCCCAGCCCGCTGAGGCGTCACCGCCGACGTTGACCAGCGCGTACAGCACGGCCGGAACGGCGACACCCCCGCAGGCGGCCAGGACCGGGACAGCGGCCCGCCGAGGGTCGCGGAGGTCTCCGGCGATGAACTCGCGTTTGAGTTCCAGCCCGGCAACGAAGAAGAAGATCGCTAGCAGGCCGTCGGCGGCCCACTGAGCCAGGGTGAGGTCCAGGTGCGCCCAGGACGGGCCGAGCTGGTAGGACAGCATCGACTGGTACGACTCTGACCACGGCGAGTTCGCCCAGCCCAAGGCCAGGACCGTCGCGGCGAGCAGCAGCCCGCCACCGATGGCCTCCCTGCGTAGGATCTCGGCGATCCGGCGAGCCTCGGGCCACGACCTGCGGTCGAACAGGCTGAACCGGCGAGACGGAACTTGGCCCACGGCGGTGCTCCTCACCAAGGGGTCGGGTCACACGTTGCCGACCAGACTTCCCGGCGCACCGAACCCACCGTAGCCGAGTCGGCGTTAACATGCCCCCCATACCAGCCGAAACGGCTAGGCACACCCGGCACGGGGCCGGCAGGGGACCCACCCACCCCGAAGCACTGCCTCACCACGCCGGCTACAGCCTCGCCGAGCAGGCGGTGATCCCGACGCCGAAGAACGCCCTCCCCCTCGCACGGCTGACCAGCAGCGACCTCGTCGAGGACAAGGTCAGCACCTGTCCCGGCGTCGAATCCGTCCGCGTGGTTTGCTGCTTCGTCGACGCGGACAGCTACCGCTGGCTCGACCGCACCCGACGGCACCCGCTAGCCGAGAAAGGAAGCCGCCGGGACGGCTCGTTCACCACCAACGACGTCCGTGCCATCCTTGCCCACAGCATCCCCGTCGCCGACGGCGATTGGCGTCGACCTCCATCTCTCACATGATGGCGTCCATACCGAACCCGGGCGGTTCGCATTTGCAACTGTGCCCCGCCCGGTTTCTCTCGTTCGAGCCGGGTGCGGCTTCACTAGCCTGGCCGCGCAAGGTCGTGTATGATGTGAGGTATTACTACTTCGATATCGTGACGACGTCGGAACGCAGCGGGGCGAGGGCCGCTCCGATCTGGCCGGTGGTTTCCGTCGGGACACCGAGGCCGGTCAACGCCGCGAGCAGATGGTCCACCACCGCGTCGAAGTGGGCGTCGGTGAGGCCGAGCGTGGCATGTACCGCGGCCATGTCCCGACCCCGGTAGACCTCGGGACCACCGATCACCGCGGCGATGAACGCTCGCTGGTGTTCCTTGAGACGGGGCAGGTCCCGGTTGGCAAAGAGGGGTGCAAGAACGGGATCGGCCGTCACCCGGACGTAGAAATCGTCGACCGCGGCCTGTACGGCCGTCGCGCCGCCGATAGTGTCGTAGATACTCATCAGAGGTCTCGCTTTCGCAGGAGAGGACCGACCGGAGGTCGTTGACCATGTTTGTTACCGTGGCTGCACTGGTACCCGTCCGCCAGGTTCACTGAACCACGGGCACAATTTCCTTGAAAGAGTCTAATGTCCGCGCGGCAGAGAAAGATGGCAGGCGAACGCGGGCCGTCCGGCTCCTTCCGCTCGCGTGTGGGCAGAAGCTTTACCTGTTGAAGGACGGCTAGGAAGGAGCGCTGTCCTCCTCGTCCGGCGCGAGGAAGGCCCTGGCGAAGATCCGCAACACCGAGGACCTGTGGACACAGGTCGTGGCACTACCGTGAACCCCCCGGGTTCGGGGGCCATCGGCACGACGATCACTCTCACGGCGGCGGTCAGCCGGTGACTGGGGCGTCAGCCGGTGACGGCCCCGGTGGCCGTGTCGACGACGGACACGTCGTTCCCACCGAAGTTGGTGACGTAGACACGGCTGCCGTCGGGAGCCACCGCCACTCCGAAGGGGAGCACGCCGACTCCGATGGCGGCGCTCACGACACCCGCGAGCGGGTCGACCACCAGCACCTGCCCAGTTCGGATGCTGGCCACATAGGCGTGGATGGTCATCTCAGCCCGCATCCCGACGGTCGATGGACCACGACCGAGCGTAGTAGCCGGAACGGCAATGGTTGATCAAACCAGCCGATCGTCGATAGCCGATCTTGCTCCATCTCGAATCGGAAAGACCCAGATGGAGAACGCTCCGTATTCCGTATTCCGCGGCGCGGTGGCTACGGGCAGGCCTGGCGCTGCCGGGTGCCGCGGCTGCCCCCCACGAAACTCACGAAGTTCGTGGGGTTCAGCGGCGAACCGAGGCGGTAGCCGCGGTTGAAGCACGAGTAGTTGTGGACGTTGTACGACTGCATGTGCACGTGCTCGCCGGTCCAGCAGCCGGCATCGCGGGGAAGGCCGGTGGCCACCGCGCCGACGGTCGAGTCCCAGCGATTGATCCACTGGCCCACGGCGAGGTTCGCGGCGGGAACGAGGTGTCCGTAGGTGACGGAACCTGTCCGGCGCTCGTTGACGTAGATTCCCACGTTCACAAACTTTCCGCCGCCGCCGTAACGGCAGGCCTCACCGATCTGGTCGACCCGGGTGGCCACCGGGTAGCCGCCGGCCTGGGGCGCCACGAACACCTTCACCGCAGCTCCGGGAGCGGCGGATATGTCGCCGGACCAGTCGCCCTGGTCCTGGTCGTGGAACAGGAAGTGGTGGGTGGCCGGGTCGGAGGTCCAGGNTCCCGCCACCGGGGCACCGACCCAGACCTCCGGATCCGGCGTGGAAGCGGACGCGGCCGACGGGGCGACGAGCGCGACACCGGCGAAGGTCAGTATGCCGACCAGCGCGGCCGCGGCCGAGCGCAGTATTTGCGGAACTGTGCGCATGAGTGAACTCTCTCGCTCGCTGGGAACCGGGTAATTGCCGATGAAAAGCGATGTGAGCTGACCGGGTGGTGCGTCCCGGCGGGTGGTTGCGCCTGGTTCAGCGGTCGTCGGAGGAGGGCGCCACCGGCGGTACGGTGCGGCTGGCGGCGGGCTGGTCCGCCGGAACGCGGCGAAATCCGCCGCGCTGGTCACGTTCGAAACGGACCGTAGGCGGGGGCATCCGACGCGCCAGCCAGACGGCCAGGGTGACCGGCCAGAAGCAGACCAGGACCATGCGTGTCGCGAACCATCCGTACCCTCCTTCCAGCTCGGACGGCCCGAGCTTCCGCATGGTCGGGAGTCCGGCTCGGGCCCGGACGACGGTGGCTCCGACAACAACGCCCACGAACCACAGAAGGAAAACGATGGCGCCGCTCATGATGAATCTCCTGCTTCTTCTTCCGGATGATCTGAAAGGCGAGAGGGTGCCGTCCTCCTGGCCCGGACGGACGGGGCTCGGCGGAGTTGGGCCGGCCCGCTGCGTGGGCTCGCCCATTAGGCGCTCAGCCGGGTGACCAGGGCGACCACGGTTACGGGAAGTCGTCCGATGGCGCTGGCCGCCCGGACGTAGGCGGCGGAGACAACGGTCAGGACGAACGGCGTGACCGGGCTTGCCTGTACGCCGTAGACGTCGACCTGGAAGCCCCGGTGATTCGACCAGTTGTAGGCGCCCACCAGCCCGTAAGCGACCGTGAAGAGAGCCATCAGGACGCCGAAGAGAATCCAGGGCAGCGCGAAGATGACTCCGGCGGTCTCGGCCGAACGCCGGCGCAGGCCGGCAGTCACTGCCACGACCGCGACCGTCAGTGATCCCCACACGTGGTAGGCGTGCACCGAGTCGTTGTGGTTCCAGGACAGGAACGGATGCAGCCGGGGGCCACTGAGGGGGATGTTCGCGAAGATCAGGTAGCTCGCCCCGTAGCCCATCGTGGAGGACAGCGCCACCCAGGCGACCAGCAGCGCCGCAGCGCCGAGGACCGCACCGACTGCGGTCGCCCGGGCTGCCCAGCCGATCTGGAGCAGGCGCCGCACCTGCCCACTCACCCGGCGCAGGCCTCGCCGCCCGGCGTTCGCCGTGGAGATCCACGAGTTCACCAGGAGGTAGAGCTGGAACAGCAGGACGATCAGCGCCGCCGGACCGAAGATCTTTATCAGGTAGGTGAGGGCGAGATCGTCTGGTGTGGGGAGCTGGTGCAGGAGATCCACGGTCCGGATGCCTTTCCTCGCGTCGTGGCGGACCCGACGGGCGGCGGGTCAGGTGACCGTCCGGCCGTTCGGTGACCGGGCGTCGACCGGTCGGTCGGCACCAGGCGGTGCGCCCGCGAAACGTGGGCCGCTGGTTGGGATTGACGGACGGCTGCCTGTGAACACGGCACTCGTCGGCGGCGGCCTGCACCGTGAGCACCGGCGGCGGANGAAAACCCCGGCGTTTTCCCCGCGCTGGTGGGCGGCCGGCCCGGTGCCGCCCTCCACCGTCCGTCAGTGCCTGTGTCAGGGTCGGCACTGGTAACGGCGCCTCACGTCGGGAGATGAGGTCGGCAGCTATGGACGTCGCACGGAGACCTGGGCTCGGCACGGAGACGGGTCCGCTCGCCTGGGACGGGTTTGCCCGCGTGGATTACGTCGACCAGACCCCGGGCCGGCGCGGGCGCGGCCGTCTACAGTTCACCCTGCTGACCGTGGAGCAGACGATGGAGGCGGACGTGCGCCCGGGGCTGCGGGTCGCGTTCGTGGCCGACGATCCGGACGGGCCGCCGGTCTTCATCGGTGTCCGGACCATGGGACGGCGTATCCCTGGGGATCTGCGCGAGCTGCTGGGGGNGAGTGTCGTGTCCGTCGCCGAACAGGTGCTCGCCGGGCCACCGCGCAGCCGGTGGGCCCGGCTGGATCTGCGGGTCCTAGATGCGCTGGCCCTGGCCTGGGCGCCCTACCGGGAACAGGTGCTGGCCTCGCACAGGGCCGCCGCCGGCCAGGAATCGACCGCGACCACAGAGCCGGATGCGGACCTCCCGATCGACGCAGCTGATCGGCGGCCGCGGTCCGGCTCGTGGGACGGCGGGCTGTGGGCGCTGCTCGCGGTGGACGAGCTACGCGATGCCGACGTGGACCTTCCCGGGGCCGCGAGCCTGGGAATGATGGGCGGCAACTCCGGCCTCGGGCCGATGCACGCCACGGACGGGCCCCAGCAGCGCGGGGACGATCCGGCCGAGCCGGGCGGGGCCTCCGATCAGTCGGCGCACCGCGCGGAGGCGGCCCGTGGCCGCTGGGAGATCCCACGCGACCTCGCCGGGCTCGCCGGCATCGAACGCACCCTGGACTGGGAGATCCACGCCGGGGAGGTGCATGTCGTGGCCCGCCGTCGCCCGGAAACCTCCGTCGGCGCCGTCGGCGGCCAAGGGGACTTCGCCGCCTGGCCGAGAACGGTCGAGGTCTCGTTCGACAACGGCAGCGGCATCTGGACGCCGCTTGCGCCGCACCCCGACGGAACGCTGCGGGCCCAGCTCACGATCACCGTCGTCCTGGCGCAGCTGCCCGCTGTCCGGGTCCGGGTGACCGATCCAGATGGCGCAGGGCCGTGACCTGCCCGTCAGGGGCCGCCGGCGGGCACCGGGCCGCCGCGGGCGGCGCCACGCTCCGGCATCGACACGTACGTACGCCGCATCGGCAAGGANCGCGGAGACCATGACTGACCTGCCCGACCGTGCGCAGCTGGAACGCGCCGCGCGCGCCGTCCTCGCCCAGCTCGACTCCTACGACCTGGACCGCGTCTTGGCGAGCGGCAACGGTCTCGACGACCTGCTGCACCGGATGGTGGTGCGCGCGGAGGAGGTCTGCGCTCTGTGGCCGCAGTCGATCCCGCCCGACCAGCACGAGCTGCTGGCGCTCTGCGTGCTCACCCGCACCCGGGGCAACGAGGGCGTGCACATCGTCGCAGGGCGCGCGGCGAGCTGGTTGCGGACCTATCTGCAGGTGCCCGGCCTCGCCGTCCCCGCCGCGTTCGTCGTGGCCGAGAAGGATCCGGTGCCACTCATCCGAGCGATCGACCAGGCGTACCGGGCGGGAACCGCCCTGGCCACCGAGCGCGCGGAGTGGCCGCTGCACCTGACTCTCGTCAGCGCCGTCGCGGCCTGCCAGCGGCCGGACCCGGCCGGCCCGCAGCGCACCACGGTTGAGCTGGCGGCGCAGATCCTCGACCGTGGGATGGAGCTCGCCGCCGCGTACGAGGCCGGCGACACGCCGCTGCCGGACGTTCCCCTGCCCGTCGTCGGTGACCGCCGCTTCCTGGTGCAGCTCGCGGCCTATGCTTGCGCCGCGCGCGAACTGCGCGAAGACGGCGCGCGCGGCGAGCCGTTGGCCGAGGTCGCCGCGTACGTGCAGGAGATCGCGCAGTGGACCCGACGGGAGATGTCCCGCCGCCGTCGACACCGGTTCGACGGCAACGAGGGTTTCGACGCGGCGATGTACTTCGCCGCCGCGGCAGACATCATCGACCGCAGTGCCGACCGCGATGGCGATGAGAGCGTCGGCAGGCCCGGTGGATCACCCGCGGCTGGTGCCGGAGCTGCGGTGCAGCCGCAGGCCGACGTGGTCTTCCGACGGCTCACCAGAGGTCTGGGCCGTGGCTGGCTTACCGCGAACAAGAAGATCGCCTCCGTGCAGCTGGAGACGTTGCCGCCGGCGCTGGCGCCCGGGGACGACACGCGGGTGCTGACCCGAATCATCGCGGTGGACGCGTTGGCCGACCGGGTCCTGGGCGTGCTGACCGCCGNCACCAACCGGGCGGACCGTGCGGTGCTGGCCAACTGGGTGTGCGGCTCGCGGGCCGTCGACCAGTTCCGGGTCGGCGGTGATGACGACCTGTACCTGCTACTCTCCCGGCTGCGCCGGGTGATGCTCGCCGTCGCCGACCCGCAGGCGAGCCCCGCGCGGCCGCTGGAACCGGACGCGGCGGACGTCGCGGCGATGAGAACTGCGCTGCGCCGCCGGATCGCGGCGGCGATATCCCTCGACGCGGGTCGCCTCGACCCGCAGGAACTCGTGGCGGCGGCACTGCCGCCGCTGTGGACGTCGCGGCAGCCGGTGATCCGCGCGCTGCGGGCGCAGATCAGGAACAGCGCGGACTGGACGGGCCCGCGGTCGGCGCTGCGCCGGGCGCCGGAGATCCTCGCGGCCCGCGCCGTGCGCGGCCCCGGCCAGATCACGCGCGACACCATCGAGCCTCAGCACGCCCCGACCGGCCGCTGCATCACGTTCGACCCTGCCAACCTGGACGCCGCACCACGATGCGGCACCCGGGCCAGCCGGCTGGAGGTGGACCCCGCCGAGATCTGCCCCGCCCGGCCCTGGGGCGAACCGGGCCGGGTCGACAGCCGGGCAACGATTGGTGATTTGTTCAATCTGAGCGTCGCCTCCGTCCGCGGCTACCTCAACCGTTATCGGGAGAACCCGGACCGCTGGGCTCCCCTGATCGAGGCCGACCAGCCCTGAGCGGCCCAGGCCCGGGTACGCGCTCAGGCGCCAAGGTGGACGAGCCCGGCCCAGGCGGCCGGGTCAACGAAGGGGAGCCACGCGTCGTCCACCATGGCCGCGGCGACCGGGCCGGGCATTGTGGCCGGCGCCGTCCGGTAGGGGTCCAGCGCCCAGTCCTGGGCGGCCTGCATGGCCTCGGCCGGTGAACAGTCCTCCACGACCAGGTTGTGGTGCAACACGAACATCATGGTGGCCGTGTACCTGTCCGGCAGATCCCACAGAGAGCCGTACACGGTGCGGGCGCCGGCGGCGAGGAACGCGGTCGCGATGCTGAACGCCTCGTCGTAGTCCGCACCGGTGACGTTGGTCNAGCAGGCAGCGAGGAACACCCGCTCGACGCGGGTGGCGGCGCTCTGCTCGGCCAGCAGCTCGCGGGCGGTCAGCGGCCGTCCGTCGGCGAGCTCCAGATGCGACGCCGCCGGGTCCGCGGGGACGGCGAAGCCGTGGCACGCCAGGTGGAGCACTAGGCGGCGGGCGCCTGGCCGGCGCAGCCAGGCGAGCACCTCGGCCGGCGTCCCGTCCCCGGACGCCCCCGCGCCCGCCACCGTGGCCGGTTCGCGGCCCGACCGGGACGGCCCCCCGCCCAGCAGCATGGCGCGGGGGTAGAAGGCCGATGGTAGATGCCAGGCGGCGTCACCGGCAGGGTGGGACGCCGCGCCCACCGGATTGCCGACGATCAGCACGTCGCCGTCGGCAGCGGCGGGCATCGCGACCGTCCGGCACAACAGCCGGGCCGAGGGGATGTAGGACACCGTCGCCCGCTGGGCGAGCCGGGTGCCGCCGCCGGTTTGATGACCGGGCGCCTCGACGTCCAGCACGGCGGCGTGCCAGGGCACTAGGCCGAGCACCCCCACCGAGGTGATTACGAAGGTCGGCCAGGTGGTGTCGGCCGCGACAGCCGAGACCCGGTCCAGCAGCACCTCGGCGATGCGACCCGCCCACTCGGTGAGCTCCGCCAGCGCAGCGCGCCACGCCGCCAGCGCGGCGCGCGACGCCGCGAACGCGGCCGCTGGCTCGGCCACACCCTGCCTGGCACCCTCACCGCCTGCAGCCTGGCGCCAACCCGCGTACGCCGCCAGGTACCGGCCCATGGGGGAGTCGTCGGCGCTGACGAGCCCCGGGTGCTCGACATGTTCCACCGGTCTGGTCCCGTCAGCCGGGATGATGATGATATGCCCGGGCCGGTCGACGCCGGGGACCAGATAGACGAGTGCGTCGGAGCCGTGCGTGCCCACCGCTGCGCGGATCTCGCCGATGCTGGGTGGAAGCAGCAGGCTGTCGGGTCCGGCGGCGGACTCGCTCAGCGCCGCCAGCACAGCCCGGCGCAGCGCGGACCGTTCGGCCCCGTCGGCGAACCAGCCGGGGCCTTGCGCAGCCGGGTCGGCCTCGGCCGGTTCGAGGCCTGCGGCTGCCCAGGCCTGCGCGAGGTCGGCATGCCCAAGCTCACGCAGCTGCTCCGCGGCCGACCGGGTGGTCACCGCCGCGTGCAGGACGAGGCCGCGGCCGGCCTCCACGGCGGTCACCAGGTCGTCGCGGGCCTGCTCGTCGCCGCCCCGCAGGTCCTCGACACACCACTCCAGCACCACCCGGGCATCCGCCGCCGCCCCGCGGGCGACCTCCAGCGCGTCTCGGGTGCCCGACTGCAGCAGCACGAGCCAGGCGTGCCCGCGCAGGGCTCGCAGCGCCAGGCGGCGACCTCCGGGCAGGTCGCCGGGCTCGCCGCGCAGTCGCCGGGCGCGGGCGGCGGTCATGACGACCATCGGCCACATCGGGTGGTCAGGACCGTCGAACCAGTCCAGGACCGCCTGGGAGCGTGCCACGGCGAGCCGGGCGGCGGACCGGTCCCCGGTGACTCCCGCGAACAGCTGCCAGCCGTGGGCGAACAGCTGCGTGCCCATGGCCCGCGGGGGTGGCGGTAGCTGCGCACTGCTGTCGGCCCAGGCCTGGTCGGCGTCCGCGAGGCGGGCGCGCAACTCGGCGAGGCGATCCGCGGGCGCGCCGGCTGAAGTCGCCGCGATGATGCCGGCGATCACTTCCGCGGCCGCTGCCTGCGCGACAAGGGCGTCGCAGCCCGGGAACGCGGCGAAGACGTCGGCGATCTCCCGGAGCTGACCGACGTCGAGGCGCCGGCTGACGTCGAGGTACTGGCTGACCTCGATGAGGTGACCGGGCTTGCCCGTGTCGGCGGCAGGTGGCTGCAGCCTGCCCCGAAGGCCACCGCCCAGAACCTGTGCCAGCGACCGGGCCAAGACGGACAGCAGCTCGACGGCGGTGCGGGCGCCGTCGGCCGGCATGCCGACCAGCAGCATCTGACCCAGTCGGGCGAACAGGGAGATNGCCGTGGCGCTCGGGTCCGCGGAGGTCCCGACCAGCTGCTCGGCGGCCTTCACCCGGCCCAGGTCGCCGGAGAAGCCACCGGCGACAGCGGAGATGAGGGAGAACAACGCGGCGGCGTCGTCCGAGTGCTCGGCCGTGCGCATGGCCTCGGCGGCATGCTGCAGGCCGAAGTCCGCGCCGGGCCGGGGCCCGGTGCCGAACATGGCGCGCAGCAGACTGGTCATCGCCCGCATCGCGGCCCGGCTGCTCGACCAGCCCTGCGGCGGGTCGGGGNGCGCGTCGGCGTAGCCGAGCAGGCGGTCAAACCTGTCCCCGGCCAGCGGGAACGCCTCCAGGCCCTCCTGCACCAGCCGGCGGGTGATCTCGTTCCCGTCGACGATGAGGTACTGCAGCGTGAGAATCTCCATGGCCACCGTCGCGCGGATCTCGGTATCCAGTTCCGGCCGGTCGACGATCTGGTCCGCGAGTGCCAGCACGGCGCGGATGTCCGCCAGCAGCGCGTCGTCCACGCCGCCCGCGCTGCGCCGCTGCTCGCGCAGCCGGTCCGCGACGAACACCAGCGCTGCCGGCGCGAGGAGCTCGGCGGGCTGACCGTGCCGTACCGCCGCGGTGAAACAGTCGACCGCCTCGTCGAACAGGGCGTCGTCGTCATCGAGCCGGCTCCACGCCCAGTAGGCGTGGCCGAGGCTGTCCCAGGTGTCGGCGACGTTTTGGGCGCCGCCGATGCGGAGGGATTCGCGCAGCCAGTGGACGGCCTGGGCCCAATCCCGGGTGGTACCGCTCTGTTCGGCGCGGTCGAAGACGAGCTCTGCGTAGTCGGCCACGATGCCCGGGTCGGCGGTGCCCGCGGTGACCATGGGCGCCAGCAGGTCGAGCGCGGTGTCGCGGGCGGCCGGCACCGCGTCCTGCTCGTACCAGACGATCAGGAGCGCTGCGTAGCCGAGTAGGTCCTGCGGACCGAGCTTGCCCGCGTCGGCCAGCGGGGCGAGCAGGCGCATGGCGGCGTCCCGCTCGGCGGGATCGCGACCGTTGACGTAGCGCTCGCCGTGCAGCGCGCCTTCCATGGCATCGAGTTCGGCAATGCTCAGGGACGGGCGGCCGCCGGGCCGGGGCGCCGGCCAGCCCCGGCGCCACCACAGCACCACACTGTCCCAGCTGCCCAGATCCGCCTGGGCGAGCTCGCCCTCCCACTCGGCGATGAGCATCGCCAGGCCCGGCGCGCCGGAGTGGCCGGGCGCGAGGTCATATGCCTGAGCCAGCAGGCCGACGGCGGCCCGGGCGGCAACCGGGTCCCCGTCGCGCTCCGCGGTGGCCAGTAGATCCAGCGCCGGGCCGACCAGCGCGTCGATCTCCAGATTCAGGCCGTCCACAGCGAATCCCCCGATGCCGACCAAGCTGTCCAGTGCTGGCGACGAGCCGCCCTGCGGCCACCCGTCGCTGCGGGCGCAGCGTATATGTGCCGTGTGCCGTGTGCCGGTCCGTCAGGCCACCCCGACGAAGCCCATCGCCGCACAGTCGGGAGACGATCATGGCCAGGTGGAACAGGCGTAGGCGGGACGACGGCGGCGGCGCGGCACCTCCTGGCACCGGCCGACCGGCCGCGGGCACCGGCGGGCCGGCGCAGCCCGTTGCCGGCGCCCTGCCCGCCGACGTCGCCGGCCTGATGGCTCGGCTCGGGCGGTACGAGTTCGCGCCGGCCGCCAGCGACGAGCCCGATGTCTGGGGCGACCTGCAACGGCCGTTCCTGGCGTCGGCAACCGCGGACGCGGCCGGTTTCGCCGCGGCGCTCGCGCGCGAGGTGGGCCCTGCGGGGGGCTGGGCGCTGGTCGGCGCCGAGTCCCTCCTGCGGAACTTCGCCGACGGGGCCACCCGCCGGGCCATTCCCACCTACGTGGAGCTTCTCGATGCCAGCATCGACTTCCTGCGGGCCTCGCGGGTGCCGTTCGGGCGGCTCATCGGCTTCTACACGGAGCGATGGGCTGAGCGGGGCGGGACCGAGGTCGACTGGCTGCCCGGCAGTGGGCACGACGGACCGTTCCCGGGTGCGGGACCGGGCGGTACTCCCGCCGGCTCGCCGGACTGGTCGCAGGTCAGTGTAGTCCGCGCCGAGTGGCCGCTGGACCGGGCCGGCATTGAGGCGGACGTGGCCGCCTGGGAGCACGGGGTGCAGCTCTACGACGCCCACGACGACTACGCCACGATGATGCGGGCCGGCATGATGCTGGCCCGGCTGCTGCGCCACCACCTTCACGGCCGGGCGGTGCTGGATGATCCGGTCCTGGCCGTCACGACGCATCACGTGCTGTTCGCCGCGCGGACCCCGCCGCCGGACGGGGTCACCGTCGCGCAGCACGCGCTGCGGATGGCGCGGCTGGGGCTGACGGTGATGCGCGCGCACGGCTGGCAGTCTGCTGAGTTCGGCGGTGACGGGACGCTCGCCGAGCCGTTCTTCACCGGCGGGAACCGGCTGCTGCTGACCNCCGCGCTGGCGTCGGGCGGGCGGCCCGGGGAGAGCGAGCTGCGCCGGTTCTTCGGCGCGGACGGCACCCTCGACCGCGCCTAGCCGCTGCTCGGCGCGGTCGAGGTCCGCCAGCGCCGCGAGCGCGGCGGCCAGGCGCTGCGGGTCGGTCCCGAACGCCTCCACCGCGCTCGCGGGGATCATACCGTCAGCCGCCAGCCGGAGCACGCGGTCGATCAGCCAGGCGGCCGGGTCGGCTCCGGCCGGGCGGTCGCGCAGCGCGGCCAGGACGATCTCGTCGAGATCCTCGGCGCCGGACTCGGCCGGTCGGGCGAGGGCGCTGTCGGCTGCGGCCGTCCCCAGCGGCACGTCGCCCTGCCGGGGCCGGCGGCCGAGTGGGCGGTCGATGTAGCGCTCCCACCAGGTCACCAGCTCGCCGTCGCCGTCGCGCACGCGCCGCCCGCTGCGACAGTGCCGCTCGATGCCACCCAACGCCGCCGCGACGCGGTCGCGGTGCTCCTCAGGCGAGCCCCCGAACTCCGCGGCCGCCTGCTCGGCCAGCCGGTACTCAAGCGCCGACTGGCCTTCCAGCGGCGCCGGCCGGCCCGCCTCCTCGACCAGATACTCCAGCACGGCGCGGTGGTACTCGTCCGGTAACGCCCGGGCCAGCTCGCCGACTCGGATCCGGTCGACACGGGCCTGAGCACCCTGAGCCAGGCGGTGGCGCCGGATCCACTCGAACTTCGCCCTGGTGCGCCAGTGGGCGCGGGCGGCGGCGGCGGGCCGTTGCGCGGGTCGTTGCGCCAGATAGCGGCTGATGTCGACAAGCACGTCGACGACCAGGTCCTGACACACGCAGCTGCCACGGACGAGGGCCTGCTCGCCGACCTGGACCGGCGCCACGTCGCACACCCCAGACCGGGTCATCCGGTGCAGCTTGCGCCGGAACCCGGCGGTCTCGCCGAGAAGCGTGCAGACGATCTCCATGGAGATTGTAACTACAGGTGTCTGAATGACGGCTTGGGGTGACATTCGATCGTCCAGTGTCGTCGAGCCGCCACCAGCAAAGTCCGTGAGCATGCCGGCTTTCTAGCGGAAAATGGTAAAACTGTCTATGATTTTAGTGACTCGCGAAAAAAATCTGCCAAGTGGAGGCAGGGTTCGGCGACTACGNTCGGGATGCTGCGGGGGCGGGCGTTGGAGCGGGGATGAAGGAGGAGACGGTCGTGACCCTGTTGCCGGCGGTGGTGCCGCCGGTGCCGGAGACGCGGGCTGAACTGGTAGCCGCCCGGCTGGCCCGGAAGGTGGCGCCGCTGTTCGGAGTGCCCTGGCCGGACACTCTGGAGCCCAACCCACTCGGGCGGATCACCTGGGTCACCGACTTCACCCGGGTCACGCTGTCGGAGATCGCCCGCGGCGCCCCCCTGCCGACCCGTGCGCAGGCCGCGCAGCTCGCGGGCGCCGCCGAGCTCGGCACCCGTGGATGGGTGATCCTCGATCGGATGGCCGCTACCGCGAGTGGGGCGACCTTGCCGAATGAGATCGCCAACGCCACGCTCAACCGATTCGGCCCCGATACGAAGGCTGCGGTCGTCCTAGTGGCGGTCAACCGCCTGCTCGATCCGCTCCGGGCGGCGCTCACCGAGGTCCTGCCCGTGCTGGCCTACCAGGACGGCAGCAGGCTGATACCCGACCTGCGGCTTGCAGCCTGGGCCGCGGTGGTCGTCGAGGTTTTTCGTTCCCAGCCGGCGCTGGTCGCCGCGGGCATCCGCGCGCGTGCGGTGCAACGTCCGTTGACCACCGCCTGGGAGGTGCCGCTGGCCCCCTCCGCAGCAGCTGAATCGCTAACCAGATGTGAGATCAGCGCACCGCGGACGACGGCCTCGCCGGTCCTGCCACGCGACCTCGACCTCGTCGACACCACCCTGCCGGGGCTGGCACTGCCGGCGGCGGAGGGGCCCGTCGGCCAGCAAGCCGCGCACGAGCTGGTCGCTGGGCAGCTCCTGCATCGCCTGCTCGACGTGGGAACCCTGCGCGACACGAGTCACCTGTGGATCTCCGCCCGGGGCCCCGGGCAGCTGGCGCTGGAGGCGCTACTCACCCCGGACTCGATCATTGACCAGTTCGTCGCCCAGGCGCTGCGGGCGCTGCCGCCAGTCGACGGCGGGCCGGTCGACGCGCGACTGCCCGCCCTTCCCGATGCGGCGGCTCTCGCCCAGCGGCCCTTGGCCACCCGGCGCACCGCGGCCATCGCGCTGTTCGGCGCCGTGCGCCAGGTACTCACCGACGCACAGGCCCGGGAGCGCCTACGCCTCGACGCCTTCACCTGGCTGGGCCAGGCACACGGCTGGCTGGCCGGTATCCTGCCGGCGGACGANCCGGTCCGGGCCGTCGCCGGCTGCCGGGCCGACGTGCTCCGGCTCGACCTCGTCCGGTACGACGCGGAGCGGGACAAGCGGGTGCTGGTCGAGGCGCTGATGGCGTCCAGCCAGTACTGCATCGACCTGTTCGAGCGGGGCAGCCTGGACCGCGGCGCCGCCGCGGAGATTCTCTCGGCCGCCAACCGGCAGCTGGACACCCTGCGCCGGCTGGCCGAGGCCAGCTGCGGGCCGCCTGCGGACGGTACCCCACCGGCCGGGATACTTGACGACCATGTGCGCCGCGGGTGGCTGGTCTGGCTACGCATGGTGGAAATCGACCCGGCGGTACTGACCACCGGTCCGCTCCCCGACCTGCTGGCTCACCACTTGCACAACTACGCGACCTACCTCGCCAGCCACCCGTACTCGTCCGGCGATCTCACCCAGGCGGTGGACTTGTTTCGGGACGTGGTGCTGCCCGCCCGAGCAAGATACGTCGCCCGCACGGCCGTCTTCGAACCGCTACGCGTCTCGCTCCAGATGGCTACCGCAGCGACGACGGGCCTCGCGCGGCTGGCGCGGGCTGCCGGCCACTCGGCACAGGCCCGCAACTGGGCGGCCCTCGGCCACCTCTGGATTAACCGCGCTCTCGCGGATCCCGGTACGGCCGCGATGCTAGACGAGGCCACCGAGTCGGCATGCCGACTCGCACTGCAGGCCGTGCCGGCACTCCTGCTCGCTGTTGAGCTGCAGGTGAGTCCCGACGGCGTCGGGACGGCCGCCGATCTCGCCGCGGTCGACCGCCTGCTCTCCTCCGCCCGCCGGTGGATCTCCTCCTTGCCCGGGCCGTTCGCCCGCCAGGACGAGATCGATGCGCTGGCCGCCCGCCGCGAGCAGCTCCCGACCACCTGAACCTCCCGCACCGACCTGGGTGACCTCACCGTCCACCGGAATACTCGCCGACCAGCCGATCTCGGAAAGAACGAGTGGGATGGTACGTTCCGCCCCACTTGATCACGCAGAGTGGCGGTATGGCCTGTTGGCGTTCCTGGTTGGCAAANTCCTGGATCGGCAAATCGGACAAACTAAGTTATGAATTTAGACGGCTCGCATCTCTGTGGTCACTCATTGTCGCGGAAGGGCGCGACCGGTCCAATGGAATAATAACGCCTCTGGCTCAGCCCTTCGCCCGCGTCGGCGTTTCTCTTATGTTTGCAATAACTCCTATGGGGGGGTAAAATTCGCTGTTACAATAAGTAACAATGGCAAAGATGGAAGCACGGAATATCGCAAACGCCTTTATTGAGCGTGCCAGCCAAGATCAGGGCGAACGCGGGGTCATCACTCCGCTGAAGCTGCAGAAAGTTTTGTATTACGCGCAAGGCTGGTATCTGGCGTTTAACAACGGAAACCCGCTGTTTGACGACAAGGCGTACGCCTGGCAGTGTCCATTCAGAGGTGACGGTCCCAGCACCTCTGTGTTGATGTTGATTTAGGTAGCGACCGCGAGGCCGTCCGGTTCGGCGAGAGCGGCCCGGGGGGTGGGTAGCCAGGGCCGGCTGGNGAGCAGCATCCTGATCGCGTCGATCGGGCGGATGCCATGGTCGCGGGTGGAGACCAGGTAGGAGCGCACGCGCAGGTACCCGGCGAGGGTCGTCGGGGTGTGCCAGTAGCCCGAGACGGCCTGGTGCCGTTTGGGAAGCCTGATCGACTGCTCGGCGGCGTTGTTCGTCCAAGGGATCTTGAAGTCGGTGAGGAAGAGCCAGACCTGGTCGGCCTTCGCGGCGAGCCGGCGGGCCAGGACCAGGCCGGGATGGTTCTTGCCGTCCTTCCAGGGCCGGGACATGTTCGCCAGCCGGCCGACCTCGACGTCCCGGTCGAACCGGGCCCGCAGCCCGTCGATCACGTCCTGGTCGAGGCGGGNGCACCCNGCNGCTCGGGNGGCGNCGACCAGGCCGTTCGCCTCGCGGAACAGCTCGATGAGCTGGCCGGCCCACTTCTGGATGTTCGGCGCGAGCATCAGCACCGCCCGCAGAGCTCGGATGAGGTGCTGGCAACGGAGCTGCACGCCGGCGACCTGGGTGTCGTACTGGTGCCAGCCGGCGTAGTCGTCGCGGGTGAGGTAGCCGGTGTAGCCGTCGAGGACCCCGGTGGCGTCGATCGCCTCCGACGAGCGGGAGGGGATCGCCGCGTATCAGACCAGCCCGGGCCACGGGGTCCGCAGCGCCAGCAGGTGCGGGGCGCCCTCGGTCGGCCTGCCGGTGGCCTCGTCGAGGTCCCTGCGCAGGACGTTGACCAGGGACTCGTCACCGCACAGCACCGGCTCGGCGCGCAGCGCCGCCTTCATCTTCTCGTCGTAGCCACGGGCCGCGAGCGCCTCGGCGGCGCGTTGCAGGGTCCGCGCGACGAAGCCGGTCGAGACCGCCGTGCCGTACATCCCGTTGAGGACCAGCGCGGTCCGCGCGAGCGGGACGTTGCCCTCGTTGCCCAGCAGCACCACCGCGCCGCCGATCAGCGGCCCGTAGCACNCCGANCCCGCCGTCGCCCACGGCACGTCCGGCACCCTCGCCGCCGTGATCTTCCCGCAGCAGCCACACCGCCTGCGCGGCAGCGCCCACTCGGTCGTCTCGACCCGCGGCTCGGGCACGTCGCGTACCTGCGTCCACATGTCCGCCAGCACCTGCCCACCGGCCAGGCCCGCCTCGCACGACGAGCACCCGGTCGGCTCGTCCGCCCGTAACCGGCGGTCCGGGGCCGGGTCCCCGGGGCAGCCCGGCACCCGGGTGACCCGGCTGCCCGCCCGGCTTCCTGTCCTTCGAACGGNCCCGCTCCGAGGCCGGCCGGACCTGCCGGCCCCCGGCCTCCCCGTCCCCGCCTGCCGGATCGTCGTCACCCTCAAGGCGCGGCAGTCCCTGGACACCTCCAAGCGGGTTCGGCGCAAGCACCTCGCCATGGCCCAGGCCGGCATTACCGTCGGGGGCAACCGTGCCTTCGGCTGGCTGGCCGACAAGGAAACCAAGGACGAACCGGCGGCGGCGCTCCTGGTCGCGGGGGCGGATCAGATCTTGGCCGGCGTCGGCCTCCACACCATCTGTCGCCAGTGGAACGATCTTGGCATCGCCAGCGCCATGGGCAAGAAGTGGCAAAAACCCGTCCTGCGCAACATCTACCTGTCCCCGCGCATCGTCGGCTACCGGGTGTACGGCCCGACCTCCGTCCCGCTGGAGAAGCGCTACGTGGTGGACGCGGACGGCCAGCCGGTCAAGGGCCAGCAGCAGCCCATCCTGGACCTGGATGTCTGGGAGGCGGTGGTGGCGAAGCTCCGCGACCCCAGCCGGGTTTCCAAGCACGTCCACATCGGCGGACGGAAGTATCTGCTGTCCGGGATCATCTGCTGCGGGTTCCGCGGCCGCCACCTGATGGGCGGCTACGACCGGCGGTGGGGCAAGCACCACTACGCCTGCAAGGCCGTCACCGCGGGCGGGNGCGGCAAGGTCGGCGTCACAGGCCGCCATGTTGATGACCTTGTCTCCGAGCTGGTCCTGGCCTACCTGGCAGGCCGCGACGTCGAGGCCGAGGTGGGCAGGTGGCCAAGGGCGGGCGAGTTGGCCAAGGCGGAGGCCAAGATCGCGAAACTCATGGGTGCCTATGACCGGGACGAGCTGCCCGGCCCGTACGTCTTCCCCCGTGTGCGCGAGCAGGAGCAATCCATCCTGCACCTGAGGGCGGAGCAGGCCGAGTGGCTACGCGCCCACACCGGCCCCAAGGTCACG
>NZ_JPGU01000043.1:0-34735 GCF_000732115.1 Frankia sp. CeD
CGAAGAAGCCGATGACAAGCGCAGAGTTCTCCTGGAGCCTGCGAAGTGCGGTGAGGGCGTTGGAGTAAAGATCCGAGACCGATGTAATCATTTTTGGGTGCAGTTCTTGTGAAGTGAGTTGATCAGGGCGGTATGCGGTTGTCGGCGTACTGGTTGCGGTGGTTGCGGTGCTGTTCCTGTGCGATGTGGTACTTCCAGTAGTCGTCGAAGTCGCCGTTGGTGACCAGGGCGCGGAGCAGGAGCACGGATTCGGCGCCGTCGAGTCCCCATCGGGCACCGGTGATGTCCATCCGGTCCTTGACGAGGTGGCGGCAGGCTCCCTCGATGACACCGGTCGCGATCGGCCAGCCGCCCACCAGGGCGGTGGCGTAGTCAAGCCAGGGTGCCTTGGCGTCGAGGTAGTCGGCGCAGGTGTCGGCGCCCTTGCGTTCGGCCTGGTTGTAGCCGTTGTAGGTGGCGCGGCGGCGGATGCCGGTGGCGACCTGGCCCGCCCGGCCTTCCAGTACCTTGCGGGCCTTGTCGGTGACCCAGGCCTCGGCGTCGGGGTCCCCGGTGGTGAAAAACGACCAGGCGGCCTTCCACAGGTATTCCAGGACGTGGATGAGATCGACGACGATGTGGACGACGACGCCGCGGTGGGCCGCCTCGGCGGTGACGGCGTCGAGCTGGGTGTTGTTGCCGTCGACGAGCACGATCCAGGTCCGGGCGTGGGTCGGGTCGCGCCGTTCGGCCTCGTCGAACCCGGCCGCCACCACCGTGGCGATGTCGTCGACGACCGAGGCCGTCACCCACTTTCCGGTGGCCTTCGGCCCGTCGGGCCCGGTCACCCCGGGCGGGGGCAGCACGTCAGCCGGGGTACGCACGACCGGGACGACGTCGTGGACCGCGGCCAACTCCGCCATCCGTTTCCGCCCGTTCTTCTCCCCGGGCGACAGCCGTGTCGCCAGCTTCCGCCCCGCGGCGGCCGCCTTCGCGGTGGCCGGGCGCAGCCCCTCCGGCCGCATCACCACACCTTTCCCGTCGAACTGCAACACCAACAGCAGCCCGTCGGGCACCGGCCCGCACACCGGGGCCGTGTAGAAACCGGCCACGTCGACCGCCACCGACCGGGCCAGCTCGACAAGCTGGCGCTTACCGACCCTCACCCCGGGCGACCGCGGCGACCGCGGCGACCGCGGCGACCGCGGCGTCGAACGACCCCCGCGCGGCCTCCAGCGCCACCAGCCGGCGCAGCCCGTGCGAGTGCAGCCCCACCGGCAGGTTCAACNCCCCGTCCGCCGGGTGCAGGTTGGCCGCCCCGGCGCCCGATAGGCCAGCCTGCTCNCCGCCNCCCGGCCGAACNCCGTCGACAGCGCCCGCCGATGCGCCTTCTCCACCCGGGTACGGACCACCCCGTCCACCCCCGCCGGCGGTTCGGCCAGCCGCACCTCCCGCGCCGACCGCAGATCAAGATGGTCCTGGAACAGCGACCGCAGCAGCTCCCGGCCCCGGCCCTCCAACCACACCTCAAGACCCTCATGGGTCAGGCCCGCGGTCTCCGCCCCCGCAAGCCCCGCCCGCAACGCCCCGTACAGCTCGTCCGCCCCGGCGAACGCACCCGCCGACACCCTCTCCGAGCCAACCTCATACCCTGACACCCAGGCTCCTTGCTCACGTCACGTTCTGGCTTCGACACCCGCGAACGTAGTGGCAAGGAGCCCTTTCACGATCAACCCAAACCCAGGGAACCGAGATCATCCAGCCAACGATCTCACTCTGAAGGATCTACACCCATCATTTTTCGGCCGATCTGTGCGGTCTTCACGTTGTTCCAGACCCACTCGTCCGGGTTGGTGTCGGGGGCATAAGGCGAGAGAAAGAAAATCCGGAGCCTACCGTCTGTTCCTGCGACGAACCGACGGACAGCCTTCGAATCGTGGTAACTGACGTTGTCGACGATGAGGAAGACCTTTCCAGCGTCGTCTTGGAGCAGCTTCCGGCAGAATTCTATGAAGACCTTGGAGTCGACGGACCCGCCCTGCTGGAGCATGAAATGAAGCTTTCCCTGGGCGCTGACCGCGGAGAGCATGAGAACCGATTTCCGGTCTCCCGTTCGGCTGATCACCGGGGTTTCACCGACGGGAGCCCCCAGGACGCCCTCGACNCCGCCTGCACCATCCNCCTCCCCGCCGAACCCAGCTGAATCACTGCACCCCCAAAGGACTTCCAGGCTCAACCACTTAGCGAGGGTGCTGCGACCAGAGGCTGGCGTAAGCCGGGGTGCTTGTACGGACACACAAAGTGAGTATCTGGGTCGCAGCTGACCCCAAGACCGGCCTCCGCAGCAGCGGCCGCTTCACCTGGCGGTGGGCCGACCTCGGTGCAGCCGGGTCAGTCTTCCGCCAGCATTCTGCGGACCACTTGTTCGAGCTCGGGGAGTTTCTCCTGGAGTACCTGCCAGACGAGGGCGTCGTCGACGGTGGCGTAGCCGTGGATGAGGATGTTCCGGAAAGCGACTATTCGAGGGAGCTCGGGGATCGCGGCGGCGAGGTCGGGGGCGACCTTGGAGAGTTGGTTGAGGGCCTCTCCGATGATCTCGAACTCGCGTTCGACGGCGGCGCGGAGCATCGCGTTCGCCTGATAGTCGGCGAAGGTCTGGCCGTGGGCAAAATCCCGGACGAGTTCGGCCGCGTTCGCGGCATCCCAGAGGTACTTGCGTGGGTCAGGCGGCATACAGGGGCTGCCTGGTGCGCATGACCTGGTCGCGGAAGTAGGGGTTGCGGATGGCGGTGACGCTGACTACGTCGACGGCGCGGCCCAGCAGGCGCTCGAGCCCCTCCTTGAGGGCGAAGTAGGTGCCGTAGTAGTCGAATCCGTCGCGGCCGGCGTCGAACTCGACGAGGACGTCGACGTCGCTGCTGTCGAGGTCAAACGCATCGCTGGTCGCGGAGCCGAAGAGGTCGAGGCGGCGGATGCCGAGCCGACGGCAGAGTCCCTGGATCTCCGCCCGCCTAGCCTCGATCAACGGATGCATGCCCACCTCCTCCGGGGACATTGTGCCCGACCCTACGCCGCACCGAGTGGACCCACGGCCTCGACCGGAAGCGGGGTCTGCCCGATTCGTACGGTATCGCGCCAGGCGACGAGAGCGATGGTTGAGGTCTGTGGGTCAGCCGGGAGCGTGTACCCTTCCGGTGATCGCGGTTCAGGTCCTCAAACAGGCCGACGTTGCCGCGTCAGTCGGGAAGGGTATGCCCGTGCTGACGGNAGTCGCAGCCGGTTGCGGAAGACGGTGACTCGGCGGCACCCTCGCCGATCGAAGATCGTGTGCGAGAGCGCGCGACGGATGCTGGCCGACGCGCTGGAGGCCGAGGCCGACGCGTACCTGGCGGAGTTGGCCGGCGAGCGCGATGCATCGGAGGGAGCATCAGATGGGGCAGCCGTACCGGCCTATCGAGCCATACGCGCACGGCTTCCTCGATGTAGGCGAGGACAACCAGATCTATTGGGAAACCAGCGGCAACCCAGACGGCAAGCCGGCGTTGTGGGTGCACGGAGGTCCCGGCAGCGGCGGGCGCCGCGGCAGCCGCAGGATGTTTGATCCGGACGTCTACCGGATCATCCTGTTCGACCAGCGTGGCTGCGGCCAGAGCCGACCGCACGCCAGCGACGCGACCGTCAGCCTGGAACACAACACCACCCGGCACCTGATCGCCGACATGGAGAGGCTCCGCGAACATCTCGGCATCGACCGGTGGCTCTTTTACGGCAGCTCATGGGGCTCGACGCTGATACTCGCCTACGCCGAGCGCTACCCTGAACGGGTCTCCGAGATCATCATCGTCGGAGTCACCATGACCCGGCCCGAAGAAATCGACTGGCTCTACCGCGGCGTCGGGCGCCTGCTGCCAGCCGCCTGGGAAGCGTTCCGCGACGCCGTGCCGAAGGACGACTGGGANGGCAGTCTCGTTGCTGCCTACAACCGGCTGTTGGGCAGCCCCGACGAGGCGATAAGAATCACCGCGGCGCGGGCCTGGTGCGCCTGGGAAGACGCCGTCATCGCGCACGAAGCGCTTGGGGCGCCAGGCCAGTACAGCAGCAAACCCGACGATGCGCTCGTGGCCTTCGTCCGCATCTGCACGCACTACTTTGCAAACAACGCCTGGCTGGAGGACGGGCAGTTGCTACGCGACGCTCACCGGCTGGCCGGGATTCCCTCGGTGTTGATCCACGGCCGACTTGACCTTGCCAGCCCGCTCAAGACCGCCTGGGATCTCGCCAAGGCATGGCCCGACGCGGAACTGAAGATCATCGACAATGCAGGCCACACGGGCAGCCCCGCGACCCAGAACGCCATCATCGAGGCGACCGAACGGTTCAGCACGAACGGACACTGACCCGAGGAGGTGGCCCGTGACGGTTCACCGACCCCTACCTTGGCGAGGGTGCTGCGACCAGATCTATTACCCGGTCTTGGAAGCGACTGTGGGTCGTCCGTACGCCCTTTACGTCCATGGGAACAGCGACACGACCGGCGCGGTCCGTGGCGTCGAGGCGATCGCGACCGGGCTGAAGTGGAAGCGCCTGCGCGAGCCCCTGTCGATCGNCGGTGAGGCGGATGCCGGGGCACGAGAGGCCTGCTCGGAGTTGGGGGCACGGTCGCCGCCAGCCTGATGCCGTAGCTGACCGGCCTGGTCGAGCGTTCCGTTTCAGCCGCGGGTGGTCGTGAGGAGCGACGGGGCAGTGGTCAGGGCCGGTGCTTGACTGTCGTGGTGGAGTGGGTGCTCCGGTGGGTATCGGTAGGGTGTTGTCATGTCGTGTTCGTCCCCGCCTCATGACGCGGTGTGCCGCCGGATCCTGGGGACGCCGTCGAACGCGGCGTCGCAGTTGCGTGCGGTGCTGCCGTCGGGCTTGCTGGCCAGGCTCGACNTCGCCCAGCCGGGACGAGATCCAGGTCGGGAGTGGCCGTTGTCATATCGGCAGACCGGCGGCGGCGCAGGCGGCCTGGGTGTGGCAGTTTCCGAGGCCGGCAAGGACCGTGTGTAGTTCGGCGCGCTGCGCCCCGGTGAGCGCGCCCGCGACGTTGTTGATCTCGTAGGGGTCTTTCGTGATGTCGTAGTACTCGATCTCGTGTTTGGAGTCGTTATACTCCACGTAGACCGCTTCGACTGGCCCGTCGAAGTGCGCGAGGTGTGGCGCTGAGATCCGGATCGCCTCGTAGGTCGTCGGGTTGCTGCCGCCGGGTTCGTGGTCGGGGTCGGCGGGGTCGCTCGCCTGGCCGAAGTGTTCGACGAGCGCGATCGTGCGCCAGGATGGCGGCTCCGTCNCGGGGCGCAGCAGCGGGACGAGACTGCGCCCGTCAACGGGCCTGGCCGGGGTGGCGCCGGCGAGGTCGGTGAAGGTGGGGTAAAGGTCGACGTTCTGAGCGNCCTGGGAGATCACCCGGCCGTGGGGGACGCCGGGCCCGGTGACGATCAGGGGCACGCGGATGTCGGTGTCGAAGGCGGTCTGCTTGCCTCTGACGAGGCGGTGCTGGCCGAGGTGGTAGCCGTTGTCGGAGCTGAAGACGAAGTAGGTGTTGTCGAGCAGGTGCTCGGCGGCGAGCGTCGCCTCCGTGTCGCCTACCAGTTTGTCGACGGACTCGACGGCCTGGGCACGCTCGCGGTAGGCCTGGTCCAGGTTCGTGAGCACTGACGGGGCGAGAGGGGCGCGTTGGCCGAGCCAGGCCGGTGCGTCGGTGTTGTTGGTGTTGAAGGACGGGTCGCGTGGCTCGGTCAGGCCGGGGAAGTCGTCCGCGTTGCGCGGCGCCGGTGTGTACGGCTGGTGGGGGGCGTAGGTAGCCACCTCCAGGGCGAACGGCTTCCCGGCCGAGCGTCGGATGAACGCCTGGGCGTCGGCGTTGAGCACGTCCACGCCGTAGTTGTCCTGGCCGGCGTAGTGGCGCACGACGCCGTTGTCGTTCTGGTCGAAGTTGAGCTCCGCGTAGCCGGTGGTGTTGCTGACGTGCCAGTCGGACCAGCCGCGCGGGACGGGTCCGGTGGTCGGGGTGATGGTGGGGTCGCCGTAGCCGTTGAGGTACTTGCCGAGCATCGAGGTCTGGTATCCCGCCGCCTGCAGCGCGACGGCGAAGGTCCTGCCGGCGAGGCCCTCCTGTTGGAACTTCCCGTAGCCGCCGTCAGGGGACAGGTTGGTCTCGACCTTGGTGTCGTGAGGGAGGAGGCCGGTGAAGATCGACGACCGGGACGGGCAGCACAGCGAGTCGGTCACGAAGTAGTGGTCGAACGTCTCGCCCTGCCTTTCCAGGGCGGTGATGTGCGGCGCGATCTGGTCGGTGACCAGGTTCCAGGACAGGTCGTCCGTGAGGATGAAGACGATGTTCGGGCGGGCCGCGCTCGCCGTTGTGGCCGGCGCGGCCGAACCGCCGCAGGCGCCCGCCGCCAGCGCCAGCGAGGCCGTGGCCGTGGCCGTGGCCGCCACCAGCCGCCGTCGAGAGCGGGGACGGCGTCGGGAAGCGGAGTCGTGGTGCTCTCGTCGCCACAGTTTCATGATCGTTCTCCGTTCATGCTGGCGTCGACGGCGGTCAGCGGCGCGCTTGCGGCCCAGGCGGTCCCGTCGGCGGGATAGAAATTGGCGTCATAGCCGGCGAAGTAGATACGGCCGGCGTCGAAGGGCGACCGCTTGATGGTTCTGATCGCAACGAACGCCTGCCCGGACCTGATCGGCTTGCCGACCGGGCCGGCAGGGGTGAAGTCAGGCCCGTCCAGGGCGCGTAGCACGTAGGACGGCGTGCCGCCCGTGTCGGTTCTGACGGCGAAGACGGCCTGGGCGTCGAAAGTCGCCGCGCGCGATGCCGTCGGGCCGCACGTCCTGCTCGGCGGGCAACCGCCGGCGTAGGCATGCTCGACGCCGAAGAACTGGCGGGAGGCCCCGTCGGCGTCGATCGTCTCGAAGTTGTTGTAGGCGGCGATCACGTANTCGATCGAGCCGTTGCCGGTCGCCGGCACCGTCGTCCCCTGCTCCGCCAGCAGTTGGCGCAACGCGGGACCCGGGTCGAATTCCAGCGCCGGCGACAGACCGGCCGCGGCCTGCCCGGGCCCGGGTGCAGGGCCGCCGACCTGTCCCGCGGGTAGGTGGTCGAACCGGAAGGCATCACCATCGCCCTCGGTGGAGGTCAGCAGTGCTGGCGCGCCGTCGTGGGTGACACAGGTCAGCCCCCGCAGCCCACTGTTGCGGGCGCCTACCGGTGGCTCCTGATAGACGGCGGCCCAGCGGGCGGTTCCCGGCTGGACTGCCCCGTCGTTGCGGCGATAGAGCGTCGTGTTGATCGTGACGTAGAGCGCGCCGCCACAGTCGGCGAACCCGGTCACCTTCTGGGTCTTCAGCCCGGGTGAGTTGGGAGGCGGGGCCGTCAGCTCCGATACCGGGTCGAACACCAGCGTGTGCCGGATCGGCGACCACGTCGCGCGCAGGATCCCGGTTGGTTCGGCGCCGGCGTACACGGACCACACGCCAGCCGACTCGTGCGCGCCGAACGACCGCACGGCCGCGGCCGTTGACGGCAGGACGAACGCGTCGTCCGGCGCGAACGAGCCGGCCCCGTCGAGCAGCCACTGGATCTCCGAACGCCCGTTCACGACCGCCTGCGTGACGAGCAGCGAGTGCCCGGCTCCCAGGCCCTGGTCGGCCGGGATGGGGAACGAGTCCAGGGCCTGCACGCGAAGCGACCCTGTCTGCTCGAACACCCGCCAGGGAGCGTCCGCCGCGTCTTTGACCAGGATCTGGCCAGCGGCGGGAGCGCCCGGGNACTCCCACTGGTCGGTCGCCGCGAACAGGCGACCGCCCTGGCTGGCCAGTGCCATGACCTCGGTGTCATGCGACNCCGCCGAGCCACTGGCAGTCGTCAACGGCTCCCGGGTAGCCGTCACCGCCCACGAGGGGCCGGTCCGGGCCGACGAGGTCGCGCTCCCCGCCGGCGGCGAGCCGCTCACGGAACACGCAGCGAGTAGACCGGCGGCGAGCACCGCGTACGCCGCGGGCCAGCCGAACCTGACTGAGAAAGCACCTTTCCGACGCATAGGCCTGAGCATCGACGACGCGACGCAAATCGGCAACCATGGTTGTCAATCGACCCGGCGTAGGCGCGGACAGGTACTGACCTATAGTCACAACCATGGTTGACAGTTGGGGGTGGGGTCGCTATGGGTGACGATGCCTCGGCCACGCCTGATGCCGCCGCTGGTCCGGCGAATCGGAGCGCCCTCGGCGGCTTGCTGCGCCGGGCATGGGTCGGCTACCAGAACCGCCTCGACGAGCAACTCGCCGCGGCCGGGTTCGAGCGCCAATTCCCGGACGGTCGGGTACTCCGCTTCTGCGCCGGATCGTCGGGCGCGACGGTCGCACAGATAGGACGGCATCTCGGCATCACCCGCCAGGGCGCAGCCAAGATCGTGAATCGCCTGGTCACGTCGGACTACCTGGAGGTCTCACCCTCCGAGACCAGCGGCCGCGAGAACACCGTGCGGCTCACCCTGCACGGCCAGGCCTACCTCACCACCCACCGCGCCGCGGCCCGCCGCATCGAGGACGATCTACGCACGGCTCTCGGCCCCGAGGCGTTCGACAGTCTCACCCGACTGCTGGCTGCCCTCGGTGCCGGCAGCGACGAACGACTGACCGGCTATCTGCGCCGCCGGACGACTCTGGCGGACGTACTAGAACTCTGATCTGTTCCGATCATCCCGGCTCAACTCGACGGCCACGGCGTGACGCTGCCGACAGCCTCTGGGAGATACGCCTCAACGCTCTCGGCGCCTATGTGCTGGGGGCTCGCCGACCGCTACGTGGCCGAAGCCGCGCCGGACGACGACACCACCCCGGTGGTCAACGCCGTAGTGATCAACCAGGCGTGCGGGTTAATGGGGACGCCGTCACGTGGCCATCGGTCGGCGGCCATCACGAACGCCTCCTGCACGGCTTCCTCAGCGAGGTAGGGATCTACCATGAGCTGTCGCGGGGGCGGTAGCTGGCAAGCCGCGAGCCGGTGGCTGCACGTCGGCGGCCCGCAACCCGCCGACCACACTCGAACCGCCTGCTGGCCGACCGCCTTCGTGTGTCCGCGCTGCTCCTCCAAGTCCAGCATGGTCGCTGCCCCGTCTGTCGGGGCCTGCTCCTGCACGCCGACCGTGAGCCGCAGAGCCCCGAAGAGTGGGAACAGTGGCTCGCGGCGACCCGCACGGCGACCCGCAAGCGCGCGCTGATCGCCTGGGGCGCGGGCACACCGGACGAACGTGTCGCAACCCGCCTCATACACGCCCGCTGCCACCGCCGCACCCTCGGCGAGGGCACCAGGGCAGCGCTTCTGCCCACCCGCAAGCCCACAGGGCTCGCTTGAGCCGGTTGCCTGGAAAGCGGGCACGGCCCAGCAGGCATTCGAGTCCCTCTTTGAGGGCGAAGTAGGTGCCGTAGTAGTCGAATCCGTCGCGGCCGGCGTCGAACTCGACGAGGACGTCGACGTCGCTGCTGTCGAGGTCGAACGCATCGCTGGTCGCGGAGCCGAAGAGGTCGAGGCGGCGGATGCCGAGCCGACGGCAGAGTCCCTGGATCTCCGCCTGCCTGGTCTCGATCAGCGGATGCATGCCCACCTCCTCTGGGAAGATTGTGCCCGACCCCGCGGCCGGTACGCCTCATCGGGATGCCCGAAAAATGCCTCGGAGGGGCCGAGGTGCGACCTGGCCTGCCAGAGCCTGGGCACGTCAGCCGTGACACTGACCTGGATCTCGGCGGGGCTGTTGGCGAGCACCACTCGGGCGGTGGCGAGCCCGCCGACGGCGCGCGTTGCCGTCGTTACGGCGGGCGTCACGCGGCGGACCTGGTCTCGATGCGAGGCTGTGCGGTGCGCGGTGGACCCTGCTCTCACATCTTGGGTGCTGTCCGCCGATTACCTGACCTCTGCCTGTGGAATGGCAGGCAGTGTGGGCGGCCGACATATCGGGCCAGCGGCGGCTGGTAGTCCCCATCATGATCATCGACCCGCGCGGTCTCGACCTCGGCCTGGCCGGCACCCGCGCCTGGATCGACCTCCACGACCTGTCCGCCGCCGACGTCGCCACCGCCCGCGCCCGGCTGCTCGATGGGCTGAACGCGGCGCGGACCGGCCGGGCTAAACCCGCCGGCCGGGTGCTCTTCTCCGGCGCTCGCTCCGTCGCCCGGGTAAGGGGGGATCAACCGAAACTTGGAGGACCAGTCGACCCAATAGCGCTGCTTTAAGGTGATCGTCGTGGTTCGAGGCAGTGAAGTTCGATGCGGCGGGTGACGGTGACCACGGCGGGTTCGCCGAGTTTTCGGGCAGGGAAGTCGCCGGTTTTCTTGGTTTTGCGGGGACTGGCGCGGTCGGGGCGGTCCCGGACGAACGTCGCGGGTTGCGAGATCTCGGGGAGGAAGGTGGCCAGGGCCCAATGGCCGTAGGTTAAGTGATCGTCGTGGGGTAGGCTTGGCTGGTGGGGCATGACGGGAGTGAGGGGCTGTCGCCGGAGGGCTGGTTGCCGGACCGGGTGACGGTGGGTGTGTTGACGCGGGTGTACCCACCGGAGCTGGTGGACCGGGTGTTGGCGGTGACCGACACCGCGGAGGTTCGCCGCCGGCTGTTGCCGTCGTGGCTGGTGGTGTACTTCGTGTTGGCGTTGTGGCTGTTCCGGGGCCGGAACTGTGGCTATGTGCAGGTGCTGGCCCGGTTGACCAGCGGGCTGCACTTCCAGCGCCGGGCGGCTGTGTTGGCCGCGGGTGGGGCGGGTGGGGCGGGTTGGTCGCTGCCGGCAAGCCCGTCGCTGGGCGAGGCGCGGGCACGGATCGGGTCGGATCCGGTGCGGATGCTGTTCGAGCACGCCGCGGGGCCGGTCGGTGTCGAGGGCCAGGCCGGGGTGTTCCTGCACGGCCTGCGGCTGGTGCAGATCGACGGGTCGACCTGCGATCTGCCGGACACGCAGGCCAACCGGGCGTTCTTCCCCGGGCCGTCGAACGCCGGTGGGCCGGCGCCGTTCCCGAAGGTTCGCTGGGTCATCGCCGCCGAGGCCGCCACCGGTGCCCTGCTGGGGGCGTCGTTCGGCCCGTGGAGCACCGGCGAGCCGGCGCTGGCCCGTGACCTGCTGGGGCAGCTGGGCCCGGGCATGCTCACGTTGGCGGACCGTAACTTCCTGTCCCACCGGCTCGCCGGCGAGGTCCTGGCGACCGGGGCGCACCTGCTGTGGCGGGCGAAGGCGACCTTCACGCTGGCCCCGGTCCACGTCCTCGACGATGGCAGCTACCTCGCCGAGCTGACACCTCCCCGCGGAAGCGAGGGACCACCACTGACGATGCGGGTGATCGAGTACACCGTGCACTCCACCACCGCCGGCGGCGACGAGAGCAGCTCAGAGCTGTTCTGTCTGGTCACCGACCTGCTCGACCCCGAGGAATGGTCCATGCTCGACCTGGCCCGCGCCTACCCGACCAGGTGGGGATGCGAGACCGTGATCGGCCACCACAAGACCGATCTCGGTGAAGGCCGACCCGTCCTGCGCAGCAAGGACCCCGAAGGCGTCGCCCAGGAGATGTGGGCCCTGTTCGCCGTCCACCAGGCACTCGCCCGCCTCATCGGTGTCGCTGCCGACACCACCGGCACCCCNCCCGACAGGATCAGTTTCCGTCGGGCCCTCACCGCCGCGTCCGATTCCATCGGGACCGCGGCTTTCCCCCCCTGAACAGGCACTCCTCGCGTTCCTCCTTGAGATCTGCGACCCGCGCCTGGCCATCCGTGACCGCCCCGACCGCACCGCACCCCGCAAGACCCGCCGGCACAGCGACTACCCCCGCCGCACAACCGACGATCCACCCACCCGGCGCGTCACCCGCCGTCTCGAACTTCACTGCCTCGACTTCCGGTGACCANCCCTCCCTCAANCCTCCAAGGGATCACTTAACCTACGGCCATTGGGCGTTGGCCAATCACAAGGACGTGACCCGCCTGCCGATACCATCCTGGTCGAGGCGGACTCCCACCGCGGAGTTGACGATCATGTCAATCATTTCGTCACGTCGGCGCCCCAGACTCACCCGAACTCCGAGATCTCGGCCGATCCGCTGGAGGATCTGCTTGTTCCTGGCGATCCCCTCAAGGAACATGTGCGCCTCCTCGCGGCTACCCATCTCATCGAGGCGTTGGCGTACGGACGCGGAGTCAGGTTGACCAGCCACGACTGTCGATCCGTCCTTGATCGTGCCGACCCTCCCCCGCGGCACGCTTTCGGGCGCCGGCGGACTGGTGGTCCGTTCCCCGACTACGTCGGCGCCGAGGACCGGCCGGTCAGGCGCTCGCTGCACCGTGAGGACGAGCCGGCCAGCAGCTAGCTCAACCACGGTCTGATCATCGAAACTCCGGATGAGCGCCGAGACCCTCTCCAGCACTGCGAGGACGGCCGTCATGCCTTCAGCCATCAGCTCACGGTCCAATCCTGCTCTCGAATTCGTCAACTAAAGCACGGATTTCTGTTGCTATGTCGGGACGTAGTCCGAACACCGCTGGCAGGAGCCTGTCGACACCCGTCTGGAAATCCAGGCTCTCGCGCATCATCGCAGTAAATGTAGGGAAGAGGCGGCGAACCTCGTCGATAACCCGCTGGCTCGAGGGGGTGGGTCCGGGCCCCCCACCCCCATGCCTTACTCGAGTGAACACAACACCTAGAAAGGCAGGCGCCAGGTCTTCCACTCGGTTCTCGCCGGAGGGAGACCATCCAAGGATCTCGAAGTTATTCTTCTTGAAGTCGGTAAGTCTTTCGGTCAGATGACGGATACCGAAGGTAGCCAGCCTCTCCGGCTGCGCAGGGACCAGAACCCCTTCGCTGGCCACGATCGCAGATCGAGTGAGTATCTCAAAATCCGGCCGGCAGTCGATAAGCACGTAGTCGAATCCCTCACGGCGGAGCAGCCGTAGGCCATCGGCCAGTCGCATCACTACTCGGCGGTGACGATCCTGATAGCGGCGTGAACTGGGGTCACCGAGTTCTACACCGAGCCTGGCAGCAACGCCCTCAAGCTTCGGGGCGGAAGCCACAATTGCAAGCTCACCGCCGTTTCTCCTGGTATGCGCCCGAACTTCCTGCGGCCAGGAGACGTACCGCATGAGGTCTGGCCCAGCCCCTCGACGACCAGCTGCCATGTACCAGTCCGCGACGGTTCGCCGGTCAATCTGTCGCTCGACGTCCGCCGGCCGATAGAAGGAGTGCGTCAGGCTGGCCTGAAAGTCCAGGTCGAGCAGGAGAACACGACGTCCTCGACGCGCAAGCTCCGCACCGACGTTGGCCGTCAGAGTCGTCTTCCCGACACCGCCCTTGGAGTTGACTACGGTAGCGACCTGCATCATCAAACCCCGCGGACCTTGGATGCGCGACGGCGTTCGGTCGGCCGCAACTGGACCAANCCNCTNCCCCGCCGATCCCGTGAGATCACAACGGCAAATCACCCCCATCTCCACAGCATGCCATCCGCCTGCGCCACATTCAGGAGAACGCCACGAATCGCTCCTGTGGTCGCACCCGATGACCATTCTGGGCCAAGCCGCCCTGAGCAGATCTGACCAGCAGGTTCGAACCGAGCCGGCCTACGCGGCTCCGTCGGATCGACCCTGAGGTGCCACGACTTCGCCAGTGTGTCGATGGTGGTATCCTGTGCGACAGCTTGGCCACGTGGGCTGGTCGACTCGGCGAAGGCTCCCGCCACCCGCGCTGGACGGTCCCACTTGGCGGCCTGCCCTGAGTTCTTACTGACTCGGCACCATGTCGCACGGCTTTCCGAGGGGGTGACCGAGCTGGCTGAGCAAGCTGGCAACGACAGCGACTCCGAGGACCTGCGCGACGACGACAGGGCCGAGCTTCAGGAGGTGGACCCCGACCCTCCGCAGATCAGCTACAGCGGCACCGACTTCGACGTCGAGGGTCTGGTCCGTCGGCACGATCGGGGCGACATAATAGTGCCGTCCTTTGGCAATGATGATCCCGGCATCGAGACAGCCGGCTTCCAGCGCGAGTTCGTTTGGAAGCGTTCGCAGATGGACCGTTTCATCGAGTCCCTACTGCTCGGATNCCCCATTCCGGGTATATTCCTTGTCCAACAACAGGACCGCCGCTATCTCGTTCTTGATGGACAGCAGCGGATAAAGACCCTGAGCCTCTTCTATAATGGCAGCATCAACGGGCGCGAGTTCGCACTTCAGAACGTGGCCGCCAGATTCCAGGGGCTGACCTATCAAACTTTTTCACCCGAACAGCGTCGCACGCTCGACAATACCTTCATCCAGGCGACAATAGTCAAAACCGACGGCACCCGCGAGTCACTCGACGGCGTTTATCAGATCTTCGAGCGGCTGAACTCGGGCGGTACGCAGCTCACGCCGCACGAGATTCGCGTGGCGCTCTATGCAGGCGAGTTCATCAAGTTCCTCACCGCTCTGAACGAAAACCCGGCGTGGCGCGCTCTCTACGGGCCGCCATCACCACGGCTACGCGATCAGGAGATCGTGCTCAGATTCATCGCCCTCTACGTGTCACCGGGTAGCTATAAGCGCCCCCTCAAGAAATACCTGAACGATTTTGTTGGCGCTCACCGCCGACTGAACGAACTGGACGCCGAGTTGATCGAAAAACGATTCGACAGGGCAGCACAGCTTGTGTTGGAGGAGGCCGGAAGAAGCGCCATTCGCGGCCGGGGGCGTCAGCTCAATGCGGCTCTCACCGAGGCGCTTTTGGTAGGATTGGCCCGTAGGCTTGATGCCGGTAGCGAACCGACCGCAGCTGAGGTCAGCCGCGCCATCGACGCGCTCCTCAACGAACCCGACCTGGATTACGTGACCACGCGCGCAACGGCCGACGAGGAGAGTGTGCGGATGCGCCTGGCGCTGGCAACGAGNGCTTTCTCCCGCATCTGACATGAGCAGGCGAGAACGCGCCGAGACCTGGCCGCCGACTGAGACCAGAATTATTTTAGACCGCCTGTCCGAGCTAGCTGCACTGGTACAAGATCAGGCAAGAGTTGCGGATAATCAGGAGGTCGTTTCCTGGCTTGCGCGACTACTGGTGATCCGAAGCTGCGGATATCTGGAGCAGACCGTGGCGGGGACATTCCGCGCCTACACCAGCAGGCTGTCCTACGGCCACGTCAGGAACTTCTCGCTTGGCTGGTTGGAGCGGACGCAGAACCCGACGCCTGCGGCGCTCGAGACCCTGGCCGGGCGCTTCGACCAAGGCCTGCGCCAGGAGCTGAGCGCACTGCTCGACGCGGACGACGGTCGGCTGCGCCGCGAGCTGGCCACGTTAGTCGATCGGCGGAACAGGATCGCCCACGGCCTCAACGAAAGCGTCGGAGTCAGGAAAGCATTAGAGCTCCACAGAGTGGCCTGCGAGGCCGCCGACTGGTTCATTCTTCGCTTTGGGCCTTCCTGAGCCCCGGACGCGCAGTGCCGGAATTCGCCGAGCGGCGGCGGACATGCCAGTCTGATAGTGATGGTGGAGCGCGGTGCCTGCCCCGGGCCGGCGCACCCAGACTCGCCGGTGCCCAGTAGGTCCGCGTTCCCTTCCCAGAATGGTTCCCGAGATGTCGCGGGCGGCCGGGCGGGGCACCAGAACCTGCGGTGACTCTGACCTCCAGAATGTGCTCAACCGACCTTGGCGAGACCGGTCGGGTTGCGCCGGTCCCGCGGCGCGCCCGGGTGAGGGTACCCCTCCTCGCCGAGGTCACCGCGGCCCTTGTCGAGGTCACTGTGGGCGTAGCCCTCAGCCAGGATCCGCTGGGCCGACCCGTTGACAGGCCGTCCGGCCAACGTCCCCGATCGCCGGTCGAGACCGGCGCGCAGCAGGGCGATCAGCGCCCCGATGAGCAGCCCCCAGACCACGACCATGCTGAACGTCATCAGCAGCCAACTACCCCAACCCCAGTTGTACCCACCCCAGACCATCATCATGATCTCCTCCTCCCTCGTCCCGGCCTCCTACGGCGGGCCGTACCTCTACCTTCGGCCGGCGCGGCCGACGGGACGAGGGCTGTTCGTCCCGGACCGGTACGACGCCAGGCCCGTGCCGGACATGCCCTCGGAACCGCCTCCACCCGATCCAGGGGTCCGCGGCGGCGGGCCACTGTCAGGACCTCGCGCCAGGTAGAACCACCGTCTCGCGGCGGGNAGAAANGACGCTATGCGTCCCCNGGCGGNCACCCGCGAGCAGATCATCGCGGCGGCCGACACGATCGCTCGGCGCGACGGGCTCGACCATCTCACGGTCCGACCCCTGTGCGCGGAGCTCGGCGTTACGGCCCCCGCGATCTACCGACGCTTCCCCACCAAGAATCTCATCGTCGAGCGCGTCGTTGACGACGCGCTCGGCCGCATCGACCTTCCAGGCCCCGAGACCGGCGACTGGGCCGACCGCCTAGGGCGCTGCTTCACCAGCGCGCATGACGTTGCCGCCGCCTACCCGGGGCTCGCGGCACACATGGGTCGGCAGATGGCCGGCAGCCCCTCCGCGGTACGCAACGCGAGCTTCCTGCACGATCTGCTCATCGACGCCGGTATCGGACCGGAGGACGCGAACAGGATCATCTGCACGATGTTCGTCTACCTCTGGGGACACCTGCTGGCAGCCGAGGCCGTGGCCGATCTGCTCGGCTCGACCGGCACCCGGGACCAGTTCCTCTGGGGCCTCGACCACCTGCTCGGTTCCTTCCGTCGGCAGTTCGGCGGACCCGTGCCCGGCACCGGGAACACCCCGGAAGGCTGACCGCCGCGGTCGACCGAGTTGGACCGGTCAGCGAGCCTCTTTTCTCGCCCACACCGCCCGTCGAGCCGTCGATGGGGGCCTACCACGGGATGTTGCCGATCATGGTCCGGGCGCACGGCAAGATCACAATAGCAAGCGCAAACATCTTGCAAGCACACAGCAAGCAGTCCGGAATCCCCGGAGGAAAACCGGGTCNAAATGCCATTACGTGGTATNAAATTTACACATNAATTAGACNNAAATATTCTNCCGAGACCGCCACTCTTTCGTTTCTTCGATCAGCTCACGAACAGCGTGGAGTTGCCATTTGACCCCGCCCAGCGTCATTCGTCCGCCTCTATCTGGCGTCCCTCATCCACCGTCGAGAAACCATGATGGATCGGTGATTGACATTCTGTATCGGCTACCGGAGGCTCCAGGCTGACTGCCGTGGGGAACGACGATCATCGCACCTTACGGCAAGACCGCAATCATGATCCATAAGACTCTCGGTAGAGGTGAATCATGGTCGATATTNCCAGAATTCGGCGCCTGCTGCCAGCGCTCGTCGCGGCCCTGGCGCTGACGATAGTCTCGGCTCCGGCCGCTAACGCGGCGTCGGGCAACCCGGGTGTCGTGCCCCCGGGGGCACGCGTATTTGGGAAGAGCTATGGTGCCTGGTCGGCGGCATGGTGGCAGTACGCACTGGCGCAGCCAACCACCACGAACCCGCTGATTGACCCAACTGGCGCGTTGTGTAACGTGGGCCAATCTGGCTCGGTATTCTTCCTGGTCGGCGCCTTCGGTGGCGAAAAAGTCGTTCGAAACGATTGCACGGTACCCGCGGGCAAGGCACTCTTCTTTCCGCTCGTCAACGTCTTCGACGCCAACAACCCCGGGGAAAATCGCACGGCCCGGGAGCTGTGGCGCGAGATGGAGGCAGGCTTGTCGTTCGCCAACCTCCACGCCAGCGTCGATGGCATACCAGTAGGAAAGCTGCGAAGGTACCGGGCTTGCGCCGGACCCGTCCACCGGTGCGCGCATCCGTTCAGCATCACGCTCCCCGATGACAACATCTTCAATGCCCCGGCGGGCATCTACACGCCTGCCGTGGCTGACGGCATCTACCTACTCCTCAAGCCACTTGCGCCGGGCCGCCACACGATCNCCTTCGGTGGAACCGGACGATCCGACATCACCGGCCCCTTCTCCGCAGATATCACCTACCATCTCACCGTCCGGCCAGGCCATCACCATGTTCACGATCGGTACGCGTCGAGTTCCGACAAGTAGCGGTCCAAACCCTCGAACTTGGTAGTTGCAGCGGGGCTGCCTCGCTCTGAATGATGCGTGACCTGGGCACGAGACCGCCGTGGTCACCTGGCTTTCTGGGTATTCGCGGGATTCGTGATGACCGCCGCCGCGCGTCGAGCACCGGTGGGCTTCCGCATGTTTCCGATGTCAACCTTCGAGATAGCCGACGTGTCGCCCCATAAAGGTGGCCTTCTGTACGGGACGAGGAAGATCTGATCGTCAACATCCCGTCACAGAGGGCCACCGCATGCTGACACCCAGGTGGAACACGATGATCAGACGGCGTGGGCGAACTCGGTGAAGGCAGTTGATAACTGCGGCAATGGGTCGGCATCGGTCCCGAGTTCGTGGTGGCCACGGCAGATGCTCTGGACGGGGGCGTGCCCGGCTCCGACGGTTGGACGGAGCGGAGGCGTTTCAGCCCGCGTCCTCTCACCGATGCCCTCCGGACAACCCGATCCGGCTGTACCAGTCACCGTCGGTCGGCTCCGATCAGCTCGCATTCCGATTTTTTCAGTACTCCAGGCCACCCCCACCAGCTGGCGCTGCCGCGGTTTCCTTTTCCTCTGGCTTTTCGGCAACGACGGCCTCGGTGGTGAGGAACAGCCCGGCGATGGATGCGGCATTCTGCAGGGCGGAGCGGGTGACCTTGGTCGGGTCGATGATCCCGGCCTCGAGCATGTTGACGTGCTCGCCGGTGGCGGCGTCCAGCCCCCACCCCGGTTGCAGGTTGCGGACCTTCTCGACCACGACGCCGCCTTCCAGGCCGGCATTGACCGCGATCTGCCGGAGCGGCTCGGTCAACGCGCGGCGCACCATCTCGGCCCCGGTCCGCTCGTCCTCAGCCACCTCCAGCCCGTCGAAGACAGCCCCCGAGGCCAGCAGCAGAGCCACCCCACCGCCGGGGACGATGCCCTCCTCAACGGCGGCCTTCGCGTTGCGGACCGCGTCCTCGATGCGGTGCTTACGCTCCTTGAGCTCGACCTCGGTGGCCGCGCCGGCTTTGATGACGGCCACGCCACCGGCGAGCCTGGCCAGCCGCTCCTGCAGCTTCTCGCGATCGTAGTCGGAGTCCGACTTCTCGATCTCGCTACGGATCTGGCTGACCCGACCGGCGATCCGGCCCGGGTCGCCGGCGCCCTCGATAATGGTCGTGTCATCCTTGGTAACGACAACCTTGCGGGCCCGGCCAAGCAGGTCGAGGTCGGCGTTCTCCAGCCTGAGACCAACCTCCTCACTGATCACCTGACTGCCCGTCAGAACGGCGATATCGCCGAGCATGGCCTTGCGCCGCTCGCCGAAACCCGGCGCCTTCACGGCCACGGACCGGAACGTACCGCGGATCTTGTTGACGACCAGGGTCGCCAGGGCCTCCCCCTCAACGTTCTCGGCGATGACCAGCAGCGGCCTGCCGGCCTGCATGACCTTCTCCAACAGCGGGAGCAGGTCCTTGACCAGCGAAATCTTGATGTTGGCGACCAGGATGTAGGGGTCCTCCAGGACGCACTCCATCCGCTCCTGATCAGTGATGAAGTACGGCGAGATGTAGCCCTTGTCGAAACGCATACCTTCGGTGAGCTCCAGCTCGAGGCCGAAGGTGTTGCTCTCCTCGACGGTGATGACGCCGTCCCGGCCGACCTTGTCCATCGCCTCGGCGATGATCTGGCCGATCGCGGTGNCCCCGCCGGCCGAGATCGAGGCCGTTGAGGCGATCTGATCCTTGGTTTCCAGCTCCCTGGACAGATTGGCCAGTTCCCCACAGACCCGCTCGACAGCCAGCTCGATGCCACGTTTGAGGGCGATCGGGTTCGCGCCCGCGGCCACGTTCCGCAGGCCCTCATGGACCAGTGCCTCCGCCAGAACGGTCGCCGTCGTGGTGCCGTCGCCGGCCACCTCGTCGGTCTTCTTGGCGACCTCCTTGACCATCTCGGCACCGATCTTCTCATACGGATCTTCGAGCTCGATCTCCCTGGCTATGGAGACGCCGTCATTGGTGATGGCGGGAACGCCCCACTTCTTCTCCAGGACGACGTTGCGCCCCTTCGGACCGAGCGTCACCTTCACGGCGCCGGCCAGCTGGTTCATGCCACGTTCCAGCCCGCGCCGTGCTTCCTCCTCGTAAGCGATGATCTTTGGCATGATAGTTCCCCTGAAGCAGAACGCGACCGGACTCCGCAAACATCGCAGGCCCATCCTCGCGACATGCAAAACCTTAATTACAAATCGTCGGTATCGCCTGCTGGCGGGGCAAGCCGACCGGCTGGACAGGCCGGGTCTGCCGGGGTCCCGGTGGAGGGCGCGCTGGCGGGTCCGGGNACCAGGCGCGCTCAGTTGTATACCAGGCGCTCAGTCAGCTTTGGCCCTCGGGGCCGGTGCCTTGGCCCTCGGGGCCGGTGCTGATCTCGATGTGCTTGGGCTGGCTCCGCTTGGCCTTCGCCAGCCGGATGGTGAGTACTCCGTCGGCCAGGGTGGCGTGCACCGATTCCGGATCAATGTCACCCGGCACGGCGATGCGGTGCTCGAACCGGCCCACCGGGCGGCTACGGCGGCGCAGTACTCCCGTGCGTTCCCGCTCCTTGATTTCACCGGTGACGAACAGCTCGTTGTCACGCAGGTCCACGGAGATGTCCTCCCGGCGCACCCCGGGAAGATCGAGATCGATCACGAACGCGTCCTCGGTCTCCTCAATGTCGACCGGCTGCACCATGCCGCCCAGCAACCGCGCCGGACGGCCCTCGACGCCGCCTATGACGTCGCCGAGCAGATTGCCCATGCGGGTCCAGGCGTCCTCGATCTCCCGGAACGGATCCCACCGTGCCAGCGTTCCCAGGCCTTCTCCGCGTCGTACGGGTAGTGTCATGATCCTCACTCCTTCCGGCCAGGCCGGCCGGCTATCACCTTTGCGTCCAATTGACTATGCCTTGCCTCTACCCCTGCCTCGCCGGCCCGAAAACTGCGGGCCGCGGCCGAGAGACACCCGGCTGCAGCCGGCTGTAGGCCAGAAATCGGCTGTAGGGCCAGAAAGCGGCGCTGCCCGGTGCTGCCCGTCCTGCCGGGCTCAGGCCCCCGGTCCCTGTCCTGACCCGGCCCGATCCTGCCCCGGCCCGGCCCCGACCGGTGTGGCTCTGCCAGCTCTCCCGGTGCTCCAGCTCTCCCGGTGCTCCAGCTCTCCCGGTGCTCCAGCTCCCCTGGCAATCAGGACCTACTGGCGATCAAGGCCTTTTCGTGATCTCTTCCTTCGCCTGCCGACAAGCGATACTCCGTAGGCAATGCGTTTTGCTGGGCAAATCCTGGACAGGTTCCCTGCTGTGGGGCCGGTTTATCCGCGTGAAGCCTGCTCACGGCGTGGGAACGCCCGATTCGTCATATGTGTGAGGTTCGCTTCTGGAGGAGCATTCGATGGCGAAGGCAGTCGGCATTGATCTGGGGACGACCAATTCGGTGATCGCCGCCTGGGAGGGTGGCGAGCCGAGGGTCATCCCGAACGCGGAGGGTGCGCGGACGACACCGTCGGTGGTGGCGTTCACCGAGAGCGGTGAACGCCTGGTCGGGCAGCTGGCGCGACGGCAGGCGATCCTGAACCCGAAGGGCACGATCTACTCGGCCAAGCGGTTCATCGGCCGCCGCTATGACGAGGTGACCGAGGAGGCCAAAGCGGTCGCCTTCGACGTCGTCCCGGGCCCGGAGGGCGCCGCCCGGTTCAGAATCCGGGACAAGCTCTACGCGCCGGAGGAGATCAGCGCGCTGGTGCTGCGCAAGCTGGCCGACGACGCTGGGCGGAACCTGGGCGAGAAGGTCACCGAAGCGGTCATCACGGTGCCGGCCTACTTCAACGACGCGCAGCGCACCGCGACGAAGGACGCCGGCCGGATCGCCGGCCTGAACGTGCTGCGGATCATCAACGAGCCGACCGCCGCCGCATTGGCGTACGGGCTGGACAAGAAGGGCCACGAGACCGTCCTGGTCTTCGATCTCGGCGGCGGCACGTTCGACGTGAGCATCCTCGACGTCGGCGACGGGGTGGTCGAGGTCCGGGCCACGGCCGGGGACAGCCACCTGGGCGGGGACGACTTCGACCGCCGGCTGGTCGACTACCTCGCCGACGGGTTCCACCGGGAACAGGGCATCGACCTGCGCCGGGACCCCCAGGCACTGCAACGGCTGTTCGAGGCCGCGGAGAAGGCCAAGGTCGAACTGAGCGCGGTCNCCCAGNCCCAGGTGAACCTGCCGTTCATCACCGCCGACGCCACCGGGCCGCGGCACCTGACCGCCACGGTCATGCGCTCCACCTTCGAACAGATCACCGCCGACCTGGTCGAACGGACCATGGGACCGGTCCGCCAGGCGATGGAGGACTCCAAGATCAGTGCCGACGACCTCGANGAGGTGATCCTCGTCGGCGGCGCCACCCGGATGCCCGCGGTGCAGGCACTGGTCCGGCGGCTGACCGGCGGCAAGGAACCGAACATGAGCGTCAACCCCGACGAGGTCGTCGCCCTGGGCGCGGCGATCCAGGCCGGGGTGCTCAAGGGCGAAGTCTCCGACGTGCTCCTGCTCGACGTCACCCCGCTCTCCCTCGGGGTGGAGACCCGCGGCGGCCTGATGACGAAAATCGTCGAACGCAACACCACGATCCCGGTGCGACGCTCCGAGGTGTTCTCCACCGCGGAGGACAACCAGCCGGCCGTGGACATCGTGGTACTGCAGGGCGAACGCGAACGCGCCGCCGACAACCGGGTACTCGGCCGCTTCCGCCTGGAAAACATCCGCCCGGCGCCCCGCGGCGAACCGCAGGTCGAGGTCACCTTCGACATCGACGCCAACGGCATCCTCAACGTCACCGCCCGCGACAAGGACACCGGAGCCCAGCAGTCGATCACGATCAGTGAGACCTCCAACCTCCCCAAGGAGGAGGTCGAACGGATGATCACCGAGGCGGAGCGTAACCGCACCACCGACCAGGCGCTACGCGCCGCAATCGACGCCCGCAACGAGCTGGACTCGGTCGCCTACCGCGTCGAACGGCTGCTGGCCGAACTCGGTGACGCCGCCCCGCCCCACGAGAAGGCCCGCGCCGACCTGCTGGTCGCCGACGCCCGCCAGGCCATCAAAGAGGAGGCTCCGGTGGACCGGGTCCGCGCCCTGACCTCGGATCTCCAACAGATCTACCACGGCCTGGCCGCCGCCCGAACCGGCCAGGCCGCCCCCACCGAGGGAACCGGCGGCAGCCCGACCGACACCGCCCCGGGCGGCCCACAGCCACCACCTGGCGGCGGCACCCCTGGCGGCGGCAGCCCTGACGGCGACGACGTGGTAGACGCCGAGTTCGACCGGGGCTGACCCATGCCAACCGAGACCGACCCATGATGGCGAACGACATGCCGCGCGAACAGCGCCCAGACCGGACCGGCCACGGCGCCGACCAGACCACCGACCAGACCGTGGACCGGAGTAGCGGAGAGGCCACCGCCCACGCCGGCCCCGTCGGCGCGGACGATCTCCCGACCGAGACGGTCCTGGACAGTGTGGCGCTCGCCATGCAGGTGGACAAGCTGACCGACCGGTGGCGGCGGGCCGCCGCCGACCTGGACAACCTGCGTAAACGGACCGTCCGGGAGCTGGAGCGGGATNGGGCGGCCGAACGGGCCCACGCGGCGGCCGCCTGGCTGCCGGTCCTCGACCATCTCGACCTCGCGCTCACCCACGCCGACGCCGACCCCACCTCGCTCGTGGCGGGTGTCCGGACGGTCCGGGACCAGGCCGTGGACGTGCTGGCCCGGCTCGGCTACCCGCGCCACGACGAGGTCGGGGTGCCGTTCGATCCGACCCGGCACGAGGCGCTGGCCGCCGTCGAGGAACCGAACGTCCCAGCCGGCACGGTGGTGGCCGTGATCCGCCCCGGCTACGGCGACACCGGACGGCAGCTACGCCCCGCCGGAGTCGCCGTCAGCCGCCCTCCGGGCGAACCGCCCGGCGGCGCCCGGCAACCAGGCGAGATCGGCCCGGACCCGGGCGGCACCGGCGGGCCCGCGGAGTGACCGGCCGTGGCCCAGGACTACTACCAGCTTCTCGGTGTCGGCCGGGGCGCGAGCGCNGAGGAGANCCAGCAGNCCTNCCGCCGCCTCGCCCGCCGTTACCACCCCGACGTCAACCGCGGCCCGGAGGCGGAGGAGCGGTTCAAGGAGATCGGTGAGGCGTACCGCGTGCTGTCCGACCCGAAGACGCGGGCGCGCTACGACCGGTTCGGCGCGGACTTCCGGCGCATCCCCGAGGACTACGACGGACGGGTGACCGCCGGGCCGGACTTCGGCCAGGCCGGCCGGGGCTGGAGCCGCACCGGCCGGGTCCGGGCCGAACCGAGCTTCGGCGGCGCCGACTTCGCCGATGGCACCGACTTCGCAGACTTCGCCGACAGGGGTTTCGGACGCGCCGGCCCCGGTGGCGCGGGCCTCGGCGGGAGCATCTTCGGTGACCTGTTCGGTGATCTGTTCGGGGCCCACGGCGCGACCGGGCCGATCCCCGGCGCCGACCAGGAAGCCGAGCTCGAGCTGACCGTCGAGGAGGCCTACCGGGGCGGGCGGCGTCAGATCACCCTCGCCGGCCCCGGCGGGAGCCCACGCAGCTACCAGGTCACCATCCCGCGGGGGGTGGTCGAAGGCCAGCGCGTCCGGCTGGCCGGCCAAGGCGGCCGCGGCAGCAGGCACGGCCAGCCCGGCGACCTCTACCTACACGTGAAGATCGCGCCGCATCCGTATTACCGGCTGTCCGGACGAGACATCAACGTCCCGCTGCCGGTCACCCCCTGGGAGGCCGCCCTGGGCGCCCGGGTCCCGGTCACCACCCCCGGCGGCGAGATCAAGGTGCGCGTCCCGGCAGGATCGTCCAGCGGCCGGCGGCTGCGCCTACGCGGCGCCGGCCTACCCAACCCCACCGGCCCGCCCGGCGACCTGCACGCCGAGGTGCGCGTGGCGGTGCCGCCGGCCCTGACCGCCCGGGAACGCGCGCTGTTCGAGCAGCTGGCCGCCGTCTCGGCCTTCGACCCGAGAACGTGAACTCGCCCGACACCGCGTGCCCCGAGGTACGGGGGTGCCCCGAGGTACGGGGGTGCCCCGAGGTACGGAGGCCGCCCCGAGGTTATGTCCCGTCATCCCGGGAAGGTACCGTCACGTGGACGCCAAGCCGAACACCATTTGCCCGACCTGCCATGGTCGATGCCGCACGGTGTCTCATGTGGCGGGCTTCCGGGCCGGTCAGGTCCGGACCGTGCTGGTGATCGACCCCTGCCGCTGCTGCCACGACCGCGGTTACCTGGTCGGTTTCACCGCACCGGTGTGACCGGCGGCCAGGCCAACGGCGGCCTGAGCGGCGAGTGCCTCGTCGAGGAGACGATCGGCCGCGGTGTGGGGGTCGAGTCCGCCGGCGACGACCTCGTCGGCGAGCTGGTCGATCGCGGCTCCGGGCCGCAGGTCCCCGATCCGCTCCCGCAGCCGGGCGAAGGCGATCCGCGAGATCTCGTCGACCGCGCGCCGACGCCGTCGGCGCTGCAGCTGCCCCGTGCGCAGCAGCCAGTCCCGATGGGCCTCGATCGATTCGACGAGCTCGGCCACCCCCTGCCCGGTGGCGGCGACCGTCCGCACGANCTGCGGACGCCGGTCGTCCTCCCCGCGGCCGGCACCGCCCATCCGGAGCATGGCGGTGAGCTCGTTGACCGTCCGGTCCGCACCCGGCCGGTCGGCCTTGTTGACCACCAGCACGTCGGCGATCTCCAGAACGCCCGCCTTGGCGGCCTGGACGCCGTCCCCCATCCCTGGGGCGACCAGGACGAGCGTGGTGTCCGCCAGGGCGGCGATGTCCACCTCGGCCTGTCCCACCCCGACGGTCTCGATCAGGACGACGTCGAACCCGACGGCGTCGAGAACCCGCAGGGCCTGGGGCGTGGCGGTCGACAGGCCGCCGAGACTTCCGCGCGTCGCCAGCGAGCGGATGAAGACGCCCGGATCGGTGGCGTGCTCGACCATCCGGATCCGGTCGCCGAGCAGCGCGCCGCCGGTGAACGGGGACGAGGGGTCGACGGCCAGCACGCCGACCCGCCGGCCCGCAGCCCGATAGGCGCCCACCAGCGCGGAGGTGGAGGTGGACTTGCCGACCCCCGGCGCCCCGGTGAGGCCGATCACCTGCGCGCCCCCGGTGCGAGGCATCAGCAGCTGCTCGGTTCGCTGCAGGTACGGCGAACCGTCCTCGACCATGGAGATGAGCCTCGCCACCGCGCGGCGGTTGCCCGCGACGGCGGCGGTGACGAGTTCGGTCACCGACTCGATCGACGAGCCCACCCGGGTACCATCCCCAACCGTCACGGCCACCTCACTAATCGAGCTCACCAATCGAGCTCGGTGATCGAGCTCACCAATCGAGCTCGGTGATCGAGCTCACTGATCGAGCTCACTGATCGAGCTTGTTGGCGGCCCGTACGACGTCGAGGATGCCCCGGATGATGGCGGTGAGCTCGTAGTCCTTGGGCGTGAACACCGCGGCCACCCCGAGTCGGGCGAGCTCGTCCGCGTCCGCCGCGGGGATGATGCCGCCCACGATGACGGGGATCTCACCCGCCCCGGCCGCCCCCAGCCCCGTCAGCACCTGGGGCACCAGGTCGAGATGGGAACCGGAGAGCACCGACAGCCCGACGACGTGCACGTCCTCCTCGACGGCCCCGGCCACGATCTGCGCCGGCGTCAGCCGGATCCCCTGGTAGACGACCTCGAAACCGGCGTCACGGGCCCGCAGCGCGATCTGCTCGGCGCCGTTGGAATGCCCGTCGAGACCGGGCTTACCGACCAGCATCTTCACCGGACGGCCCAGCTCGGACCCCGTGCGCGCCACCCGGGCCCGCAGCTCGTCGAGGGCGGCCCCGCCACCACCGGCGACGGTGGCCTCGCCGACCCCCGTCGGTGCCCGGTACTCCCCGAACACCTCCCGCAGCGTGTCCCCCCACTCCCCCGTCGTGACCCCGGCCCGGGCGCAGGCCAGCGTGGCGGGAACCAGGTTCGCGTCCGTCCCGGCCGCCGTCCGCAGGCCGAGCAGCGCCTCCGTCACCGCCCGGTCGTCGCGGGCGGCCCGCCAGGCCGCCAGCTCCGCGCGGGTCGCCTCCTCCAGCGCCGGATCGACCGTCTGGATCGCGGCGGAAAGATCGGCGAGCAGCGGATTCGGCTCGGTCTCGGTGAACCGGTTCACCCCGACGACAACATCCTCACCGCTCTCGATGCGAGCCCGCCGCGCCGCCTGGGACGTCACCAGCTGCGACTTCATATAGCCGCTCTCGACCGCGGCGACGGCGCCCCCCATCTCCTGAACCCGGTCGATCTCCGCCCTGGCCGCGGCCACGAGCTGATCGACCCGCTTCTCCACCACGACCGAACCGGCGAACAGATCGTCATACTCCAGCAGATCGGTCTCATGAGCGAGGATCTGCTGAATGCGCAGCGACCACTGCTGGTCCCACGGCCGGGGCAGGCCCAGCGCCTCGTTCCAGGCCGGCAGCTGCAACGCCCGACACCGCGCGTCCTTCGACAGGGTTACCCCCAGCGCCTCCAGCACAATTCGGATGATGTTGTTCTCCGGCTGGGCCTCGGTCAGCCCCAGCGAGTTGACCTGCACCCCGTACCGGAACCGGCGCTGCGCCGGCTCCCGAACCCCGTACCGGGAGGTCAGCAGCTCATCCCACAACGCCGTGAACGCCCGCATCTTGCACATCTCCTCCACGAAACGCTCTCCGGCGTTGACGAAGAAGGAGATCCGACCACACACCTCACCCATCCACTCCGAATCCGCCCGCTCCAGCTCCCCGCGGTCCGCGCCAGCCCGGACCGCGCCAGCCCGGACCGCGTCAGCCCGGCCCACCGGGATCCCCCGCGCGGCGGCCACGGCATCGAGCACCGCGATCGCCGTGCACATGGAATAGGCCAGTTCCTGAACCGGCGTGGCCCCGGCCTCCTGCAGGTGATAACTGCAGATGTTGATCGGGTTCCAGCGGGGCAACTCGGCCACCGTGTAGGCGATCAGGTCGGTGATCAGGCGCAGCGACGGACCCGGCGGGAAGACATAGGTCCCCCGCGACAGATACTCCTTGATGATGTCGTTCTGGGTCGTCCCGGCCAGCTCCGCCGGATCGGCCCCCTGCTCCTCCGCGACCACCTGGTACAACGCCAGCAGCCACATCGCGGTGGCGTTGATCGTCATCGACGTGTTCATCCGCGCCAGCGGAATCCCGTCGAACAACCGCCGCATGTCACCGAGATGCGCGATCGGCACCCCTACCCTGCCCACCTCGCCACGGGCAAGGGCGTGATCGGGGTCATAGCCCGTCTGCGTGGGCAGATCGAACGCCACCGACAACCCGGTCTGCCCCTTGGCCAGATTGCGCCGATACAGCGCGTTACTCTCGGCCGGGCTCGAATGCCCGGCATAGGTGCGGATGATCCACGGACGGTCCCGCTTCGGCTCCGCCCGGCCCGCGCCCGCCATCTCAGCCTTCCGTCCGGGGTNCCGGCCGGCCAGGCTGCTCGCCGCCGCGTGCCTCGCCGTAGGCCCGCTTGGGCACCATGACCTTGCGGCGGTAGATGCAGACAAGGACGCCGTCCTGGTTGTAACCGCGGGTTTCGACGGTGACGATCCCGCGGTCGTCCTTGCTCTTCGACTCGACCTTGTCCAGGACGGTGGACTCGCCGTAGATCGTGTCACCGTGGAACACCGGCTTCACGTGCCGTAGCGACTCGACTTCCAGGTTGGCGATCGCCTTCCCGGATACGTCGGCCACCGACATTCCCAGCAGCAGGGAGTAAACGTAGTTCCCGACGACGACGTTCCGTTTGAACTGAGTGGTCTCCTCGGCGAAATGAGAGTCCAGGTGCAACGGATGATGGTTCATCGTGAGCAGGCAGAAGAGATGGTCGTCGTACTCGGTGACCGTCTTGCCCGGCCAGTGCTTGTAAACCGCACCTACCTCGAACTCCTCGAAGTAACGCCCGAACTGCATTTGGAACTCCCTCACCTGATCACAGCATACTCAACTCGTCAGAGACGCACCGGCCCCTCAGCCCGGAAGCTGGTACTCCTTCAGCAATGCCCGGCTGATGATGCGCTTCTGTACCTCGGAGGTCCCCTCTCCGATGAGCATGAAGGGGGCCTCCCGGTACAGGCGCTCGATCTCGTACTCCTTGGAGTAGCCGTAGCCGCCGTGGATCCGGAAAGCCTCGGTCGTCACCTCGTGGCAGTACTCGCTGGCAAGGTACTTGGCCATCCCGGCCTCGACGTCGTTGCGCTGCCCGTCGTCCTTCCTGCGGGCGGCGCTGACCATCATCAGATGCCCGGCCTCCACCTTGGTCGCCATCTCGGCGAGCTTGAACGCGATGGCCTGATGCTCCGCGATGGGCCGGCCGAACGTCCGCCGCTGCTGAGCGTAGGCGATACCCAGCTCAAACGCCCGGATCATGATCCCGCAGGCCCGCGCGGCGACGTTGACCCGGCCGACCTCCACGCCGTCCATCATCTGGTAGAAGCCCTGGCCCCGGCCGGCCTCGCCGCCGAGGATCGCCGACGCGGGCACCCGATGGTCGGCCAGCACCATCTCGGTGGTCTCGACCCCCTTGTACCCGAGTTTCTCCAGCTTTCCCGGGATGGTGATCCCGCCGTGTGTCCGGAACCCAGGTTCCTTCTCCAGGAGAAACGTCGTCATGTTCCGGTAGACCGACTGGGCACCCTCGTCGGTCTTGACCAGGGTGGCGACGACGCCGGCGCGGGCGCCGTTCGTCAGCCACATCTTCTGGCCGTTGAGCACGTATTCATCGCCGTCCCGGTCGGCCCGGGTGGTGATCGCGGAAACGTCGGAGCCACAGCCCGGTTCGCTCATCGAGAACGCCCCGCGGAGCTCGCCGGTGGCCATGACCGGGAGCAGCCGCCGTTTCTGCTCCTCCGAGCCGTGCTGGAGGATCAGGTAGGCGACGATGAAGTGGGTGTTGATGNCCCCGGAGACNCTCATCCAGCCGCGGGCGATCTCCTCCACGACGAGCGCGTAGGTCAGCAGGGACTCGCCGAGCCCGCCGTACTCCTCCGGGATGGTGATGCCGAACAGGCCCATCTCCTTCATCGCCTCGATGATGTCCTCGGGATACTCATCCCGATGCTCGAGGTCGTTCGCATGGGGAAGAATCTCCTTGTCGACGAAGGTCCGTACCGCCGCAAGGATGTCCCGCTGCACTTCGGTCAGACCGTCGGTCTGCGCGATCCTGCCCATGTTCCGCTCCTGTCGCTGCCCCCGATGCCTGAGGGGAGAGCAGAAACGCACTCAGGCAGCGGGATGGTTTCATCATGGCCACGCGCCGGGTGCCGGCGCGCCGATCCGCCCCGACTCGGACGGATTCAGCCGACCGGTGGTTCGAACTTCACCGTACGCTGCATCCCCGCGGCGCGGCCCTTGCCCGCGACGACCTCGGCCATCTTCCGGCTCGCCTCGTCGATCATCTCGTCGCCGAGCATCACCGCACCGGTCAGACCGCCCGCGGCCGAGGTGTGCCAGGCATAGGCCTCCAGGATCAGCTCGGCATGGTCATAGTCGGCCTGCCGGGGCGCGTAGATCTCGTTGGCCGCCTCGATCTGGCCCGGGTGCAGCACCCACTTGCCGTCGAACCCGAGCGCCGCGGACCTGCCCGCCACCGCCCGGAATCCGTCCACATCACGGATCTGCAGAAACGGCCCGTCGATCGCCTGCACCCCGCGGGCGCGCGCGGCCTCGAGAATCTTGAACAGCACGTAGTGAAATGGGTCACCCGGATAGTCCGGACTGAGTGCTCCCACCACCAGCGACGGCATGTTCACCGACGCCATGAAATCCGCCGGGCCGAAGATGATCGTCTCGATCCGCGGGCTCGCGAACGCGATCTCCTTGACGTTCGACAGCCCCAGCGCATTCTCGATCTGCGCCTCGATCCCGATCCGGCCCACCTCGAACCCCATGACCTTCTCGATCTGGGTGAGCAGCAGGTCCAGCCACGCCACCTGCTCCGCCGACTGCACCTTCGGCAGCATCACGCAGTCCAGGTTCGCCCCCGCGCCCTCCACTACCTCGATCACGTCGCGGTAGGTCCAGCGCGTGGTCAGGTCGTTGACCCGCACCACCCGGGTCTTCCCCGCCCAGGCGCCCTCGTTCAGCGCCGCGACCACGTTCGCCCGCGCCGACTCCTTCGCGCCAGGAGCGACCGAGTCCTCCAGGTCACAGAACACCTGATCGGCCGGCAACCCCTGGGCCTTGCCCAGCATCTTCGGCGACGAGCCGGGAACGGCCAGACACGACCGGCGCGAACGCAGCGACACCACTACCCCACATCTCTCACAGGCCGGATTTCGATGAACGGACGAACACTCGGCGGACAGGGACATCGACGCGGAACCGAGGCTTCGTCCTCCGTCCGCGCGACCCCCGCACCCCCATACCAAGGGTCTCCACCTGTCGCAACCGCCCGATCACAGGAATCGCCCGGTAGCCCGATATTAGCCCATCCGATAATCTTGAATTGTGCATCTAGGTTTTATCACAGTCCCCCGCACCGGGCATCCGATTCACACTCACCATACGCACCACATTCGTCACTCTATGTAGAGTACCGGTAAGGTGCCGGATCGGTCGGCGCGGTGCCTCGGGTGCCGTCCACGGGACGGATCCGCTCCGGTCGGATCAGTCGACCTGGCGCTCGTGGCCCTCCCAGTACGGGGCGCGCAGCTTGAACTTCTGCAGCTTGCCGGTGGCGGTGCGGGCAAGCTGGTCGCGGAACTCCACCGAGGTGGGCGCCTTGTAGGAGGCGAGCCGCTCCTTGCAGTGCTTGATCAGCTCCGCCTCGGTCGCCGTCCGGCCCTCGGCGAGCACGACCAGCGCTTTGATCGCCTCACCCCACTTCTCGTCGGGCACGCCGATCACCGCGACCTCGGCCACTGCCGGGTGGCCGAACAGGCAGTCCTCGACCTGGATCGACGAGACGTTCTCACCGCCGGTNATGATCACATCCTTCTTGCGGTCACTGATCGTCAGGTAGCCCTCGTCGTCGATCACGCCGCCGTCACCGGTGTGGAACCAGCCGCCCGCCAGGGCCCCGGCCGACTCCTGCGGCCGCTCCCAGTAGCCCGCCAAGATCACGTTGGAGCGAGCCAGCACCTCACCGGAGTCTGAGAGCTTGAGCGTGACACCCAGAGCGGGCGCACCCGCACGGACGAGCTTGCCCGCGCGATCCTCGGGCGGCAGGTCGTCCCACTCCACGCGGGAACGGTTGATCGTGAGCAGCGGCGAGGTCTCGGTGAGGCCGTAAATCTGGATGAACTCCCAGCCGAGCTCCTCCTCGACCCGTTGGATCGTCTTGGTGGGCGGCGGAGCACCCGCGCAGATGACCCGCACGCGGTCGCGGCCGGGGACCTCGCCGTCCCAGTCCCGGACGGCGTCGAGCACGGCGTTGACCACAGCCGGCGCGGCGCACATCACGGTGACGCCGTGCTGCTCCACGCGGCGCAGGATCTCCGGGCCGTCGATCTTGCGCAGCACCACCTGCTGGACGCCGAGACCGGTCATGCCGAACGGCATGCCCCAGCCATTGGCGTGGAACATCGGCAGCGTGTGCAGGTAGACGTCGCGATCGGTGACACCGGCGTGCAGCGCGAAGGTGACCGCGTTGACCCAGATGTTGCGGTGGGTGATCTGCACGCCCTTGGGGCGCGCGGTCGTACCGCTGGTGTAGTTGACCGTGGCGGTGGCGTTCTCATCCGGCTCCCACGGCGTGGGCTCGGCGTCGAAGCGGTAGAGCTCGGCGTCACTCTCGGCGCCCAGCACGAACTTCTGCTTCGCGGTCACGCCGGAGAGCTTCTCCTCCAGCTCGGGGTCGATGAGCAGCACCTCGGAGCCGGAGTGCTCGACGATGTAGCTGACCTCCTCCGGCGAGAGACGGAAGTTCACCGGGACGAGCACCCGGCCGTACCCGCTGACACCGAAGAACGACGCGAGCAGGCGGGCACTGTTATGCGACACGATCGCGACGCGCTCACCGTGGCCCACGCCTAAGGCGTCCAGGCCCGCCGCCTGCGCACGGGCGGTCTCACCCAGGCGGGCGTAGGTCAGGTCCGGCCACGGCTGGGCGGGCTGGTCCGGTTCGTCCACGACACCGACACGTCTGCCATACACCGTGACCGCTCGATCAAGGAAATCACGTGCGCCGAAAGGCACCAACATCGCTGGCCTCCAGGGGTCTGTGGGGGGTGCTGTCGAACCTCACCTGTCGAATCGAGTGTGATCCAAAGTGTAGGCACGGTAAACGGCGAGGGCTTGTACGCCGGTGACAGGCGCTTGCACCCGCACGCCACACGACGTCGACGCGGGCCTGGTCAGGCCGCCGCCGTTGCCGTCGAACCGCTCGCGGTGTGGCTACGCCGGGTGGTTCGTGAGAAACAGGTTCGTTGGGAACAACTGTTTGCCATGTTCGCCTAGGCAGCCTTGCGTGTTTCAGGCGGCGCAGTTGTCCGGACAAGCCGCGCGAGCATTGTGCTGGACAGGCCCGGTGCGCCCGCGCACCGGGTCGTCCGCGAGTACTACATCGACAACCTGCTACGGCCGAGAGCTGTCCCCGACCGGTAGCCAACCGCACCCGTGTGAGTGTCTCACCCGAACCTTGGCAGGCATGGCGAGCTGACCCCCCATGTACGGACCCGGAAGAAGTCCCCGAAGATCAACGGTTTCGTGAACGCTTGCGCACGTTGAGGTAGGCTCGCTTGCAAACGCTGTAGGGCCGGGCGCCTGACGGATTGGCCGCCTGGTGGATTGGCCGCCTGATGGGTTCCGGCGGGAGGTCGGGCGCTGAGGAGGAATCCGGGATGGGCGGCAGCATCGAGGAGGTGGCCGCGTTGGCGGGCGTCTCCACGGCGACGGTGTCGCGGGCGTTGCGTGGACTACCCTACGTCGCCGAAAGCACCCGACGACGGGTGCGGGAGGCTGCCGCGCAGCTGGAGTACGTGGCGTCGCCGCAGGCGTCCCGGCTGGCCAGCGGGCACACGCGCACGATCGGGGTGATCGCGGATCTGACCGGCTGGGTTTTCCTCCAGGTCCTCAGGGGGGCCGAGGCGGTGCTGCGGGAGGCCGGGCTGGATCTGTTGCTGTACAACCCCGGGGACGACTCGGGCCCCTTCGATGCGCTGCCGCTGCGTAAGCGGGTCGATGCGGTACTCGTCCCGTGTCCACCTCTCACGCTGATGGAGATGCGCTCCCTACAAGCGCTTAACATACCAGGTGTTCTGGTCGGCGCGAGCGTGCCCGGTTTCCCCAGCGTGCGGGTCGATGACGTCGGCGGTGCCCGTACGGCGGTGCAGCACCTGATCAATCTGGGTCATCGGCGGNTCGGGNTGATCTCGGGNGAGGCGGNCGGGGACGGATCAGATAATCGCGAGACGGCGCTTTCCACCGCTTCCGCGGATCGGCGGCGCGGGTATCGCGAGGCTCTCGCGGCTGCCGGTATCGAATGTGACCCGGGGTTGGAGGCGGTCGGGGGTTTTACCTGGCGGGGAGGTGAGCGGGCCATGGCTGAGCTGTTCTCGGTCGAGTCGCCGCCCACGGCGGTGTTCGTCGCGGACGACGAGATGGCGATGGG
>NZ_JPGU01000044.1:0-34589 GCF_000732115.1 Frankia sp. CeD
GTCGGACAGCCTTGCCGCTCAGAACCGAGCCGCCCTGGCGCGTAGCTATGCCACGTGGCGCCTGACCTGACCACGACCTGTATGGCCATGATGATCCCGTGATCTCGGGTTCGAGGTCAGTGCATCTGAGCCCCAGCCGGCGGGGTTGACTCCAAACCCTCCGTCGGCTGGCCCTNGGGNCCCCGGCGANNCCCCGAGCANGCGGNCCTCGCNGGGNNCCCCTGCCACATCTGGGGTCATCGCAACTTTTCTCTACCCCGTCAAGATCGTCGCCCGGGTGGCGCTCGGCGAGGCCACCCTGCCGGTGACGATCGATGCCGGGAACCTGCCCGGCTACATCGGCCGGCCGCGGCACACCCCGGAGTCGGCGGAGCGCACCGCCCTCCCGGGAGTGGCGACGGGCCTGGCGGTGACCGGCGCCGGCGGTGACGTCCTGTTCGTCGAGGCGTCGCTGGCCGACCCGGAGACCGGCGGGGCCGGGNTCACCCNGACCNGGCAGCTCGGCGNCGTGATGAAGGAGTCGGCGCAGATCGCGCTGTCCTACCTGCGCTCGCGCGGGGTGGAGCTGGAACTTCCCGTCGGCGATCTGGCCGACCGCGGTGTCCACGTGCACATCCCCGCGGGTGCGGTGCCGAAGGACGGGCCGAGCGCCGGGGTAACGATGACGACGGCCCTGGCGTCGCTGCTGTCCGGTCGGCCGGTCCGGGCGGATGTGGCGATGACCGGCGAGGTGTCGCTGACCGGGCGCGTGCTGCCGATCGGCGGGGTGAAGCAGAAGCTGCTCGCCGCGCACCGCGCCGGCATCACCACGGTGCTGCTGCCGGCGCGTAACGGCCCGGACCTGGACGACGTCCCGGCGCCGGTGCGCGACGCGCTCACCGTCCACCTGGTGACCGACGTCCGGGAGGTGCTGGACCTGGCCCTGGAGCCCGCCTTCGCCACCGGGCGCGCCGACCGGCCGGGCCACGGCGGGCGCTCCTCCCCCCCGCTGGCCGCCTGAGGGTCACCCGCCGGCCCTGAGGGTCACCCGCCGGCCCTGAGGGTCACCGGCCGTCCGAAGGCCGACCAGGGGCGGCCCAGGGGCCGGGGAGGAGGGTGAGCGAGAGCCAGCGACACGCCGGGGACAAGGTAAACACCATGTGACGAGGGACGCGGAAGACGCAGATGGCGGCTACGGTCGGGGCGTGGATCGTGGTCGCTGTCTTCGGCAGGAGCGCATCGCACAGCAGCGCATCCTGGGGCTCAGTCGGCAAGGGGTGCGCCAGCGACCGCGGGACAATCGCGGGCCCGCCCATCCGCCGAACCGGCCACCCGGCCGGCGCAGGCGCACCCGCTAGATCGTTCTGCCCTCGGCAGCCGCATCGACAAGCGGCTGCGCCTCCCGCGCCGATCCGGACAACCCATGCCGATCCGGACAACCCATACCGATCCGACGCCGCGGCGGGCGGCGTGCCCGTCAACCCNCCGTCGGCCCACTTCCTCCCTCCCCCNGCCCGACTGCGCGCTTCGATCCCGGTCGGTCCCAGGCCGCGGGAGTCGATCACCTTCCCGCCCATTAAAGTGACCCGAACCCATGGGCGGCATGGCGGAGGGACGCAGTCAGCGTGGATGCCCTCAGGCGGGGTTGGGTCGGTCTTGCGCTGTTCTTCGCTGCCCTGGTCCTGATGCCGATCCTGGTGTTCGGCTATCACAGCCAGGAACCCCGGTCCGGTCCGACCCCGGCGGCATCCCCCGCACCCGACGGTCGTCCATCCCGGTCCGGCCCGGGCGCCATGCCCACGCCGTCGTCGACGATGTCCGTCGCACCGTTCACCTTCGCCGGCATCCACCAGGGCGAGACCATCTCCGGCTTCCGCATCATCCGGGTGGAAACGACGGGCTACGCCGGCCCCCTGACGTACGTGCTGAACGGACCGACCGGGCCGTACCGGCGGGATCTCCCAGGCCCGCCGTACCTGTTCACGCCGCATCCCGGCGGATGGCAGACCTCCGAGGTCCCGGACGGGCTGTACACCCTGACCGCGATCCTGGTCGGAGCCGGGAACACTCAGATCTCCATCAGCTTCACCGTCAGTAACGGAGCAGGGACTATAGGATGATCTCGACGGAGCGGGCACTCAGCCATACGACGAGAACCCGAGGGTGCACGTGACGACGGCGACCGCAGACCATAGTGTCAGCGGGATGGATCGACTGGTGTGGATCGACTGCGAGATGACCGGCCTGGACGCCGCGTCGGATCTACTCCTGGAAGTGGCCTGCTTGGTCACGGACAGTGAGCTCAACATCCTCGACGAGGGCATCGACCTGGTCATCTCGGCGCCGGAGGAGGCGCTGCAGACCATGGAGCCGGTCGTCCGCGAGATGCACGAGGCCTCGGGCCTGACCGCCGCCGTCCGGGCGTCCACCTTGTCCCTCGACGACGCGGAGCGCCAGCTCCTCGACTACGTCCGCACCCGGATTCCCGAGGTGCGCAAGGCCCCGTTGTGCGGCAACTCGATCGCCACGGACCGCACCTTCCTCGCACGCTATCTGCCGTCGCTGGACGCTCNCCTGCACTNCCGCATGATCGACGTTTCGTCGATCAAGGAGCTCGCCCGCCGCTGGTACGTGCGGGCCTACTACGCGGCTCCGGTCAAACGCGGCGGCCACCGGGCCCTGGCGGACATCCAGGAGAGCATCGAGGAGCTGCGCTACTACCGACGGGCCGTGTTCGTTCCCCAGCCGGGGCCGGGCACCGAGCAGGCCCGCGCGATCGCCGCCGAGATCCGCGACCAGGCCGATGCGTCGCTGGCCTCCCTGACCGCCGGAGGCTCCGAGCACCCGCAACCGGACGACCCGGCCGGTTCACCCGCGCGGCTGGACGGGAGACCTTCCACCGCCCGCCTGAACGGGCAGTGATCTCGCAGAGCGCGGCGGGCATGACCGGGGTAACCCCCTTGCCCATCCAGTGGCGCGGACCGGTACGATAGCTTCGCTTGGTCAGGCGGCGTGGGTGGAACGTCCCGGATTCGGAATATCCCGGATTCGCACCGGTCGGAGGATCTCCGGTCCGGCCGGGTCTCCTCCTTCGGCATGGCAGCCAGGTTCTGGTGGGTGTAGCTCAGCTGGTAGAGCACCGGGTTGTGGTCCCGGTGGCCGCGGGTTCAAGTCCCGTCACCCACCCCAGAGCAATATCCCGCCGACCAGGCCCCGCGGGTTGGCGGACAGAGGCCCACCGTGGCAACCGTGCGGCCCCGCCGGGCTCACTCGATGTCGAACAGCCCCTGACGAACCGCGTACATCACGGCCTCCATCCGCGAGTGCAGCTGCAGTTTGTCCAGGATGTTACGAACGTGGTTCTTGACCGTGTTCTCACTGATGAACAGCTTGCGGGCAATCTCGCGGTTCGCGCGCCCCTCAGCGACCAGCTTCAGTACCTCGAGTTCTCGCGCGGTCAGGTGCGGGGCGTGCGCCCGAGGACGGTCCTCGGTACCCCGGGCCATCGTGGCGAACTCGACCATCAACTTCGATGCCATCGAAGGACTGATCAGGCTCTGCCCATTGTGGACAGCCCGCNCCGCGTCGGCCNCCTCGTGCGGCGGAATCGACTTCAGCAGGTNCCCGNCCGCNCCCGCCTTGATCGCCTCGAACAGGTCAGACTCCTCGTCCGAGACCGTGAGCATCACGATACGCGTGCGCGGAACAGCACGTTTGATGGCACCCGCCGCGGCGATCCCGTCCCGGCCCGGCATCCGGACATCCATCAGGACGATGTCCGGCGATGTCCCGGAGGCCAAGGTCAGAGCCTCTTGACCGTTACCGGCCCGGCCGACGACGCTGATGTCCTCCTCGATCTCCAGGACCGTCTGCAGGCCCTGAAGGAACAACTCATGATCATCTACTACGAGGACCCGGATCAGCGCGGAGCCCTCGACGGAGTCGGCTTCAGCGGCCGACGGCGGCACGACACTGGCCGTCATCACACATCCGGGAATCAGGATCGAATGGTCCGAGCGGCGGCAACCCGGACGCGAACGAAAGGCGGTTCGGACACCATCCCACTCTACGTGATGAAGTACACACCCGAGGTCGTGACGGCGCCGAAGTGGTGCCACCATCTTGCCCGATAAACGCATCCGACATGCCGGAAATAGTACGCGGTGGACGCTGCCACCCACCCGCATAGGACCATGTTCGCGTGGCGAGTCGCGCCCGGTTTCCTCCTGGCAACGACCCCGGCGACCAGAGCGGCAAGCCAGCACCAGCAGCACCAGCAAGATCATTGGATATCGAGCGGGGGCGATGAGTGACCACATGACGGTTTATGCAGGAAATTACCGAGAGTTATTAATCTGATACAGTCATCTAAGAATCCTCGAAATAGTGGGCCGCTTTGCCTGGCGTGATCGGCGGATGACCGTCAATATCACCGGTATGGCCGCAGCATCCAGCAGCTCCCAGCCACGACTCCACATTAAGNCGGGTACCACCTGGTCCGAGGCGTTCACCACCTGCCGCCAGGTTGCCCCCGAGGCGTTCGACGAGGACCGCCTCCGTAATCTCTGGGGCGGGCACTGGCATCGAACTGGAAATCCACTGCACAGCCTGTCCCCCGTCGACGGCACACCGATCGCCGGGCCCCCGATGATCGAGCAGGACGAGGCCCGGGATGCGATCCGGGCCGCTCTCGACGACCACAAGCACTGGCGCGACGTGGCGCTGCCCGAGCGCAAGGCCCGAGTACGCGCCGCCGTTGACGCCATGGACGCCCACCGCGACCTGCTGGCTCTCCTGCTCGTCTGGGAGATCGGCAAGCCCTGGCGACTGGCGCGCACCGACGTCGACCGTGCCCTCGACGGGGTGCGCTGGTACATCGACGAGATCGACGGCATGATCGCCGGGCGCACCCCGCTACCCGGTCCGGTGAGCAACATCGCCAGCTGGAACTACCCGATGAGCGTGCTCATGCATGCCGTGCTCGTCCAGATCCTCGCCGGCAACGGCACCATCGCCAAGACCCCGACCGACGGCGGCGCCGCCTGCCTGACCCTGGCGAGCGCACTGGCCCGCCGGGAGGGTCTGCCGGTCTCGCTGGTCTCCGGATCGGGTTCCCGGCTGAGCTCGGCGCTGGTCCGCGCCCCCGAGATCGGCTGCCTGGCCTTCGTGGGCGGCCGGTCGGCGGGTGGCCAGGTCGCCGCTGCCCTGGTCGACACCGGTAAGCGCCACTTCCTAGAGCAGGAGGGCCTCAACGCCTGGGGTATCTGGGATTTCTCCCAGTGGGACGTGCTCGCCGCCCATCTGAAGAAGGGCTTCGAGTACGGCAAGCAGCGCTGCACCGCCTACCCCCGCTACGTCGTCCAGCGCCAACTGTTCGACAGGTTCCTCCAGATGTACCTGCCGGTGGTCTCCGGCGTCCGGTTCGGCCATCCCCTCGCCGTCGCCGACGACACCGACCAGCTGCCCGAGCTGGACTACGGCCCGGTCATCACCGCGGACAAGGCGACCGAGCTGGCCGCGAAGATCGACGAGGCGATCACGAAGGGCGGCGTGCCGATCTACCGCGGAGACCTCGCGGACGGCCGGTTCATCCCCGGGCAGGACACGTCCGCCTACGTGCCGCCGGTGGCGATCCTGAGCCCGCCGGCGTCGTCCGCGCTGCACCACGCGGAGCCGTTCGGCCCGGTCGACACCATCGTCGTCGTCGACTCGGAGGCTGAGCTGCTGGCGGCGATGAACGCCTCCAACGGCGCGCTGGTTGCCTCACTGGCCTGCGACGACGAGTCCCATGCCCGCCGGCTCGCCGGGGAGCTGCAGGCGTTCAAGGTCGGAGTCAACAAGCCGCGCTCCCGCGGCGACCGGGACGAGCCGTTCGGTGGCCGCGGCGCCTCCTGGAAGGGGGCCTTCGTCGGCGGTGTCCATCTGGCCAGGGCCGTCACCGTAGGCACGGACGCCGACGAGCGGCTCGTCGGCAACTTCCCGAGCTACTCCCTCTACCCGGCCGTCTGACCTGCCCGGCCGCTCCTGCCAGAAGGAGGATTCGACCAGGCCGGTAGGCCGTGCTCGGCGAGTGGTCCAAGGCGCAGGCCGGCGTCGTCGCAGCGCGCGGCGATCCCGGGCAGAGCCCCGAGCGCGCTGCGCCAGGCCCCGGGGGCCGATGTGCAGTCACAGTCGTGCAGCAGCACCGTGGCGCCCCCGCACAGGTCGGGGGCGAGGGTGCCCAGCACGCTGCCCGGCGTCGCCTCGGCCGTCCAGTCGCGTCCCCATGCCGACCACAGGACGGGGCTGAGGTCGAGGCGGCGGGCCGCGACGAGCAGCCCGGCCGAGAGGATGCCGTGCGGCGGCCGGACGAACCGCGGCGCGCGACCGGTGATCTCGACGACCAGGTCCCGGGTGCGGGCGAGATGGTCGTGCGTGGAGCGGGGACCGCGCAACAGCATCGGGCGATGATCCCAGCCGTGCACGGCCAGCTCGTGCCCGGCGGCGGCCATCTCCCGCGCCAACGTCGGTGCGCGTTCCAGCAGACCACCGAGGACGAAGAACGTCGCCCGCACGTCGAGTTCGGCGAGCACGTCGAGAAACTGTGGCGTGGACACGGGATCCGGACCATCGTCGAAGGTGAGCGCGACGTGATCGGGCGCGCCGAGCCCTGCGAGCGCCGGCGTCCACCGCAGCCGTAGTCGACGCAGTGTGGTGAGCGACGGAATGCCGTAGGTGAGCCCGGCCGCGCCGCCCAGGGTCAACGCCGTGGCGGCGGCACGGCGTGCCATGGCGGGCCTGCGCGTCGCAACGGACCGCGTCATGGCAAAAACTCTCCCACAGATCCGGTCTCGCCTTCCGACCGGCGCCCCCATNCCCNCCGCCACGGGTACCGCCATGCCCCGCCCCCAGCCTCCGTCTCGGCCACGACCGCCCGCGCTAGCGGAGCTACTCGGGTCTCTGGATAGAACAGCTATGGGCGGTACGTTCAGTAATGTCCGCTCGTGGGGACGGCACACCCGTCACCAGAACAGCGCCGGGCAGGAAGCACGATGAGGTGGTGGGCAGCCGGGCAGGGTCGGACGTGATCGGGGATCCGGTGATACCGGCCGGCGCGGCGGGGCAGGAAGGGGCGGACCGTGCGGATCGGACGGCGGGGNCCGATCGGCTGGCTGTTCGTCGTCGCGATCGTCCTGGTCGGGGGTGCCCTGGTGGTGAACAGGACCTCCGACGACAGGCCACGGGTGGCGTTGTGGGGCGACTCGCTCGCCTGGGAGGCGGGTGACGCCTTCGACGAGGCGGCCCGCGCGGACGGCGGGACCGCCGTGCTGGTGCGCACCTGGGGTGGCACGGCTCCCTGCGACTGGCTCATGGACATCCGCGACCAGGCGCGGCGTTGGCGGCCGACCACCGCGGTTCTGGTGTTCTCCGGCAACCAGGTGACGCCCTGTATGCAGGGTCGTGACCTGGTGACGGCCTACCGGGAGGACGTGACGAAGGCCGTCACGATGCTGACGAATCAGGGCATCGAAGTCGTCCTCGTGGATGCGCCGCCACGGCGTGACCAGACGGTNGACGAGGCCGGGATGACCCCGTTGGACCGCCTGTGGCGCCAGATCGCCGCGGAGCACGAACGTACCCGGGTGGTCCCCGCGGGTCGGGTCCTGACCATGGACGGCCGGTTCACCTCGACGATGCCCTGTGCCGCGGGCGAGACCTGCGAGCCCGGCGGGGTCGTCACGGTCCGCAGCCCCGACGGGGTCCACTTCTGTCCGTTGCCCCAGAAGCCGATGACAGCCTGCCCGGTCCCGTCCCCTGGCGCCGTCCGCTTCGGCACCGCGATCGCTCGGGAGACCCTCCAGCCGGCCGCGGGCTGACCGCCAGCCGACCGATCGGGGGCTGACCGAGGGCTGACCGGGCCGATCCACCATCTTCTAGGCTTCCCGGGCTTCCCGGGACCTCGTCGAGAATTCGCCGGAATGTTCAGGCGACCTTGCGGTGCATCCCGATCCGACGGCCGCTCAGCGAACGACGATGATCACCCAGCTCGTCGTGCCAGGAGAGGAACGTCTGATCGGGCGCGCCAACCTGGGAGAGCTTATAGGCGAGTTCGGCAGCGAGCGCCTCGACCTGGTGCGGCTGGTGGACCCGGACCCACAGACCGTGCTCGTCGAACGCGGCGACCCTGGCGCGGTCCCGCAGGTCGGCGTCCAGCCGGTCGGCGAGTTCACCTGGTGTGGCGATTCCGCTGGGCAGCCGTGGCCAGGCGATCTCCATCAACAGACCGTTCGCCTTCATGATCCCCTCCTCTGATCGCCGCCGGCCCCGGGTGACCGCTCGGTCGATCGGGGCGGCGGGCGGGCTCGCTCGTCGCCCCGTGAGGGCATCCCCTCAGACTTGAGGGCGAACCATGACATTACGGAATGAGGTCGCCCTCGCCGGTCAGCCAGCCGCTCGCCGGTCAGCACCGCTGTCCGCGGTCGGGCTGAGATCCACGGGCGTGACGGACTCCGCGGGCGTGACCGACTCCGCGGTGAAGGCGGCCCACAGGCGGGAATACGGGCCGCCGGCGTGCACCAGCTCGGCGTGCGGCCCCTGCTCGACCACCCGGCCGTCCGCCATCACGACCACCCGGTCGGCCCTGGCCGCCGTGGTGAGCCGATGGGCGACGATGATCGTGGTCCGCCGGGTGGCCACCGCCTCCGAGGCTGCCGTGACCGCAGCCTCCGTCGCGAGGTCGAGCGCCGCGGTCGCCTCGTCGAACAGCAGGATGTCCGGGTCGGCGAGCTCCGCGCGGGCGAGCGCCAGGAGCTGACGCTGGCCGGCGGACAGTCCCCGGCCGCGTTCGCCGACCAGATGATCGTAGCCGTCGGCCAGGCGGGTGATGAACGCGTGGGCGCCGACCGCCCGCGCCGCCGCCACGACCTCGGCGTCGGAGGCATCCGGCCGAGCGTAGGCGATGGCGTCCCGGACCGTGCCGGAGAACAAGAACGGCTCCTGCGGAACGACGCCGAGCCGTCGCCGGTAGGCGGGCAGGTCGAAGTCGCGCACGTCAACACCGTCCACCCGCACCGCGCCCTCGGTCACGTCGTAGAACCGGGCGATCAGCTTCACCACCGTGGACTTGCCCGCGCCGGTCTCCCCGACCAGGGCGACTGTCTCCCCCGGGGCGATGCGCAGGCTCNCCCCGTTCACGGCGTTTCCCGCCGGCCCCGCGTTTCCCGCCGGCCCCGCGTTCTCCGTCCGCGCGGCAGTGCCTCCCACGTAGGCGAACCGGACGCCGTCCAGGACCACCTCGCCGGCCAGCCGTCCGACCGGTCGCGGGTACTCGGCCGACGGCGTCGAGGTCGGAGTCCGCAGCAGCTCGGAAAGCCGGCGCAGACCGACCCGGGCCTGCTGATAACCGTCGAACACCTGGGACAGTTGCTGCACCGGCGCGAAGAAGAGGTCCACGTAGAGCAGGAACGCGAGTAGTGCTCCCGGCGACAGGGATCCGCCGACGGCCAGGTGGGCGCCGATTCCCAGCACGAGAGCACCCGCGATCCGGGAGAGGAACTCGACGAACGGGAAGTAGAGAGCGATCATCCGTTGTGCCCGCAGCCGCGAGCGGCGGTAGCTGTCCGCGAGCTCGCGGAACCTCGCCTGGTTGACCGCTTCCCGGCCGAACGCCTGGGCGATGCGCAGCCCGGTCAGGTTCTCCTGCAGCGATGCGTTGACGGCGCTGACCCGTTCCCGGGACTCGGTGTAGGCGGCGGAGGAGCGACGCCGGAACACCACCGTCACCACGATCAGGATCGGCAGTACGGCGACGACGACCAGGGCGAGCTCGGCGTCCAGCACGATCAACGCCACCAGGACGCCGAAGAAGGACAGCAGGCTGACGATGGCGGTGGTCAGGCCGGTCTGCAGGAAGGTCGACAGGGCGTCGACGTCGGTCGTCATCCGGGTCATGATCCGGCCGGCGAGCTCGCGCTCGTAGTAGTCGAGCCCGAGGCGCTGCAGCTGCGCAAAGGTCTTCACCCGCAGGATGTAGAGCAGCCGCTCCCCCATCCGGCCCGTGACACGGGTCTGCCACACCTGCACCGCCCAGTTGACCAGCACCACCGCCAGCGCGACACCGGCGGTGGCGAACAGGACGTCACGTGCCCCGACGCTCACGCCGGCGTCGACGGCATGCCGCACCAACGCTGGCAGGGCGAGACCCGCGACGGCGTCTGCCGCCACCAGCAGCAGGCCCAGGATGAGCGGCCAGCGGACCACGGCCAGCAGCCGGTGCAGCGAGAATGCCGGGTCGGGGGCGGCCGCCGCAGCCTGGTCGACCCGCGGCTCGTCGAGCGCCGGGGGCAGGGCGTCGACCCGGGCGAGCAGGTCGGGGGTCGCCGGCATGTCACCGAAGGGGCCCCCGCCGCCGAGCCCCCGGCCGAGACCACCCCGGGTAGCACCACCCCGGAGAACATTTCCCTTTCTTTTCCCTTGCCTACTTCCTTTCCCTTGCCTACTTCCTTGCCTATCCAGAGCCTTTTGCGTCTGATTTATCCCTCTGGACAGGCAAGAAAGGCCGGGGTCGGGAGACGGGGACGGGGACGAGAGCTGGTCGGGAAGGCCCTCGCCGGGGCCGGCGAGCAGATGGCGGAACAGAGGACATCGGGCCGTCAGTTCGGCCTCGGTCCCGACGTCGACGATCCGGCCGGCGTCGAGCACGGCGATCCGGTCGGCAAGGCGCAGGGTGGAGCGCCGGTGCGCGATGAGCAGAGTGGTGCGGCCACGCATGATCGTCCGAAGCGTGTCATGGATCTCGGCCTCGATCCGGGCGTCCACGGCCGAGGTCGCGTCGTCGAGGAGCAGGACGCGGGGATCGGTGAGTAGCGCGCGGGCGAGCGCGACGCGCTGGCGCTGGCCGCCGGAGAGGGTCAGGCCCTGTTCTCCCACGACGGTGTCATAGCCGTCGGGCAGGCCGCGGATGAAGACGTCCGCCTGCGCCGCCCGCGCGGCCGCGATGATCTGGTCGTCCGTGGCACCCGGCCGGCCGTAGGCGATGTTCGCGCGCACCGTGTCGGAGAACAGGAAACTGTCCTCGAAGACGACCCCGATCTGCGCCCGCAGCGACGACAGTGTCACCGTGCGGATGTCCACACCGTCAAGGCGGACCGTCCCGGCCTGGGGGTCGTAGAACCGCGGCAGCAGCATCGCGACCGTCGACTTACCCGAACCGGACGTGCCGACGAGGGCGACCGTCTCCCCCGGTTCGATCCGCAGGCTCACGTCCCGCAGCACGGGGCGAGACGGAGCGTAGCCGAACGTGACACTGTCCAGGTCGACCAGCCCGCGGATCCGGCCAAGGCGCACGGCGTCCGGCCGGTCCGTGATCGCCGGCTGCGAATCGATGATCTCGAAGATGCGTATCGTGCTGGCCTTGGCCTGCTGGCCCACGGTGAGCAGACCGGCGAGGGTCCGCGTCGGCCCGATCAGGGCGCCGAGATAGGTGCTGAACGCGAGGAAGGTACCGAGGGTGATCCGGTCCGTCAGCGCCAGCCAGCCGCCGAGCGCCAGCACCGCGACCTGGCCGAGCGCGGGAACGGCCTGCATCGCCGCACCGAACCTGCTGGTGATGCGCACCGCACGCATCCGAAGCGCGAACAGCCACCGGGCGTCCACCGCCAGCCGGTCCAGCTCGCGGGCCTCCTGTCCGAACCCCTTCACCACCCGGACGCCGGCGACGGCCTCTTCGACCGCTCCGGCAACCTCGCCAGCCTGCTGCTGCGCCGCCCAGGTCGCCGGGAAGACCGTGCGTCGGGCGCTGTAGCCGACGATGAACAGCGCCGGCCCCAGCGCGAGCGCGATGACAGTGAGCAGCGGGGACAGCCAGGCCATCACCACAAGGGACACGACGAAGAGCACCAGGTTGCCGCTCATCATCGGCAGGTAGGACAGCAGACCCTGGACCACGGTGACGTCCGAGATCGCCCGGCTCACCACCTGCCCGGTCTGGAGCTGGTCCTGCCGGGCCCCGTCGAGGCGCTCGATGGCGCTGAAGACGGCGTCGCGCAGGTCGTACTGGACGTCGAGGGAGAGCCGACCACCGACGTAGCGTCGGACGAACGCGGCGGCGAAGACGACGACCCCGGCCCCGAGCAGAATGGCGACGTAGGGTGCGAGAGAGTGGCGGTGCGTGACTACGACGTTGTCGATGACCTGCCGCTCGACCAACGGGACGGCGGCCGTGACGAGCGTGCCGAGCAGCGCGGCGCCGAAGGCCAAGGCGGCGTTGCGGCGGTACACGAGGATCTCGCGGAGAATCCTGCGCAGCCAGCCGGCCGCCGGTTTCTCCGGCCCGGCCTCCTCGGCTTTCTCCGGCCCGGGCGCGGCAGGCTCCTCGGCTGGTTGGGGCCGTGGGCGTGGGCTGGGCAACTGCGATCGCTCGACGGGAGCCGGAGCCGGATGCGGACTGGGGTCCGGCCGATCCGGCGGTCCGTGCGAGGGACGGGCCGTGTCAGCGGACGATGCTTCGGAGCTCGCGGTGGGCCTCCAGGTCGTCAGGTCCGATTCGGTACCCGCGTGACGCCGGTCCGGATCGGACGCGAAGGCTGGGACGAGACGCCAAAGCCGCCGCGTCCCAGCCTCACCGCGGTGTCCCAGCCTGACCGTACGTCCGGCAGGCCCGCGGCGTCGGCCACGTCATGTCTATCAGCGAAACATTCCTGGAACCCCGCTGATGCCCGTCNCGGCTCCGAGCCGAGACCACAGGAAGCCGCGGGTCCCGAGCAAGGTCCCNAGCGAGCAAGGTCCCGAGCAAGATCAGCCCCGGAGGACACACAGGGACCCCGGANCCCCCGCCATCGGCGATCTCCAAGGTGGCCGCCGGTACCGAGCGCCGCGCCCGCACCCCCCGGCCACTCGTCTCCAGCGCCTGGTAGAGTTCTGCATGTCGCCGCGGGGACGNGGAGGCAACGCGCCGCTAGCTCAATTGGCAGAGCAGCGGACTCTTAATCCGCGGGTTCGGGGTTCAAGTCCCTGGCGGCGCNCCCGTATCTACCAGCGGTTTCGTCCATTTGGACGGGGCCGCCGTTTCTTTCTGGCAGCCATGTGGGCAGCCAGTGGGCGGCCACGGGCGCGCGCCATGTCAGCCTTTCTCGTTCTCCTGGTTTTGGCCTTCTTCACCGTCCGTGGCCGGGGTTGTTTCTCCCCATAGGGCGGAGCCCATCCGATCCGCCGCGTCCGTCGACAGCTCCGGCGCCACGTGGCTGTACGTACCGAGGGTCAGGCTGATCTGCGAGTGCCCCATGATCTCCATGACCACCCGCGGGTGAACCTTCTGCGCGAGCAGCAGACTCGCCATCGTGTGCCGGGCGTCGTGGAGCCGGGCCGCGCGGACACCGGCCTGTGACAGCAGGTCCTGCCAGGCCCGGTGGTCAGCCCGGGGGTCGAGCGGCCGCCCGTTCGGCTGGACGAACACAAGATCGTGTTCGTTGGCCCACTCGCCGCCGGCCGCCTGCTGTTCGGCGCGCTGTGCGGCCCGGTGGGCCCGCAGGCTGGCCGCCAGGTTCGGCGGGATCACGATCGTCCGCCGACCGGCCCGGCTCTTCGGACGGACGATCACCAGGCCCCCGCCGGTACGACGGGGGCACCGACGGGCAGTGGTGCAGTTCTTCGGGTCGGCACAGCCGTGCGCCCAGGCCCGCCGTTGCAGGGCTTGGCGCACCGTGAGCGTGGCCGGGACCGCGTCCAGGTCGACCGCGTCCCAGGGCAGGCCCAGCGCCTCACCCTGTCGGAGCCCGAGCGCCAGCGCGACGGACCAGCGGGCCGCGTTGCGCTGGCCCTTCGCCGTGTCGAGGATGGCCCGCGCGTCCGACGCCGTGAGCGGACGGATCTCGTCCCGGTCGACGGAAGGCGGATCGACCAGCGTTGCCACGTTCCGGACGATCCGNCCCCGCCGGTGCGCGACCTTCAGCGCACGGGAGATGATCCGATGCATCTGGAGCACCGTGGCCGCGGCGAGCCCTTCTTTCTCGCACCGGTGGTAGAACGCTTCGAGGTGCTCCGGGGCGAGCCGGTCGAGCCGGACCGCGCCGAGCGCCGGGACGATCCGGTTCCGCACGTACCCGCGGTAGGTCGCCAGGGTGGACGGGCGGACCTTCCTCGCCGCGATCGTGTCCAGCCAGAACGTGAGCCACTCGTCCAGCGTCAGCGGCTTCACCCCGGTGACCACGGCGACGCCGTCTTCCTGCTCTCGGCGCAGTGCCCGCAGCTTCTCCGCGACCTCCGTGCGGGTCTTGCCGGACAGGTACTTCCGCTGTCGCTTCCCGTCCTTCCAGCCGAGGTCCACGGTCGCTCGCCAGCGGCCGGAAGCGTCCTTGTAGATCGCGCCCTCACCGGCGCCGCGCCGGCCCTTGCGCGCGGCCATCAGGCAGCGTCCAGCGGGTTGCCGTCGGGCCATTCGATGGTGTCGCACCACGGGCAGCCGTAGCGGCTGTCGCCCATGTCGCAGGCGAACTTGGACTCACCGTCCGGCTGGGGGTAGAGCCGACCCTGTCCGGCGCGGGCACGGTCGAGGTGTTCCCGGAGAGCCTGTTGAAGGCTCATCGTCGGGTGCCCGTCGTGGTCGGTGTTCATGATGAAAGGGGCTCCTTGCCGAAAGAACGGGGAGAGGCGCGCGGGCCGCGGGTGGCGTTGCCCGGTGCCGGTGGCTTTCCGTTCTCTGGCGCAGGAATGGTCTGCCGGGGCGCCGGCCGCGTCCAGGGCGCTTCGCGTCGCTGACGCGATCGGCCTACGGCCGACCCTGGACCCGTCCGACACCCCGACAGCTTCAGGCGCCACCAGAGGACGGAAGAAAAATGGAGGGGTAGAGCAGGCAGAGCAGCCGCTATGGGCGGGGGACGCTCGCCGCCGCCGGTCCCGTCGAGGGGTTGGCGTTGGCCGGGACGACTGCCGAAAGCCCGGGGTCCTGGCGGAAGATCAGGACGAGGTCGACGTCTCCGAAGTGCTCGGCGAACACGGCGTCCGCGGGCAGGTCACCCAGGATCACGGCGAGGTCGCCGACGTCCGCGCCGGGCCGGATCGTCAGGGTGTGGTCGCCGCTGTCGGTGGTGCGGGTCGCGACGAGCGGGGAGTCTCCGCCGGGGGTGCGCCACGCGCCGAAGTTGCCGGAAGAGAAGATGTTCATCAGGGCTTCGTTCCTGTCTGAGGCAGGGGTGGGGTCTCAGGTCCCGGTCGGGTGTTGGCGCACTCGCCGGGACCGCCTTGCTTGCGAGCCGGATCGGTCGGGGTGGGTGGTGCTCGGCACCGCGCCCGCGTCATGCCGCTTTTCCCTCTTCGACGACGCCGCGCAGCCGGTCGACGAAGGCGACCAGGTCAGCGGCCGGGATGCGGCGCGCGCGTCCGATCCGCACGGACGGGATGTCGCCGCTGTTCATGAGTTCGTAGATCGTGGTCCGGCCGACACCGAGGAGTTCGGCGGCTTCCGCCGGAGTCAGGAGAAGCTTGGTCACGGTTCTCTCCCACGGGTCAGGACGGGTGATCAGGCGGCTTGTGCCCTGCCCGGTGGGCCGAGGCCGATTGCCGGAAGTTCGTCGGGTGCGGCGCGTCGGGCCGCGTCGAGCTGTGCGCGCCAGGCGTGGCGTTGCGCGACGGCCTGCAACAGCAGGTGTTCGCGGCGAGGTGCGGCCGGGTCGCCGGGCCGGAGCATCGTCCAGGCGGTGCGAGCCGGGTCGGTGTCGGTTGCCGCGGCCGGGCCGGTGGCGGTGTGGCCGAGCGCTTCGAGCTGCTCCCGGATGAACGCGACGCGATCATGCTTGTGGTCGGTCAGCGACTTGCCGGACCACTTGCGGCTCACCAGGACCCGCCGGCCGCCGAAGCCGAGGGTCTCCCGTCGGTGTGCCTTGCCGCGGCAGCGTCCCGGGACGAGGCCCGGTTTCGCGTTCTTCGGCTGGACGCCGTAGCGGAGCCAGTTCGCGCAGGTGGGTGAGCAGGGTTCGTAGCGCAGGGCTTCGGCGAGCCGGTCGACGTGGCGCCGTTGCCGGTCGGTGGTGGCCGTGTGGCAGGCGTCGAGGCTTTTGGTCAGGTACTTGCAGAGGTAGCCGATCATCCGGCCGGTGTGCGCCGAGTTCGAGGTGAAGCCGTCCGCTTGCAGTTGCGGGCCGAAGCGCACCACATGGGACGGTTCGTCCTCGTCTCCGATGGCGTCGAGCGCCTCATCCCAGGTGGGCAGCGGCCGGCCGGAAGCCGGATCGACGTATCCGCCCGTTTCGCTTGCCCAGGTCGGGAGTGCCGTGTCCAGGTAGACGGGCTGGCCAGACGGTGGCCACCAGACCTGGTGATACGTGGCCGCCGCCACCTGCCGCAGCAGGGCCCGTGGCACGGTTCCGCGGAGGGCCGCGTGCAGGTGCGGGGCGAGCCGCCGTTGCGGTTCGAGCGCGGCGAAGTACTGCACGTCCCAGCCGACCGCACGGCGGAGGTTCTGCCAGAAGCGGTCGATCAGCTTCGGGAAGTGGATCGCGTCGCGGGCCGCCCGCCGGTAGTCATACGACGCTGGGTCCACCGGAGCTCCGTCGGAGTTCACCCGCCCGTAGGTGTCGCAGGTCAGCGTGAGGAACATCGACGGCCGCCAGGTCGTGCCGTCCGCCGCCTCATACGTCCGGCCGATCGTGCGCTTCTCCACGGGCAACCGCGGCAGGTCGGCAGCGTCCTGCCGCCGGCGGGTCGAGCGGGCACGGCGGGGCCGGTCCCGGTTGTCCGGGGCAGTCTTGCCGCGCACGCCCAGGGCGTTGAGTTCCTCGTCCACCTGGCCGATCAGCGCGTCGATCTCGGCGACGCCGGCCGGGTCACTGTCCCGTTCCGCGTCCTGCCGGGCGACTTCGAGATCCGCGCGGAAGCCGGCAAGGACCTTCGCGTCATCGGACGGCGGGTCCGGGTCGGGAAGCGGTTCGTCGTCGAGGTGCCACCCTGCCCTGCACTGCGCCATCCGCAGCCGCCGGGCCTTCTCCGCGCAGGTCGGGCACTTGCTGGCCAGGGTGGCGCCGCAGGGTACGGGGATGATCTCGGTTTCGCCGGTGTCGAGGTTCGTGCGCCGCATCGCCATCGGCCGGACGCACACGCCGTTCTCGACGGCGACCGCTTCGACGACCGCACGGGCGAGCGGCATCCGCATCCGCGCCGCCCGAGAGCCGGGCCGATCGTCACGGTTGGTGGGGTCGTGGGGGCCGGCCGGGTCAGGGCCGGGAGGGGGAGGGAGGGTCACGCGGGCAGTTCCTCCGAGACGTCGACGTCGAGATCCGAACGGTCGGTAGCGATGGGCGGGGNGGGTTCGGTGAAGTGGGTGCAGGCACAGCCGGCCNGGGTGCCGGTGTCGCCATGGCAACGGCCCCGCCGGTGAGCGACGTACAGGTGGGAGCAGGTGGTGCACACCGGCACCACAGGCAGCGGAGCGGACAGATCCGGATCGCCGGCCGGGGTGGTCATGCGACCTCATCCCATCCGGCCGGGTCGGCACCGTCGGCGGAGCCGCTGTCGGTGTAGGGGTCGAGGTCGGGTGTCCAGCCGCCGCCGGTTGCCGTCGACGGCCGGTAGGCCCAGACGGTGCGGCTGATCTCGGTGTCGTCGATGTGGGCCGCGCGGACCCGGACCGGTTCCGGCTGTCCCTCAGCCAGGACGTAGCCGACGCCGGGCAGCGACAGCGGGATCTCGTCCGCCCGTGCCCCACGGTCCCGGGCACCGGAGCCGAGCACGAGATCCGGCTGTTCGGCTTCGGTCATGCGCAGTGCGACCCGGACCGGGAACAGGTCCCGGAAGGGCAGCACCTCCTTACGCGGGTCCTGCACCGCCGCCAGGACCACGACGCCGGGGGCGCGGCCCTGCGAGAGCAGCAGCGGCAGCGCCGCCCCGATCCGCTTCTTCACGTCCCGGTCGGTGACGTACGCCGTCAACGACGCGATTTCGTCGACCACCACCACGATCAGCGGATCGCCGACGGTGGGGGTGTGCAGCCGGGTCCGGCCGCGGAGCCGTGCCGTGCGTCGTTGCATGACCGTCACCGCGTGGTCGAGGAGATCCGCAATCTCCCCTGTCGTGGTGGCGAACCGGGCGAACAAGGGCTCACCGAAAGCGAGTTCCATCCCGCCCTTGGGGTCGCACACCCACAGCTTCACCAGGCCCGCCCGCACCGCCGGGCCGAGACCGCGGATGATCGACCACAGCACCGAGCCCTTACCGGCACCGGTGGCCCCCGCGACGAGGACATGCGTCCCGCGGACCGGCAGGGTCCACGGAGAGCCGTCCTCACAGCGGCCGACCGGGACCGCGCCCAGCTCCGCCACCAGCAGGCCCGACGCGGCACCGGGATCGTCCACGAGATCCGGGGCCACGTCGCCGGGTCGGGGCCCGTCGAGGTCACCGGGAGTGACAGGGCGGACGAGGGTGTCACGGTGGTGGAAGTGCAGCCGGACGAACCGGTGCGGTTCTGCCTGGACCTGACAGCGCCGGGCCCGGAACACGTGCCGCAGGGCTTCGGCCTGCTCCGCCCACTGTTCCGGGGTCTGCCCGGGAAGTAGTTCCACCCGCAGCACGTCCACCGCTCGCGTCGAGCGGATAGAACGGATCCGGGGGTAGTAGTCGTCGAAGGTGACCTGATCGGCGTTCGAGGTCGGGACCCGGATCGCCAGGTCGGTGTGCACCATCGCCGGCCGCCACCGCCGCCGGTAGACGAACGCCAGCCGGACCCGTCCCCACNCCCACCGTGCCAGCCACCCGAACGACACCGGATGCACCCGCCGCCAGACCACCGCCACCAGCAGCAGACCGACGAGCAGGCCCACCAGGCCCAGCAGGCCGAACCGGTGGACGAACACCAGCAGGCCGACCGCGACGGGAACGGCGATCCGGTGCCGCCAGCACCAGCGCACCCCGAGCACCAGCCCCTTGCCGGCCACCGCGAGGAGCAGCATCCACAGCGGCACCCGCATCTTGTCCGGCCGGGACGGAATCCGCGGCATCCGCTGGTCACCGTAGATTCTGGACATGGCAATACCACCCTGTTTTCGAGCGCACGAAACCACGGGAAGAGGGAAGGGGGAGAGGGAAACGTTCCGGAAAATGAGGGAGGCGCTACGCCGCGTTTTCCGTCGGCGGGGCGTCGTTCTGTGCGGCGAGGGCGATCCGCTCGCAGTCGGCGAGGTAGGTGTTCACCGCGTCGCGCAACGCCCGCGCGAACGCGAGGTGCGCCGCCGGGTCCGCCTCAGCGACGGATGACAGGGAGAGCGCGGTCGGGCCCACGGTGAGGGACAGGATCGGGGGCCGGTGGGGGTAGCTGTGACACACCGCGTACCAGCTCGTCCCGACGTACAGCGCCAGAGAGGTGAACGACCCGGATGGGTCAGCGTCGTGGCCGGTCATGCCGCCGCCCCCGTCCGCCGCACCGCGCCGACCTGCCGCAGCCGCAGGGCCCGCATGGCGTAGCCCTGCTTCGGGTACTTGCCGTTGGTGTCCACCCACGGCGTGATCGTCAGCCCGTCGAACAGCACCGGCCGGAACGGCGTGCCCGGCATCACCTCCGGCAGGACCGGCTGCACCTCCCCGGGCACCTTCACCTTCAGCTCCGCCTGCCGGGCCGCCGGGTCCGGGTCCAGCACCCGCACCGCCCAGATCCGCTCGCCGGTGTTCGGGTCGCGTTCCTGCGGGTCGGGAGCGTTCGCCTTCACCTTCTCGTAGTCGTTCGCCGGTTCCACACCGAGCACNAAAGCNCCCGCCGGGAACACGTCCTCGAAGCGCACGGGAATACGCCGGGGAACCGCCATGGATTCGTCAACCTCCGAAGGTCAGCCCCGCCCCCGGGTGGTCCGGGGTACGTCGGGCAACACCCACCATGCACCGCTCGCCGAGCGCTCGCCAAGCTTCTATACGCCTATGGATAACGCCTCGTTATAAAAACGGCCCCACCGTCATGGCAGCCTTCCGGGAAGCTCATCACGCGAACTACTGTTTGGTAAACAGCAAACGATCCGGGGGTGTTGATCCACGATGGCGCGCGAGACGACGGCAGGGGACGACGGGCGGGCTGTCGGTGCCGCGATCACCGCGCGGATGCGGGAACGGCGGATGAGTCAGCAGGCGTTGGCCGCCGCGTCCGGGGTGTCGGTCGCGACCCTACGGGAACTGGCACGGGGCACCAGCAGCCGCCGCGCCCAGGACGCCACGCTCGCCGCCATCTCCCGCGCGCTCGGATGGCCGGACGACCACCTGTTGACCGTCCTCCTCGGGAGGGAGCCCGACGAGGTGCCCCTGCCGGTCCTGCCGGTGGATCAGCAGATCCTGGAGGTCCTGCTCCGCATCGAACGCAGCCTTGCCACCATCGGCGCCCAGCTCATTCCGCCTGCTGAGCGGTGCGACAGCGTCCGGTAGCACCCGGGCATGCGAAAGGGCCGGATCCGATGACATGGTCACCATCGGATCCGGCCCTTCATCGGTTCAGGCCCGGTCTACCCCCGAGGATTGACCGGGCCTGAACCTGTCCCGTCCGGGGGGCCGCCGGTGGGGCGGCTCAGGAAGACGCGGATCGCGCCGAACGCATCCGCGTGCCCCGCCCGGTACGCCTGCTGCTCCTCACGGGTGATCCACCGCGACCGGTCCGGGAACCCGGTGGGGATGTCGNGCGCCGAGCCGGTCAGCCGCAGCAGATCCCGCCGGGAGACCTCCCCGGCGGGCAGTTGGTAGACGAGGATGACGTCTCCCGCCCCGTGCACGGAGTGGAACTCCAACCCTGCCGGAAGCTCCGCCAGGGCCCGGTGCAGGTCCGCCAGGTCCGATCCCGGCTGGATCACCACCGCCCACGTGCCGGCACCCCACGGCAGCGTCACCACCGCCGCCAACGACCGATCCCGAACCACATCCGCACGCAACGGCGGCCGGGCGTCGTGGGCGATCACCGGAGACGCCGCGCACGCCGAGTGACCAGATGATCCAGGTGCCCACCGAGCACCATCCAGTCACCCAGCTCCGCCGGCTTCTCCTCCACGAAGAACCGCAACGCGCACACCTGGTACCGCGTCCAGCAGCGATCCAGCGCGAACGCTTCCGCTTCCTNCGCCGACCGAAACGTGATCATTGTGTCCCGCACCCGGCCGGAACCGTCGTCCTCGAAGCGGACCACGCCGAACAACACCGGTTCCGCTGCCACCGATGTTCGCCGTGCAGCCACGTCCGTCATGCCATCTCTCCCTTCCTGCCTGGTCACCACGCCCAGCGCCCGTCCCGCAGCCAGGCCGCGGAGACGGGGCGCAGCCAGGACGTACGCTCACGCATCCAGGCAGTTCGGAATAGATATGTGGATGGATACTCAGCGTGGATAGACTGGCGGACGGTACACGGTCCACCACGCCACACATCCCGTTTCGTGGATGGGAGCAGCCATGACCCGTCGCCGCCCACTACCCACCGCACCGACCGGCCTGTGGGACCGCCCCGAGATGGCCCAGGCCCTCACCGCACGGGACATGCAGACCGTGCTGGCGATCTACCGGAAGTGGACCGGTGCCTCCCNGTCGCAGATAGCCGCCATGACCGGCATCCCGCAGCCGTCCATCAGCGTGATTGTCCGCGGGAAACGCCAGGTCACCACCATCGAGAACTTCGAGAAGTTCGCCGACGGACTCGGCATCCCCCGAGACCGTCTCGGACTCGCCAGCTCGGAAACCACGGAAACCGCCGGCAGCGAGACGAGCCCGGACCGGCGCACCGTGATCGCAGCCGGAGCGCTGTTCGCACTCGACGCCGAGCTCGACGAGGTCACCCGCCGGATGCAGCAGTTCGCCGCATCCAACGTCGATGACGACGCGCTACACCAGCTCGACACCAGCATCGAAGTCGTGGGCCGCCGCTACGAGAACAGCGACGCCGCCACCGTCTACCCCGTCGCCCTGAAGCAGCGCCGGTGGGTCGCCGACCTGATGGCCGGACACCAGCACCCCGACCAGCGCCGCGAGCTGTACGCCATCGGCGGGAAGCTCTCCNGCCNGCTCGGNTATCTCGCGTTCGACCTCNGCAACGAACTCGTTGCCCGCGCCTACTGCAACGAGGCGATGAGCCTCGCCAAGACCGCCGGACACCGCGATCTCGCCGCGTGGGTCCGCGGCACCCAGAGCTTCATCGCCTACTACGGCGGCCGGTACCGCGAAGCCCTGGACCTTGCCCGCGACGGCCAGCGCTACGCCCGCGGCGGCCCCGCCAGCATCCGACTCGCCATCAGCGGCGAAGCCCGCACCCTGGGCAAGCTCGGCGACATCGCCGGAGTCGACGAGGCCGTCGGCCGCGCCCTGGCCGCCCACGCCCGCATCGAGGACACCGACCCCGTCGGCTACTTCCTGTCCTTCGACCCGTTCACCGCATCCCGCATCGCCGGCAACGCCGCCTCCGCCTACCTCGCCGCCGGAGCCCCCGACCGGGCCCGCGAGTTCACAGACCAGGCCATCCCCATCTTCGCCGCCGCCGACTCCACCGCCAGCCACGCCCTCACCCTGGTCGACGCAAGCATGACCTACCTAACCGGTCCCAACCCCCAGCCCGACCGCGCCGGAGCACTCGTTGCCGAAGCACTCGACGTCGGCGCCGATCTGCGATCCGAAGTGGTCGCCCGCCGGGCCCGGGACTTCCTGCTCACCGCCGCCCAGTGGCGCACCGTCCCGGAGATCGCCCAGGTCAACGACGCCGTCAAAGCCTGGAGACTGCCCACCGCCTGACGTTCAGGCCCCCAGCCGACCAATCAGGGTGGTCACACCGTCTACCCTGAGCGGTCGTGCCGCCGACCCACGAAGACCAGGTAGACGCCGACGACTGGGAAGCTTTCCGCCGCACCGAACGGATGGCCGATCACTGGTGGTGGCGCCCCGGATGGCGGCCGGACCGGCGCTACCTGACCTGGTACCTCGTCTTCCAGGACCAGGCCCTCACCGACTACGTGGCCGGATTCCAACGCGCACTGGCCGACCTGGAGTACCTCGACCCCGTGCCGGTCGACGGACTGCACATGACCGTGCAGGGCGTCGCGTTCGCCGACGAGCTGCCCGCCGAGACCGTCGCCGCGATCGGGAAGGCCGCCGACGAGCGATGCGCCGACATCGAGCCGTTCGCCCTCACCGCCGGCCCCATCGCCGCTTACCCCGGCGGAACCTTCCTCCGCGCCACCCCATGGCACCCAGTTGCCGAACTACGCGAGCAGCTACGAGCCGCGATCGGTGACGTCCTGGGCGCCGACGCCGTGCCCGACGAGCCCGCCCGTTTCAAACCCCACATCAGCGTCACCTACTGCAACGCCACCCCGCCCACCGACGAGGTCATCCGCCGACTCACCGACCTTCGCAGGCGGCCACCGATCAGCGTGCCCGTCGGCAGCGTCGACCTCCTCGAACTCCGCCGAGACGGCCACGCCTACCGGTGGGACGTCCGGCACCACGCCGACCTCACCGGTTGACCGGCACCGACAGGGCCAGCGGCGGCCCGGTCCCCACGAGCACGAGCCCGCGCATTTGCCGAATCCTTCGTTTTGAGATCAAGCGCGGTGCGGGTCGCGCCGCGCGACCGGCTGCGCGCGGCCTGGCGGCCGTGCTCGCCGGGCCCGTCGCACCCCGCACCGCGTAGACCATCCGAGACGTTCGACGAAGTCCGCCGGTCGCCAGCGTGGGCTGAACCAGCCGAGGAACGGAACGTGATGCTGCGGACGTTCGTCGCGCACGCCGATGGGCAGCCGAAGAACGAGCAGAGGGCACGCCAGTCGACAGCCCCATCACCAGTGCCAGGGCGCTTCGCTCCCCGGACAGCCCAACCCTCACTTGCCAGCGACGAGCTTGCCTGGGGTAACCAGGCCGGAGTGGACATAAAATCTGCGTGTGTCGGCTCCCATGACTTACCTTGACGTGCCCTTGGACGCGATGCCACGGCCGAGCTGCCGGGGTGCCGTACATGGCNGATTTCCGCGTAGCGGTGTTTGCGTCGCATACCGGGACCAATCTACGGGCACTGCACCAATCCTCTCTCCGGCCTGCCGCGGCATTCCGCCTGGCCTTGGTCCTGAGCAACAACGGAGGGTCCGGCGCTCTTGCATATGCCCGAGCCCATGCCATACCGGCCGCTCACATGTCAGGAGTCACGCATCCCGATCCCGATCAGCTCGACACGGCTATATGCACGCTACTAAACGAAAGAAAGATCAGCCTGATCGTCACGGCGGGNTACATGAAAAATATTGGCCCGTGCACGCTGAAATCCTACGCCGGTAAGATCATAAACGTGCATCCGTCTCTGCTGCCGAGACATGGCGGAAAAGGTATGTACGGCAGAGCAGTACATGAATCCGTCCTGGCCTCCGGCGATCGCATTACCGGGCCTTCAGTCCACATCGTCACAGCAGAGTACGACGCGGGGCCCGTTATCGCGCAACACGAACTACCCGTCCAGCCGGATGAAACGGTCGAAAGCCTGTCCGAGAGAGTTCTCGCGGCCGAACACATCCTGCTTCCAACAGTAGTGCAAGATCTTGCCGTTCACGCGATCTGAGACAGCCAGGGACCAGGCAACGCTGCGAGACGACGGGCCCGATCTAAGCGAGGTACCGAGCCACTAGGCCGTGGGTCGTCGGACGGCCGTCGCAGACGTGACAGCCAAGTTGACAGCCAAGCCGTCGGACGGCCGCGGACGCTGACGGACACCAGCAGACGGAGCGCACCAGGTCAGCGGACGCGGTGGACATCCACGGACGTCGGCGGAAGATTCAGATCTAACTACGGATCAGAGGCATCAGCGCCGTCTGCGCCAGGGTGGAGATCGCAGAGGCTGGCAGCCTGGATGGCAGCCAAGCCCGCGAACGGCGGCGAACGGTCACGGACTTGGCGGACAACTGCGAGCCCGCGACCGGCACCGGCGGACGTCCACGGACGTTGGCGGACGAACCACCGATGATCTCTTAATCCGCGGGTTCGGGGTTCAAGTCCCTGGCGGCGCACCCGTACGCAGGCCCCTGACCTGCAGCTAAGCATTTCTCTCCCTATCCCCGGAATGCTCCTTGATCGTTGTGGGCGGCACGTGGGCGCGGGGAACTGCATTCGCGATTGCCTCCGCTGCGGCCCGGCCCGTCGACCGCAACAGATGGGCGTACAGATCCCCCGTGATCCGGGTAGAGCTGTGCCCGTGGCGTTTCGAGACGAGCGTGATGTCGACCCCCTCAGCGAGCTGGATCGAGGCCGAGCTGTGCCGCAGATCGTGTAACCGCCGCCGGGACAGCAGATCCCGGCCGAGCTCGTCACCGGGCAGGAGCTCGAAGGGAAGCGGGCCGTCGAGGGTGAGGGCCGCGCCCGCCCCGCGGCGGCGCGGGCTGCCACCTCGTAGTCGTAGGCGCTGACCTTCAGCGCATGCTCGCCCGCTTCGAGGAAGAGCCTGGCGAGGACCTGGAGCTGGGTGGTTGCCCGGCCGGGGAGGATTCTGGCGGCCCAGGGGACGAGGCTGGCCAAGGAGTCACGATCGACGGTGAGACGCACCCGCCCATTGTGCGCCTCGTACGAACGGATGTTCGGATACGGCTCAGGTGGCGGTTGGAGGAAGTGCGGGCCGTTCGGCGGCCTGGACGAGTACCCCCAGGTCGTGGACTGCGGGCAGGGCGGGCCAGCGGGCGTCCATCTGCCGCCACATCTGCCCGGCGACGTCGACAACCCAACTCGTTCGCTGTTCCCCGACAGCGGCCAGCGCGGAGCGTGCGGCATCGGCGGCCCGTTCGGGGTCCGGCTCGGGTCGGCGTAGGTAGCTGCGTGCGAGGGCGTTGTATGACCCCCCGAGGTTCCCGGCACGCCCGGAATCCGCGTAGGCCGCGATAGCGCGCCGGGCGTGCTCCTCGCTCGCGGGATCGGCGAGTTGAGAGAGGATCGCCGCGCTCTGGGCGAGGGCTTGATCCTCGTCAACGGCGACCGTTCCGGGCAGAGGGCCACCGGTCCACAGGTTTGCCCACATGTCGTCGAGGGCGTGGCGGGCTGCCGCCGGATCGCCCGCACGGGCCGCGGCGCGGGACTCGCAGGCGCCGAGCATGGGCCGGGCGTAGGGGTGGGCGTAGGGGTGGGCGTCCTGGCGCCGTTCGGCGGCGACGGCTTGGGCGCGGTGCGGCTGGTTACGGAAGAACGCGAACGAACTGTCGAGCACGGCGACGCAGTCCGCGAGGAGCCGATCCCCGGCCTCGTCTGCGTGCTGGCCGGCGAGGTCGAGGTAGGTGTCGGCTGCCTGGGTGTGGCCGAGGTCGTTAGCGGTCAACGCGAGGTAGAGCGCGTACTGGCCTGCGCGGGTGTCCAGGGTGGTGCGGGTCCGGCCGCGGACCCGGCCGTCGAGGAGCCGTTCTACGGCGAGCCAGCCCGTTTCGACCCGGGGCACCAGCAGGCCCGCGGGTGTGGCGGTATAGGCCGCGGCGATGTCGTGCACGTCCCGTTCGATCTCGCGGAGGGTGCGAGGAGCCACAGCCGATTCGGCGATGCGGTCGGAGATCGCCGCCGAGGTGTCCGCGGTGGCGAACAGGCCGGCTGCTGCCATGCTGCCGCCGATGAGAGTGCGTCGGTTCGTCGGGCTCGTCGGACTCACCTCCTCCGCTGGTTCCACTGTCGGGTCATTCCCCGTTGTCGCGCTACCCCTTCGCGCGAGATTGGGGCGGAATCAAGTGGTCATGGCGACACATGCCCTGCCAGCGGATTGTCGAAAACTTCGACTGGCTTCGCACCGTTCAATGTCTGCTGTGGCGTCTGCCGTGGCCGTCCAGTCAACTGTGCGGCCGCAGTATCAAACTCCGCCGCCATCCCGGTGCGCTGGCGACGGAGCGTCCCTTTCCGGGGCGTGGCCGAGGTTCCGCTCGGCTTCGGGAGCCCGTTACTCCGGTTACCGGAGAGAACGGAGCAGGAGCCGGCCGAACCGGGTGAGGAGCAGGGCGCCGGAACCGGCGAGCGCGGCGAGCACGCCGATGAGGAGGTCTCGCGCCGAGTTCACGCCGAGGACCTGGAGTACCGCGAAGGCGGCGCCGAAGGGCAGGCCGACGACGGTGATGACGCCGAGCGCCGCGCCGACCTGCTGCCCCTCCTGGNTCTGGGCGATCCGGTTCAGGTCGACGATCTCGGTGAGCACGGCGTCGAACCGCTCGGGCAGATGGTGCTGTGCCTGATAGGCGGTGAGGATGTCGTTCGCCGGGCCGTGGGCGCTGGCGTCCCGGAGCCAGTAGATGTTGCGGAATCGCGCGGCCCGTTCTTCGAGACGAGCAAGATGACGGGTAAGGTCCTGGGCTTCGAACGCGCGGGCCGCCTCGGCGATCATCTCGGTGATGGCCACGTTCTGGATCATGCCGATCAGGACCGCGTCGAGGTAGGTGGTGTGGGCGTAGAGCTGGGCGAAGCCGAAGAACGCATCGTCGGCGCCGTCGTCGGGGCGTAGACCGAGAAAGGCGGNGCCGTCCCGGGTGACGAGCCCGCGCCAGTCTGCGGAGAGAATCACTCGTCCGTCGAGGAGCTGGTCGGCGTGGTCGGGATCCGGCGGGTAGTCGGCGTTGGCGGTACGGGATGCGAGATGCCACAGCCAGGTGTCCGCGGTCGACCAAGAGTCGATTCGGGCGGCGTCAACGGGTCGCGGCGGGTCGGCTTCGGGNAGGGNGGGGNAGGTCAGGAAGGCGATTGTGAACCTTCGGGCCGACGGCGCCAGGCGGGCCCAGGNGGGCAGCGCCGAGCCGAGGTCGGGGGGTGGGGTCGCACTGCCGCGCCGGCCGGCGACGGCGCGCAGGACGTCGAGGAGCTCGGACCCGCCGGCCTGGATATGGACATGGACGATGACGAAGGCGCGATCCGGCCGGTCCGGGTCGGGTAGGAGGATCTCCGTCCCGAAGATCGGGCTGTCCGTCTCGCCGGTGGGTGCGGTGCGCTGCCAGCGACTCGGCCGGTCAGGCGTGCCGTAGAGGATGCGTGCGCAGGCGGCGCTGAAATAGGTGCTGCGTGCGGCGGTGGTCGCTTCGATTTCCTTGTGGCGTAACGGCAGCGGACCTTCCGGCCAGTCCGGGGTGCCGGTGAGGAAGGCGGGACAGACGACCACGAAGGAATGCCGTCCCGGCTGGTCTACCGGTAGAATTCGTCGACCTCCGGAAGGTCCAGTCTGATCACGAAGTGAGCTCGGCCGGTGGACGGGTCGACCTCGAAACGCACACGCTCCCCGACGATGATCGTGCGGAATCCTTCGGTGACGATGTCGCTGTAGTCGAAGCCGTGGATCTCGCCGGTCTCGTCGTCGCGAACCAGGTAGGTGGCGGTGACCCGGTGGGGTCCGCTGCCCAGCGGCTGGCGGTCGACGATCCGGCCGAACCGCTGCCCGCTGTCCGGCTCGCCGGTCATGGTCACGCGACCTCCCGCACGCAGCGGAACCCGACGGCGTTACTGCTGCCCCGACGTAGGTACAGGGCCTTCGACGAAGTCTGCACCGCCCGGTACGGGTTGTCGTAGGAGCCGCCGCAGATCACCGCGGAGTTGATCCCGTCGAACACGGTCTCGGTCCATTCCCACACGTTGCCGGACATGCCGTGCACCCCGAACGGGGACAGGTTCGCCGCATGATCGGTCACCGGGGTCGGGGCGCAGTCCCGCAACCGGCCGCCGTCGATCTCCTGCTTCCAGACCTCGTAAGTCACCAACGGCCGGCCGCTCCACGCGTCGGCGCAGTTGACCGCGGCCAGGTCGACGCCGTCTCCCCAGGGGAACAGCCGGCCATCCGTGCCCCGGGCGGCGGCCTCCCACTCGACGCAGGTCGGCAGCCGCTTGCCCTCGAAGCGGGCGAAGGCGTAGGCACTCCACCAGTTGACGCAGTTCGCCGGGTAGTTATCGTACACCGGATCGGTGAAGTACTCCGGGTTGCGCAAGCGTTCCTGCCATGGTTCGTGGCTGTGGCCTGGCGGAGTGTCCGGATGATCCCACTGCGCGCAGCCCTGCTCGGCGACCGCGGCGAGNAACGCCTTGTACTGCCCGACCGTCACGGGGAACTCGTCGAACAGCACCGGCTTCTCGATCTTTCGAAGAAGGAGGCGGTGGCTCGGCCCGACCAGGTACGTCGCTGCCGGCAGCGTCCGCGGGGGCGCGGGGATCGTCTCGGCGCCGAGGTGGACGAGGAACTCCCGGACCTGCTCGGTCAGAATCGGTTCGGCGTTGCTGCCCGCGGCCTCCCGTCCGGCCGCGGTCCGCAGGTAGCGCGCGGCGAAATACTCCTGGAAAACGGTGTGCACCAACGCCACCGTGCCGGCGCCGGCCGGACGGAACAGGGGCGCGAGCAGTAACGTCTCCAGCGTGACCCGTCCCTCGGCGAAGCATTCGATGCCGACGTGGGTGCAGATGTCCGCCAGAGTGAACACCGCCTGATCGGCCAGGAACGCCGGGCCGAAGTAACTCTCCAGCCTGGGCTGGAGATCAGCGAGCCCGGCGGTGTTCAGGACCTGCCCGATGCGGGCCGGCACCAGGTCCGCGAGGTGCCTGGCCGCATCCACGGCGGGCCCCCGCGCGAGCTGGCCGGTCTGCTGAGCGAGCCGCAGTTCCAACGGCGAGACCGAGTAGACCCGCTCGTCCGCGTGCAGCTTCAGGTCACCGAGTCGGACCACGCTGAACTGCGGAAGCTCCAGCGGATCGACGCCGTTCGCGTGCAGCTGCTGGACGAGCTGCTCCGAGATCAGCGACGAGCTGTTCAGCAGCCGGCGGACCTCGGGCGAGTCGGCGAGGAACGAGTAGCGGGACGACATCACGACCGTCGACTCCGCCGACAGCGCCTGCGAGACGTCGGAGAACACACCGAGGAACGCCTCCAGGCTCGTGTTCGGCACCGCCTCATCGATCGCGTCGAGCACGCACAGCACGGAGCCGGCCCGGATCAGGTACAGGAAGACGTCGAAGACCCGGTTCCGCGGAACCGTCATGTACGGGTTGAGGGTCCGGGTGACAAAGTCACCGAACTCCTCCTCGGGTTCCTTCAGGCTCATGTCCAGGTAGAAGCGGTAGCGATGCCGTGCGGGTTCCGAGCCGTCCGCCGCGAGCTGCTTCAGCAGCGTCGTCTTCCCGCTGCCCGGACCACCAATGACGAGGATGTTCGCCGAGGTTCCCGCGAGACGGCGCAGGATCTCCCCGGCGTCGAACGTCTCGGTGACCGTCATCTCGCCGGTGTGCTGGTCCGTTTCCAGCACATCCCCAGCGATCCTGAACGGCTCCATGTCACGGGGTCTCGTCTCCGGGTAGCTGAGCGTCAGGGCGGACAGATGCGACGGTACGTCGACGATTCTCTCCATGAACCGCTCGTAGGCCACGATGCGGATCTCACCGTCCGCGAACGGCGCCACATCCTCGGACGGCTCGTCCTCGACGATCAGAAACCGGGTGTGCTTCGGGAGCTGGGTACTGAGGATCTCGCCGCCGGTCGTAGTGAGAAGCTGGTTCAGCTCCTCCAGGCTGCGACTGAGCATGATCTCCACATACTCGGCCTGCAACCCGATCTGCCGGCAGAACAGCTGGTAGACGGTGCTCTCGGACAGCTCGAACCGCTTGATCGCCTTGTAACCCAGGGTCGCGTACAGGCCCGAGAGGAACTCGGCCTTCCGCTCGACGAGCGGATCAAGGCCGGGCGCGTCACCGGTGATCGCGGTAACGCCGGTGCTGGTGAACCAGTCCAAGACGTCCAGGAGCCGGCGCACGGCGAGAAGGCCGTCCTCCTCGGCGATCTCATAACCGTCATGCGACGAACGGTTCCGAAGCCGCTGGATGTCGGTAAACGCGTTGATGATGTTGGTACTGCGGATATGCGGCCGGCAACCTTTGATCAGATCGTTCAGCGCCTTGCCGGACGGGTCGCCCGGAACCTCACGATGGGTCCACAGCTGCTTCAGCAGCCGTTCGGCGATCTTTCCGATGAGCGAGACGGTGTTCTCCGGATAGCCGTCACTCAACGACTTGATCGGCCGGGTGAAGTCGAGGCCGAGATGTCGCGCGATCCGATCATGACCGTTGAGCTCGCCCTGCAGCCGATGAAGACGGTNATCGACGGTCTCGGTCACGAGACGGTCCTCCTCCGGGTACCGAGCACGAAGGCGAACCGGTCGGGAAAGAACAGCACCGGTTCCGGATGGCGGGCGTCGATCTCGGCCACGCCTGCTTCGATCTGGTCATCATCGAACGTCGAGAGCAACGACATGTACCGACTGCGCACCATCGCCAGGTACCGGTCCTTCGGGATGCTCAACGGGTGGTCGCGGTACGTAAGACTCGCGGTCAGGCCCGCATCGCGCATGTGGTCCGCGATGTCGGCAGGGTCCGGCTGCAGCTCCTCGAACCGCTCCAGGGCCGCGACGAACAGCGGGTACGAGATCCGGATCGGCAACATCACGATGAGGAAACGGCCACCGTCGCCGAGAAGGCCTGTGAGCCCGGCGATGACCCGCGGACGGTCGGCGGGGGCCACGTGGTGGATCGCCTCTTTGATCATCACCACGTCGAGTGAACCGGGCCCGACGGCCGTCGTTGCGTCGGGGCTGGCCGCGCCGGCGAGCTGCTCCGCCGAGGCGTGCACCGGGCGAAAACCGGGATCCGAAGGCAGCTGGCTCAGCATCCCCTCGGACGGGTCGGCGCACAGGATCGGCGTCGACGGCCGGACGATCTCGAAAACCCGGCGGGTGTACAGTCCCGTCCCGCACCCGACGTCGATGATCCGATCGTGGGAGGTCAGGGTGAGCGCCCCGGCCATCTCCCGGGTCATCCAGTCGAGGAAGACGTCGCTGTAGGTCCAGTTCTGGTCGTACGCGCCAGCGAGGCGCTCATAGTGTGCCGACGTTCCCGGCTCCGCCAAACTGGATCNCCTCCCGCCCTGCAACCCAGGCGGATCGTAACCGATCGGCTCCCCAACGGCTCCGGATTGGGACAAGTCGGCCAACGAGCATGACGCCCTGCCATCGCCTCTGGCGACATAACCGGGAACCCTGCTCGTCCCTCCGACGACCACGGTTCTCGCGAGAGTCGAGCCGGGCCAGCGGGTCGGCCAACTGTCTGGCGTTGCGTTGCGCTGCGCATAGCCGGCATAGCAGTTGTTCATGAGGACGTGGGTCGTGGCGACGTCGTTCGCTAGCTCCCGGATCCTCGGGGCCATGCGCGCAGTTCGTCCTCGCTGTAGCGGTAGTCGAAGCGTTCGTGGATGTCCTTACCCGTCCACCGCTCGCTGTGACCGTGGAACCGGACGACCGCGAGATCGGCGGTCGCTGCGAGCACCGGCGGAATCGAACTTGGGNAGCCCTGGGGCATGTGGACGCACACGTGCAGAATCTTCTGAGAGGCGAGGAAATCGAGTGTCTCCTCACGGTTGCGCTCGTCCATCCAGGTGTGGTTACGGAATTCCACGTAGATCCGCACCGGCCGGCACCGGCGCTGGTGACCTCCGGTGGGTACCATCCGGACCTCAGCAGCGTCGGGTCCGTCCAGGAAGCCGTCCCGACCAGAATGTCACCCACGCCCGTCGCCTCCTCGCCGGGTTCCACGCTCACGAACCGGTACCCGCCCGCAAACGGCATGGTTGGCGCAGGACCCGTCAATCCGGGGCGGTGACCGGTCAGGAGGCGGTGACCGGTCAGACGACGGCGAGCGTGGTCGACCAGAGCACCGCACCGCCGGAGTCCCGCAGCTCCACGGTGAGCCCGCCACCGGGATCGAGGTGCACGCGGCCGAAGAACTGCAGACCGGCCGAGGGCGGCAGGTTGGACTGACCCGCCGGAGGGGCCTTCACGAAAACAGCCTCGGGGCCGAAGGTGGGATCGAGCGTGTTCGGGCCGAACGTGCCGGCGTTCAACGGCCCGGAGACGAACTCCCAGAACGGGTCGAAATCGGTGAAGGCAGCCCGGTCCGGGTGGTAGTGGTGTGCCGCCGTGTAATGGACGTCAGCAGTCACCCAGACCACATTGCGGACCCGGTGCCGGCGGAGGCCGGCGAGGAGGTCCGCAATTTCCACCTCGCGCCCCAGCGGGGCACCCGGCCGGCCCTGCGCCACCGCCTCCACGCCGCTCGGGTTGTCCGGCACCAGCAGCCCGAGCGGGAGATCGGCGGCGACCACCTTCCAGGTGGCGCGGCTGGCGGCGAGCCCGGCCAGCAGCCACTCGCTCTGGTGGCGGCCGAGTATCGCCACGCCGGCGGGATCCTCNTGGGCGTCGGGATTCGGGTTCTTGAACGAGCGCATGTCCAGGACGAAGACATCGAGCAGCGGGCCGTAGGAGATCCTGCGGTAGATCCTCCCGCCCGGGTCGGCCCGACCGGGAATGAACGGGGTGTACTCCAGGAACGCCTGCCGCGAGCGCGCCGCGAGGACGTCCACCCGTTTCTCGCTGTACCGGGAGTCGTCGAGAATCTCACCGGGATACCAGTTGTTGAGCGTCTCGTGGTCGTCCCACTGGAACACCCACGGCACCTCGCGGTTGAACGCGAGCAGGTTTGCGTCGAGCAGATTGTACCGGTAGTTGCCGCGGTACTCCGCGAGGGTCTCGGCGACCTTGGACTTCTCCGGGACGACGAGGTTGCGCCACACCGAGCCGTCCGCGAGCGGAACCGTCGGGAGGATCGGCCCGTCCGCGTACACGGTGTCCCCGGAGCAGATCGCGAAGTCCGGGTTCAGCCGGCGCATCGTCTCGAAGATCCGCATCCCGCCGAGATCGGGGTTGATACCCCACCCCTGGCCGCAGATGTCACCAGACCAGACGAACGAGACGTCGCCAGCACGCCCGGGGGCGGTCCGGAACCGGCCGATCGACGTCTCGCCGACGAGCGCCGGGTCATCCGCCGAGGCGAGGCGGACCCGGTAGAACACCTCCTCGCCGGCAGGCAGGCCGCGGACCGGCACCGAGGCGGTGAAGTCGGTCGCCGCGTCCACCCGGACGACGCCGACCCGCCGGGCTGCGGTGAACGTCTCGGTGGCTGCCACGTCGACCGCGAGCACCGCCTGCCGATCGGCCCGTGCCCACACCACCGCGCTGTCCGCGGTGACATCGCCGGACTGCACGCCGGAGGTAAACGTGGGCCGGCCACCCCGCACCTGGCCCGGGGCCCGGTCCGCGGCCGCGGCCGCCGCCGGAACCCCCCCGGCGGTGCCGGCGGCGGCCGCCAGGGACGCCACCGTCGCTCGGGCCAGCACATCCCGTCGGTTCGGCATGCGTTCCTCTGCCATCTCGCCCGGCCCTCCTGTCACTGTCCGTATGGCCGCAGTCCCCCGACGTCGACCATCACAGTGCAGGTTCCGGGCAGCCGTCGGCCCCCGTTTCGGAAGCGAAAAAGTGAACTGTGCGTGGCGTCCCGCACCGCCTGCCCCCTACCTGCCAAGATGATGTGAGACAGAGGTCATCGTCAGTCTAGGCTAGGTATGGCGGGTAGGGAGGGGTTGATCGTGGCGATGGTGCTGACGGCCGGGCGGGGCCTGGTCGATGATGGTCGGGTGGATGACGAGCCCGAGCGGCCGCGGCCTGACCCGGAGGTCGAGCCGAAGGCGAAGCGGCGGACGTTCACGGCGGAGTACAAGGCGCGGATTCTCGCGGAGTACGACGCGGCCGGGCATGGTGAGAAGGGCGCGATCCTGCGCCGGGAGCGGTTGTATTC
>NZ_JPGU01000045.1:0-34113 GCF_000732115.1 Frankia sp. CeD
GCCGTCATGTCCGGCGGACCGTGACCACCGGCACGGGCCGGGCCCGGGTCACCCGGACGATCCCGAGCACTGTCACGGTCCACGTCCTGACGAGCCTCACCCTCGACGCGGTCACACCCGCTGATCTCGCGGGCTACGCCCGAGGGCATTGGACGATCGAGAACAAGGNCCACTGGGTGCGCGATGTGACGTTCCGTGAGGATGCCTCGCGGGTTCGGACCGGCCCACTGCCCCGCATCATGACCACACTCCGTAACCTGATCATCGGGCTGATTCGCCTCGCTGGCCATAACCGCATCGCCCCGACCATCCGCAGAATCCGACACGACAACGCCCTGCTCCTGGCCATCCTCACTCTCGACAACCCCGCTGACCTGCATAAATGACTTTGCGGGTCACCCTGGGAACATCTCTCGGGTGGAGCGCGGGAGAGTGGTCGCGCTCGGTGCGACTCAGCGCCTCGTCCCCATGCTTTTCAGATTCGTCGCAGCTTCTCCGGATTGCGGACCACGTCGATGCGCGTGATCCGATTGTCACTCACCGCGAACGAAAGCGCTGCGCGGTGGCCGTCGTGACTCGGGATCACCAGCCCGAGTTGCCCGTTGAGCGTGGTCTCGATCGGGTGGTCGAGCCTGCGGCTAAGCGCCACCCATGCTCGCGCGACCCGAATGTCGCCGTGCAGCGGTCTGCGTGCCGCTACCGCGTGACCGCNGCCATCCGACCTCCAGACGACATCCGGGTCGAGAACGGCGAGGAGACCGCCGAGGTCGCCCTCGGCCACTGCCAGCGCGAACGCCCGTACGGCGCGATCGTGCTCCTCACCCGAGGCCACGAAACGCGAGTGCTCGCGCCTGACGTGGCGGCGGGCACGCGCCGCGAGCTGCCGCACTGCCTCGGGCGTGCGGCCGACCACCTCGGCGACCTCGCCGAACGGTATGTCGAACACGTCGTGCAGCACGAACGCCGTGCGTTCCGCCGGTGAGAGCTGCTCGAGCACCGCTAGCAAGGCGTAGCTGACGGATTCGTCGAGCGTGACACGGTCTGCCGGGTCACCCGACCCGAGCGGCTCTGGGAGCCACGGGCCGACGTAGATCTCGCGGCGCGCCCGAGCGGACCGGAGGCGATCAAGGGCGAGCCTAGCGACGACCGTGGTCAGCCAGCCATCCAGGTTCTCGATTGCCGCGTGGTCCGCGCGCGCGAGCCGCAGCCAGGCATCCTGGACCACTTCTTCGGCCTCGCCGAGGTCACCGAGCTCGCTGTATGCGAGCCGTAGCAGCCGAGGGCGTGCCTGCGTGAAGCGCTCCAGAATGGTCATGTGGTGATCCGGCCCCAGATCTCCGTACCCGCGCGCAGGCGCGGCGCCCAGCCGCCCGCCTCGCGCAGCCGTCGGCTCGACACCCGCTGGGAGCGGCTCATCGGCCCGTCCCCTGGCGTCCTCGGCCGCAGTGCCGTGACCCCGACGGCGGCGGCCAACGCGGCATCGATCTCGGCGTTTGTAGGTGGGTCGGCGTCAGCGACGTTGTAGGTCCCGGCGGGGACGCTCAGTGCAGTGGCGACGGCCGATGCCGCGTCCTCCAGCCAGAGCGTCGGCCGGTAGGCGCCGGGTGGTCCGGCCGCGATCGAAGTTCCCCGCCGTGCGGCTTCCACAGTGGCCAGCGTGGAGCCGCTGTCCGGTCCGAGGAACAGCCCGAAGCGCAGCACGACGGTGTCGCCGTCGAACATCTCGCGCGCGTGATCCTCGGCGGTCAGCGCGGACGTTGTCACGCCGCCCCCCGCGAGCGGTGCGTCCTCGTCGAGCCACGCGTCGCCGCCGTCGGCATAGACGAACGCGATCGACTCCTGGACGAGCCGGCGCGCACGGGCGGCCTGGGCCGCCCGTGCGATCGCCGCCGACGCCTTCGTGCGCAGTCGGTCGTTCTCGGCCCAGGCTGACGGGTCGGCCATACGATCGGCGCTCGGGATGTGGGTCAACAGGTTGATGACGACCTCCGCCCCGTCGAAGGCCCGGCTCAGCGAAGCCTCGTCGAAGACGTCGGCGTCGACGGCATCGACCCCAAGGCTGGCCAGCCGCTCGCGGCCGGGCGCGGACCGGGTTACGCCCCTCACGTGGTGGCCGGTGGCGTGCAGCTCCCGGATGGCGCGCCGCCCGATGACGCCAGTGGATCCGGTGATCACAATCCTACTCATGCCGATCTGACGACGCACCCCCCTTGATCGTGACATACGGACGTCCTCGCCGCGGTCGTCCGGTTGATCGCAGGAGCGGTCCTCTACAGCCACGAGGGGGCGAAGGAGATCGAACTCGGCACGAGCGACGCGCCGTTCTGACACTGCGCGAGATGCGCGGACCGCTGACACCAGGGCGGCTGGCCGATCTGAGCGGCCTGCGGACCGGCACTGTCACCGGAGCGCTCGACCGCCTCGAGCGCGTCGGTCACGTCCGCCGGGAGCGCTCCGCCGAGAACCGGAGGAAGGCCATCCTGTCCCGCGCCGGGAGCGGATCGCCGCGGACTTGGGCGCGTTCTACGGTTCCAAGGGAGCCGGCCTGATGGAGTCGCTCGGCCGCTACGACGACGCCGAGCTGGCGATCGTGGCCGACTTCGTCACCCGCCTCGCCCAGCCCTGAGCGGGAGCCTGGCGCATCGCGCCGGTTACCCAGCTGCGGGGACCGCCCGAGGGGACGGGGTCGCCGAGGTGGATGGTGCCGGGGTGTCTCTGGCTCGGCCGCGGTTCATCGAATGAGACGAGCGGACGACGTCGGACGCGCGGCGGTGAACCACACGACGGTGATCGTCGATTTCGGCGGGGCCGGNGCCTGGGNAAGTGGCCCGCGCTCGACGGGNTCAGTGGAACGAGACGGTCCGCGCCGGCCTGGCTGCGTAGCGTCACGATCCGGTTGGCGGCTGCTGGAGCGAAGGTCGGCAGCGGGCGACCGTGCCGGCGTTTGACGGCCCAGAGAGCCACTTACTCCCCGCCGTCCTCCGGGACTGGCGGGGCCTTTTTCGAGGTCGGCTACGTCATGACCCCACGAGTCGCTGTCTTCCTGGACTACCAGAACGTCCATCTCTCCGCTTGCACCGCGTTCTTGCCCTCGGGCACCTCGGGCCGACATGGACCGTGAGGGATCTTGGTCGCCACGTCGAGGTTGCGAGTTGGAAGGGCACCAGTCGACTTCGCTTCCCCGATTCACAGTCACCCTGGTGCCACTACCTGGATGCCGACGACTACGCCGCCTGTCGGGACTACACCGACTACACAACCTGATCAACGACCGGGCGGCGGATGCGATGCGGTCGGCTACGGTGTTGGCGTGGGATTGCATCTGAGCCAGATCGCCGAGGCGGACGAGTTGCTGACGAGCGATCCGTTGGCGTTGCTGATCGGGATGGTGCTGGATCAACAAATTCCTCTTGAGCGTGCCTTTGCCGCGCCCCATGAGCTGACCCGACGCCTCGGCCAGCCGCTGGATGCGGAGGAGTTGGCGAAGTACGNCCCTGACGCCCTGGGCGCGATCTTCTCGCAGGTGCCGGCGCTGCACCGGTTCCCTGGCTCGATGGCCAAGCGGGTACAGGCCATGTGTCAGCTCATCGTGGACACCTACGACGGCGACGCGGCCCGCGTGTGGACGACCGCGGCCGACGGTAAGGAACTGCTGAGGCGGGTGGCGGCGCTGCCGGGGNTCGGTCAGCAGAAGGCCAAGATTTTTGTGGCGCTGCTGGGTAAACAGCTTGGCGTGACCCCACCGGGATGGCGGGAGGCCTCCGCGCCGTTCGGGGACGAGGGCACGTTCCGCTCCATCGNGGACATCACTGACGTTGCCACCCGTGACCAGGTCCGGGAGTACAAGAAGGCGATGAAGGCCGCCGCCAAGGCACAGGCGGGCTGACGAGGGTCAGTCCCCGCCGCCGGGCGGGTGCGGTCCGTGCCGCCGGGGTCGGCCAGGCGTCCTGCTCGACTTTGATCCCACGAACATGCGTTCGCGGCACTCCTGGAACCGGCGCCCACTCGTTCTTTCCGAGACTGACTGGGACCAGTGACGCCCGCCGTCGGTGACCTCCGCGGCTGCTGGTGACGCCTGCCGTTCGTGACGCCTGCCGTTCGTGACGCCTGCCGTTCGTGACGCCTGCCGTTCGTGACGCCGTCGGTCGGTGACGTCCATGGCTCGTGTCGGCGGTGATGTCTGTAGCCCCTGGCGGTGCGGNGCTGGGCGCGGGCTTTCGTTCTCGCTTCGTGCTCAGCGTGCGCCCGTGCGCTGACGGTCGCCCTCCGGGTGACGGGCCGGCCGGCGGATGTTCGCCGTGACCGCGAGTCCCGATCCCGGCAGAAGGGAGCGGCCGTGAACCCAACCACCATCAACGGCGATGACGACGACGGCTGAGCCGCAGCCTCAGCCAAGGTCGCGGCTCGGCGCAGCCGACCGCCGTCCATCAGTGCCTGGTGGCGACGGCTCGGCCAGTGACCGCCGCATGCCAGCGATGACTGGCCTTCGGCGTGGGNGGGGNNNGTCTCGGGGGGCTCACCCCACCCACACCGGACGTGCCCACCGCGGCCCTCGCCACACTCGCTCCCGCTCGCGCCGCGCCCGTCCGCCTCCGAGAAGAGTGACGCGTGACGGACCAGACGGCCCCGGCCACCTTGTACGCAACGGTGGCGGGGCGCCCGGCTAATCGTCGACGATCCGGAGGCGATAACTCCCGTGTAGATGGCCGAGGTGCTGCGCTGCGGCGGCTGCGACACCGAGGTCATCGCATTGCGTTACGAACCGTTTCGGTACCGGCCAGACCGCCGCCAGCTACCGCTTCCGCCTCACCCACGCCGCGTCCGGTGGCGGGCGGCAGCCGACGGTGTCTCAGATGGTGCGCCGTCGGATGGTGCGCCGTACGGTGGAGCTGCATCGGACGGCGACGTGCCGGCGAGCGTGGTGGTGACGGAATGGCTGGCGGCCACGACGTGGGCGGAGCGGGTCCGGTTACGGCTGCCGTGGAATTCGTGGAGCGGGCATCTGCTGCCGGATTAGTCGACGATCCGCCGGTTCCTCGACAGGGCCGACGATCAGGCGCTTGCGGTCGCGTTGCTTGNCCCGCCGCTCGCCGACATGCCGGCTGATCTCGCGGATGTGGTCGCTGGTACCGCGGCGTCCCCGCCCGGGGCGGTGGACGTGAACAGTGGTGCGGCTGTTCCCGGTGCGGGCGTACGCGGTGGACGGGAGACCGGCCGGGGGGCGACACGTGCCGATGGCAGCCAGGTTCACCTGCTCGGGGTCGTTTCCCCCGGCGCCGGGGCGATGGTCGGCCAGCGGGAGATCGACGCGAAGACCAACGAGAACGCCGAGTTCCGTGCGCTGCTGGCACCCCTGGCCCTGACCGGGGCGTTCGTGTGGTTCGACATCCTGCACACGGTGCGAGCCACCGGCGCGAATGCCTGATCATCCTGAAACACCGGATCGGTGAGGTCCACACCGGCCGCTCGAAGCGCTGCCGTGACCGTAGCCGGGTCGGTCACCGAGTACTTCACTTCGACTTGGCGCACCTGCATCCTCCGACAAAAAGCGACACTTTCTCGCCTGTCGGTCAACTGGCGGCCGACACGCCGACGAATTTTTATATCCTAATAGAATGGCGACCGGTAACGCGGTACAATCCTGAAAGCCCTGTCATTGGAGCTGGTGAGGGGACTCGAATCAGTAGCCGCTCGATTGCAAGTCGCACGGGCGCGTGCCGGCTCATGCCGCAAGGTTCCTGGTGATGCCGCCTTCTCCCAGCTCACGGCGTTTTCCGTGCCGGAGCATGCCTGTGGGTGCCTCTCCGTGTCGGGACATCCGCACCCACAATGAGCCCATCCACGGCGCACACGAAGATCGAATCTTGGCGACCGGTCCGGTCGGGCCGAGGGCGGCTGCCCTGAAGCAACTGCCCAAAGGCCGCTTGACACTTACCGAGGTCGCGAGCGGCCGATGACGGTCAGGACGTGCATCCAGTGTGATCGGCATGCGGACCGTCGAGGTCGCCTAGGTTTGGGGCCGCCGACGATTCTGCAGTCGACCATGGTGGGCGGCTCCGGCGAGAAGAAAACGCCGCGGCTGGTGGCGAAGTACGCGCAGGCGTGCAACTCCGAGGGGCCCTCCGCGCTTCGGGCGTCATCAGCGGTACGAAGGTCGCGTTGAGTCACCTAGTGAAGATCGCGCATCGTCAGGGCGTCCTCCACTCCGACGTCACCGCGGACGACTTCGTGCCGGTGCTCAGCCTGATGCCCGGTGACGGGATCTCACCGGCGGCCCCCCGACGGTGGGTGCGGCTGTTCCTGCGAGGTCTGCTCACCGGCTGACGGCGCCGATGGCAGGAGGCGTCAACCTACCAACCGCCCGAAAGACCGATTTTCGGAAGAAAAATACTGGATATCACTTTCTCCGCGATTTTTGTCTCCCCTGGCAGGCCGGGCTAAGCGGACTATGATTCTGAGCTCANGTCCAAGCGGCATATACTTGCCCCAGGTCACACGGTTAAAGGTGCGGGAAGGTGCGTCATGCCGGATCGGTCAAGACCGTCTCGGCGAGCCGGACGGGCCTCGGGGCTTCGCCTCAACGGTGGGGAAGGAGCCTCGCTCGAGCGGCTGCGCGAGCGGTTCCTCACCGCCGGGATCTCAGCTGAGATCTCGGCTGAGATCTCGGCTGAGACCAGCGAGTCCGGTGGGGTGCGGGATCCGATCCGCGAGTCGTGGATGCGGTCGCGGCGGTGGGCGGNGGCCGCGGACAGCCCCGAGCCCCTCCTCGCCGCGTCGGACCTTGACGTACCTGTCGCGCGCGCGGCCGAACCGGTCCTGTGCCAGCTCGCCGATCNGCTGGCCAGGCAGGCCGTCAGCGCGATCGTCACCGACGCGAACGGTCTGGTGCTCATGCGGTGCACCGGCGACGCCGCATTCGAACGCCGGCTGGACCGCGTATCGCTGCTGCCCGGATTTAGTTATGCCGAGCGGTTTGTCGGCACCAACGGCATCGGTACCGCTCTTGAGGAGCACAGGCCGGCGCACGTGTTCGGTCAGGAGCACTACGCGGAGTCCCTCGGCGAGTTCGCCTGCGCCGGTGTTCCCCTGCGTGATCCGGTGACGGGGCAGACGCTGGGCCTGTTCGATCTCACCTGTCCGCGCCGGGATGCCGGGCCGCTGCTGGCGGTCATGGCGGGNATGGNCGCCNACCAGATCCAGGATGTCCTGCTTCTCGCCGTGCCGGGGCACGACCGGGAACTGATCTCGCTTCGCGAGGCCGACGCGGCGGAGTTGCGCAGGCTGCTGATGGCCGAGCGCCAGCAGCGGGAACTGGCCGAGACGATGCACCGGGTCGTCGTCGAGACCACCAGGGCGGTGACTCCGCCGGAGATCCTCGGGCGGGTCATGACGGCGGCTGCCGCGCAGCTTCCGTGCGAGGCGGCGTGGGCGCTGGCCCGGGAACCGTGCGGAACGTTGCGGGTCGTGGCGGTCCACGGCCAGGTGGATACCCGGGCGGTCGGGGCGATGATCGTCCCGCTTCCGGATTCCCCTCTGCTGCTGGCGTTCCACGGCGGNGGGATGATCGGGCCGCACCGGAGGCTGCCGGAGGTGCTCCCCGGCCAGCGCTACCCGGTGGGCAGCTGGCTGGCCGTGCCGGCGCTGTGCCGGCCGGCCCCCACCGTCGTCGTTCTGATCGCCTCGCGGGCTGCTGGTGGCTACAATCCCAGGCAGGCTCGTCTGGCTTATGCCGTGCTGGGCCAGGCGGCGGCGGCCTGTGAGAACGCCTACCTGTTCGAGGAGACGCAGCGGCTTGCGGACAGTGATCCGCTGACGGGGCTGGCGAACCGGCGTCATTTCTTCGAGCAGGCCGATGCTCTGGTCCGCGGGCATCTGCATGCGGCGCGGTCGCTGGCTGCCTTCATGATCGATATTGATCATTTTAAGCAGGTCAACGACGGTCACGGTCATGCTGTGGGTGACGCGGTTCTCGCCGAGGTCGCTCGGCGCGTGCAGGGCACGCTGGGCCCGCAGGACATCGTCGGCCGTATCGGCGGCGAGGAGTTCGCGGCCGTGCTGGGCTGCCCGGCTGCGACGGCGGGNGTTCTCGCCGAGCGGCTTCGGCAGGCGATCGGGGCCAGCCCGGTGGCTACCGCCGACGGTCCGCTCCCGGTCACCGTCAGCGTGGGGGTGGCGATGCTGAACCCGGACGATTCCGGGCTTGGCGACCTGCTCATCCGCGCCGACGTGGCCCTCTACCAGGCAAAGCGCTCCGGCCGGGACCGGGTCGCGACCGCGCAGCCATGATGGGCCTCCCACGTTAGGGACCGCCACTGCGGCCTGTCGTAGGGCTGCTGCTCCCCGCACTCTGCTCCCCGCACTCTGCTCCCGTGGGCTCCACGCAAGATTGCGTCTACACGCTGGGAGCGGGGATCTCGATGCCGTACTGCCGGATTCTGCGGTAGATCGTCGCTCGCGACATGCCGAGAGCCCGCGCCGCGAGGGTCCTGTTCCCGTCCGCACTGAGCAGGCTCTGCACTATTGCGTCCCGCTCGATCGCCTCCATGGCTCCGAGAACCCGGCGGGTGACCGTGTGACATTCCGGCGGCAGGTCACCGACCATGATCGTGCCTGCGGGGCGAACCTGGATGACTTTGCGCAGCNCCTGCCGCACCTGCTCGATGTTGCCTGGCCAACTGGTACGCAACAGTGCTTGCATAGCCTGCGGGGAGCAGGCGAGTTGGCCGCCACGGGTAAGTTTTACCAGCAGGAACGGCACGATTTGGTGCAGATCATCGATATGGTGCCGCAACGGGGGCACTTCGATGCAACGCGGGAAGTAGCGCATCAGGGGGCCGAGGGGTTTGTCGTCGGCGCTGAGCGTCAGGACTACCCACGGCAGATCCCGGCGGCCGCCCGCCTCCGCTGCTTGGCAGGCGGACGCCAGCACATGCAGCCGATAGGGGTCGATGCGATCGACGTGGCGTACCACCAGCGTGCCCCGGCTACGGCTCAGTTCGTGGCGGAGAAGGGTCCCCCACTCCCGAACAGTAGTGTTGTGGCCGTCGACAACGGAGAACCACGCGGACGGATCATGCCGCTGGCACACGGCCCGGGCCAGGGCTGTTTTGCCCACGCCGGGCTCTCCTCGTAATATCACCCACTCACCTGCTTGCGCAGCCGCGTCCACTTCCCGGCAGGCACGGGTCCATAGAGTTCCGGAGCCGACGATGCCGGGCAGCGGAAGCCGCGTCAGAGCGGTGTCCGCATGCCGCGGGCGCGGCGCTTCGACAAAACGGACATGGGCCACCGCCCCGTCGGTGGCCCTCTCCGTTGCCACTGTCCGGCAGTGCACGCGGGCCCAGGTTCCGCTGGGCAGTTCCATCATCAGGGTGGTGGCACGGCGTCTGGCGACGACATCGGTGATGCGCCCGATCAGCACCGACTGGTCGCGGGGGTCGAGTAGTTGGCGCGCGTGCTCGTTCATCATGACGACGTCGTCGTTGAGGCCGAGCACCACGCCGGAAATCCGTTGGCATGTCCTGAGATACTCCCGTAACAGGGCAAGGTCACGGTGTTCTTCGTTGGCGAGCAGGGATTCCTGAATCTGTGCCGCCGCGGCCCGGGCCATGGCCATGAGCAGCGGCCCGGCGTCCGGACGCCAACAGGTCAGGTCCAAGACGCCAATTATCTTCCTTGTGACTGGATGGTGCATCGGCACTCCGGCGCAGGCTAGATTCTCGAGGTTCGAGGCGTAGTGCTCGTGCCCGAAGACATGGGCGGGGGACCTTCCCTCGAGCGCGGTACCGATTCCGTTGGTTCCCACCAGTCTTTCCGCGTAGCTGAAACCCGGTGCGAGCTGGACCGCGTCGAGGTGCTTCTCCAGGGCGCGGTCACCGGTGCGCCGGGCCAGGACGACTCCCTCGGCATCGGTCAGGATGATGCTGATAGGCTGGTCTACAAGTTGATCGCCGAGCTGGCGGACGATGGGCGCTGCGGCGCGGCTGACCGGGTTTTCGCTGTCGAGGTCGCCCACGAACGTGAGTCGGGGGCCTTCCGCCGCTACCTCCCAGTGCCGGGAGCGTAACCAGGACGCCCGGATGCTGTCGCGTACCCTGTCCGGCTCGATGGAGTCGGTGGTCAGGAACAGCTCCCGCGCCTGCGCAACCTCGGCGCCCTGATGATTATAAGCATCTAGGTTGCTCGAACAACCAGCCATCTGATGGATCTCCTCCCGCGAACGGCGAACCTCGACGACTCCGGTACAACCGCAGCGTCCGACGTGGTCACGAGCGGTTCCCGAGCGAGGTTAGATCGCAGCCCACCGTCTGGCTAGACCTTGTGCTCCGCCCACTGCCGGGCGTCCGCCGCGCCCGACCGACCCCCGACCGGCGCCGATCGCCGATCGCCGATCGCTCCTCGCATCTCGCCTCCCCGATGATCTTACTGGCCGAGTCCTGGTACCTGTCTCAGATTGAGATCCCACACACCTCCCACGGGGAGTGTGATGTGGGACATACGAAGGGACGTGGTGCAGGCACCGGTTCCGGCCGGAAGGAGGGTCGACGCGGATCGGCGTCGATCTCGGTGCAGGCGGGCATCGCCGGTGTCTGCCCGACCCCGTATCGTCCAGGAGGCAGGACGTGAGCCGTCAAAGCTTGACAAAGGCACACAAAAAGATCACGGAGCTGTCATGGGAACCGACGTTCGCGACGCCCGCGAAGCGGTTTGCCACCGACTATACCTTCGACAAGTCTCCGAAGAAGGACCCGCTCAAGCAGATCTTGCGCTCCTACTTCCCGATGGAGGAGGAGAAGGACAACCGCGTGTACGGCGCGATGGACGGCGCGATTCGCGGCAACATGTTCCGCCAGGTCCAGCAGCGCTGGATGGAGTGGCAGAAGCTCTTCCTGTCGATCATCCCGTTCCCGGAGATCTCCGCGGCCCGGGCGATGCCGATGGCGATCGATGCCGTCCCCAACCCTGAGATCCACAACGGGCTCGCGGTACAGATGATCGACGAGGTGCGTCACTCGACGATCCAGATGAACCTCAAGCGCCTGTACATGAACCACTACATCGATCCGGCCGGCTTCGACATCACTGAGAAGGCGTTCGCCAACAACTACGCCGGAACGATCGGCCGCCAGTTCGGTGAGGGCTTCATCACCGGTGACGCGATCACCGCGGCGAACATCTACCTGACCGTCGTCGCCGAGACGGCGTTCACCAACACCCTGTTTGTCGCGATGCCGTCCGAGGCGGCCGCCAACGGTGACTACCTGCTACCGACGGTGTTCCACTCGGTCCAGTCCGACGAGTCTCGCCACATCAGCAACGGGTACTCCATCCTGCTCATGGCGCTCGCCGACGAGGCCAACCGGCCGCTGCTCGAGCGTGACCTGCGCTACGCGTGGTGGAACAACCACGCCGTGGTGGATGCCGCGATCGGCACCTTCATCGAGTACGGCACGAAGGACCGCCGCAAGGACCGCGAGAGCTACGCGGAGATGTGGCAGCGCTGGATCTACGACGACTACTACCGCAGCTACCTCATCCCGCTCGAGAAGTACGGCCTGGTGATCCCCCACGACCTGGTCGAGGAAGCCTGGAACCGTATCTACAACAAGGGGTACGTGCACGAGGTCGCGCAGTTCTTCGCCACCGGATGGCCGGTGAACTACTGGCGGATCGACCCGATGACCGACGACGACTTCGAGTGGTTCGAGTCGAAGTACCCGGGCTGGTACAACAAGTACGGCAAGTGGTGGGAGAACTACAACCGGATGCGTTACCCCGGCCGGAACAAGCCCATCGCGTTCGAGAACGTCGACTACCAGTACCCCCAGCGGTGCTGGACGTGCATGGTGCCCTGCGTGATCCGCGAGGACATGGTGCATGACAAGGTGGACGACCAGTGGCGCACCTACTGCTCCGAAGCCTGTCACTGGACTGACAAGGTGGCGTTCCGGCCGGAGTACCAGGGCCGCCCGACGCCGAACATGGGCCGGCTGACCGGCAAGCGGGAGTGGGAGACTCTTTACCACAACTGGGATCTCGCCGATGTCATTTNCGACCTCGGGTACGTCCGTGATGACGGCAAGACCCTGATTCCGCAGCCCCATCTCGAGCTCGACGACCCCTCGAAGCTCTGGACGCTCGACGATGTCCGCGGCATCACGTTCAGCAGTCCGAATGTCGCACTCAACGAGATGAACGACGCCGAGCGTGAGGCGGCGATGGCGGCCTACCGGGCCGGCGGTCCGGCTGGTCGGCCGGCACCCGTTTCCTAATAGCGCCCTGCAAGCTGCGGGCGTGTTGAAGAACCGCCGTCCGAGGGGGCCGACGGACGTTTCTTGAACGCGTTCGAACGAACACGGCCCCACCGGCGCCGCGACACGAGCGCCGGTGGGGCCGCACCACCGAGGCGCGGCCCGGGCGGCTCGCCCGGATACGACGGGTTTTTCAAAGCAGGAAAGAGACGGGCATGAGCGACACCCACCGGGTCCGGTTCGAGCCGGTCGACGTGGAGATCGAGGTTACCGAGGACGAGACCGTGCTCGACGCGGCGTTCCGCCAGGGCGTCAACCTGATGCACGGATGCAAGGAGGGACAGTGCTCGGCGTGCAAGTCCTTCCTGCTTGACGGTGATGTACAGATGGGCCGCTATTCGACCTTCGCGTTGGCCGATTACGAAAGTGATGAGGGCTACATCCTGCTGTGTCGGGCGCACGCCTTCAGCGATCTGTCGGTCGAACTGGTCAACTATGACGAGGACATGATCCGCTCCGGCCTTCCGGTGCGGACCATAGAAAGCACTGTCGTGGAGACGGAAGATCTCACCCACGACATCACCCGGTTGCGTCTGGACATCACCGGTTCACCGGACTTCATGTTCCATCCGGGTCAGTACGTCGATATCACCATTCCTGGTTCGAGTGAACACCGTTCGTTCTCCATGGCGAACATCTCGGCGGCGGAAGGCTATCTCGAGTTCATTATCAAGAAGTATCCGGGCGGGCGTTTCTCCGGACTTCTGGAGGACGGTCTGCGCCCCGATGACCCACTGACCGTCACCGGGCCGTACGGTGCTTTCACGCTCCGGGTGAGCTCGGACCGTCGGATCGTCTTCATCGGTGGTGGCGCGGGGATGGCCCCGATCCTCTCCCTGCTACGCCAGCTGGCGACGAAGAACAGCGAGCGGGAGGTCGTCTTCTACTACGGGGCTCGTGCCCCCCGCGACCTGTTCTATGTCGACGAGATCCTCCAGACCGGTGCGTCGATTCCCGGCTTCACGTTCGTCCCCTGCCTGTCCGACAGCATGCCGGAGAACTCGGACGATATCGGCCATCCCGTGGAAAACGGGTTGGTAACCGATATAGTGGACCGGCGCGAGACCGACATCGCATCCTGCGATGTTTACTTGTGTGGTCCGCCTCCCATGATTGACGCGGCATTGCCGCGGCTTGAGTCGAGTGGGGTCCCGAAAGAACAGATCTTCTACGACAAGTTCACTATCACGGCCGCCGCCGAAAGCTGACCGGTCATCGTCACCGGTCGGCCATCGGTTGACGACCTGCCACGAGGAGCACAGGCATGACGCAAGTCACGGGTAAGACCAGGAGCTTCCCCAAGCCGGAGTTCACCGACGCGGAGGCGGGCGCGTTAACGTTCCCCAGCTCCACCAGCCGTGTGTACAACTACTTCAAGCCGCAGAAAATGCGGGCGACCATGTACGAGGACGTCACCTTCGACGTCCAGCCGGACCCTGACCGCTACCTGGCCCAGGGCTGGATCTACGGTTTCGCCAAGGGACCCGGCGGATATCCGCAGGACTGGACGGCTTTGCGCTCCTCGGACTGGCATGCCTTCCGCGACCCCAATGAGGAGTGGGAGCAGACCATCTACCGGAACAACTCCAATGTTGTCCGGCAGATCCAGCAGAACCTTGAAAACGCGCGGGCGGCCCATGCCTACGACGGCTGGTCGCGGGGGTGGACCAAGTTCGTCGAGCAGCACCTGGGCGCCTGGATGCACGCTGAGAACGGTCTGGGCCTGCACGTGTTCGTCGCCGCTCAGCGGTCGGGTCCCACGAACATGATTAACACTGCCATCGCGGTGAACAGCGCGCACAAGCTCCGCTTCGCCCAGGACCTCGCCCTGTACAACCTGGAGTTGGCCGAGTCCCTGCCGGGGTTCGACGGATCGGCCCACCGCAAGGTCTGGCACGACGACCCGGTGTGGCAGCCGGTGCGGGAGAACGTCGAGCGGATCACCGCGGTCGCTGACTGGGCGGAGGCACTCGTCGCCGCGAACATCGTGTTCGAGTCGCTGGTCGGCGTGTTATTCCGCAGCCACCTCGTCATGCAGATCGCCGCCCGTAACGGCGACTACGTCACGCCGACCCTGGTCGGAACCGGCGAGAACGACTACGAGCGCGACCTGCGTTACACCCGCGCGCTGCTCAAGCTTCTCATCACCGACGAGAAGTTCGGCGCAGGCAACGTCGAGACCCTTTCCGGCTGGTTGTCCCGGTGGGTTCCGCTGAGCTTGAAGGCGGCCCATGAACTGCAGCCGATCTGGTCGCAGCCGCAGGAGAAAGTCATCACCTTCTCGGAATCCCTCGACGCTACGGTCAACGGATTCCGGGCCGTCCTTTCCGACCTTGGTCTGCCCGAGCCGAAGGAGCTGACGCAGTGACCACCGCGAACGGAAACCCAGAGCTCGGTAAATCCAATAGAACCTCGTCGAACATGTGCGGCGTCACCCTGATGAACAACCAGAACGGATATGTCGTCGCCGACGTCATGCGGAGCAAGCCCGGTATCCGCGTCGAGGAGTATCCGTCCATGATCCGGGTTGACGGCGAACGTAAGATCGAATTTGACTTCGACGAGATCTCGGATGCGCTCGGTTTCGATTTCGGTGTGTCCGACTTCGAAGAGATCATGTCCACGCACTACGGCCGGATGGTGCATCTCGACGACAAGACCGTACTGTTCGCCAACCCCGAGGACGCGGCGGAGTACATCGATTTCGATCTGAAAGTCGTCACTAACTGACCTGATCCGAGGCGAACGGCACGGTCCACGCCGGGCTCATCCGGCCCGGCGTGGACCGGCCGTGATGATATTTCGGAGGATATCCACATGTACGTCAAGGACAATGAGCGATACTTCATCGTGGATTCCCACCTGCACTTCTGGGATGGGAGCCCGGAAAACCAGGCGAACCGCTACGGCAAAGGTTTCATCGACTGCTTCTACGATTACCATGTGAATCTGAGCCCGCAGGAGTACCTCTGGCCGCGGGAAAAGTTCCAGAAGTACTCTGCGGAAGTCATGGTGAAGGACCTGTTCGAGGACGGTTACGTCGACAAGGGGATCTTCCAGCCCACTTATCTGACGGACTTCTACCGGAATGGTTTCAACACCACCGAGCAGGACGGCGCGCTCGCCGAGCGGTACCCCGGCAAGTTCATCGTGAACGGCGCCTTCGACCCGCGTGACGGCGAACTGGGCCTGTCGAAGCTGGCGGACCTGGCGGCACGCTGGAACCTCAAGGGTGTGAAGCTCTACACGGCGGAGTGGAAGGGCGAGTCCAAGGGCTACAAGCTGACCGACCCGTGGGTCTACCGGTATCTGGAGAAGTGCCAGGAACTCGGCATCCGCAACATCCACATCCACAAGGGCCCGACGATCTACCCGCTGAACCGGGACGCGTTCGATGTCGCCGACGTCGATGATGTGGCCACCGAATTCCCCGAGCTGCGGTTCATCATCGAACACGTCGGACTGCCCCGGTTGGAGGACTTCTGTTGGATCGCCACGCAGGAGCCCAATGTCTACGGTGGGCTCGCGGTGGCCATGCCGTTCATCCACAGCCGGCCGCGCTACTTCGCGCAGATCATCGGTGAGCTCCTCTACTGGCTCGACGAGAACCGGCTGACCTTCTCGAGTGACTACGCGATCTGGCACCCCAAGTGGCTGGTCGAGAAGTTCGTCGACTTCCAGATCCCGGCGGACATGCAGGCCGAGTACGGCGTGCTCACCCCCGACATCAAGCGCAAAATTCTCGGTCTCAACGCGGCCGCGCTCTACGACATCGAGGTACCGGCCGAGGTTAGCGGGGCGGGCAGCGGTTCTCCGGCGTCGACGCCTCTCGTGGGCGCAGGGCAGTCCGTATGACCACACCCACAGTAACCAGTAGGACCGGCCTGGCCGCGGACGTCTGGGAAGCTTTGGGGCGGGNGTACGACCCAGAGCTCGACCAGCCCGTCACCGAGCTGGGATTCGTCCGTGCTCTGGTGGTCCAGGACGGGCGGGTGCAGGTTCGGCTCAGACTCCCGACCTACTTCTGTGCGCCGAACTTCGCCTACCTGATGGTGTCCGACGCGCACGACGTGGTGAAGGAGCTGCCAGGAGTCACCGAGGTGGACGTGGCCCTGGAGGATCACTTCGCTGCCGAAGAGATCAACGCCGGAGTCGCCGCCGGAGACGGTTTCCCGGCGAGTTTTCCTGGGGAGGCCACCGGAGGCCTCGACGACCTGCGGATGACCTTCCTGCGTAAGGCGCACACCGCCAGCCTGGAAGGCGCGGCCAAGCGCCTGGTAGCCGCGGGCTGGTCACCCGAGTCGCTGGATCGGGCCCGGCTGGCGGACATGCCGGAGTCACCGGAACGACGCAGCCTGCTGCGCCGACGGGATGCCCTCGGACTGTCCCTGGCTCCCGAGGCGCCGCTGTTCGTTGACGACGACGGCCGTCCGATCGATCGCGAGGCGCTGCCCCTCCGGCTGCGGTTTGCCCGGACCGTCCGGGTGACGATCGACGCGAACACCACGGTCTGCCGCGGTCTGCTGGAGACGCGGTACGGCACGGTGGACCGCACACCCATGACGTGACAGTGACGTGACAGCGACGAACGTGGAGGTGGGCCGATGAGGGCCGTCCAGGTCATCAAGTACGACAACGCGCCGCGGCTGGTAGACGTCCCCGAGCCCAAGATCCTCCATCCGCTGGACGTGGTGGTCAGGATCGGCGGCGCCGGTGTCTGTCGGACCGACCTGCACATCATCGAAGGGCAGTGGGAGCAGAAGTCGGGCGTGACCCTGCCGTACGTGCTCGGCCACGAGAACGCCGGCTGGGTGCACGAGGTCGGTTCGGCGGTGAGCGACATCGCCGTGGGCGACCCGGTCATCCTGCACCCGCTGGTCACCTGCGGGCTATGCCGGGCCTGTCGGGACGGCGACGACGTGCACTGCGCCCGGGCGTCCTTTCCCGGAATCGACAGCGACGGCGGCTACGCCGAACTGCTGCGGACCAACGCCCGGTCGGTGGTCAAACTCGACCCGTCGTTGCAACCGGCGGATGTGGCGGCACTGGCCGACGCCGGACTGACCGCCTATCACGCGGCACGCAAGGCAGCCGCGGCGCTGAGTCCCGGTGACCGGGTCGTGGTGATCGGAGCCGGCGGTCTGGGCCACATCGGTGTGCAGGTGCTGCGTGCCCTCACCCCAGCCGAGATCATCGTCGTCGACCGCTCCGCCGAGGCGTTGCGGCTCGCCGGCGAACTGGGCGCCGACCACACGGTGCGGGCCGACGGCAGCGAGGTGTCCGCGGTACTCGATCTCACCGGGGGCAGCGGCGCCGAGGCAGTCATCGACTTTGTCGGCGAAGGCGGTGCGATCGAGGCGGGTGTCGCCATGCTGCGTCGCGCCGGTTCGTATTATGTTGTCGGCTATGGCGGGGNGCTGAACGTCTCCACCATCGACATCATTTCCACTGAGATCAACTTTATCGGTAACCTGGTCGGATCGTACAGCGACCTCGTTGAGCTGATGGTTCTCGCAACCCGTGGCAAGGTCACCCTGCACACGAGTGCCTACCCCCTGGCAGAGTTCCACCAGGCGCTCGACGACCTTCACCACGGCAAGGTGCGCGGTCGGGCGATCCTGATCCCCTGATCTACTGATCACTCGGACCCGATCTGTGCGTGGCTCGGGAACCCAGGGCTCCGGCGGCGCGACTGTGCGATCGGATCGGGCTCCAGGTGGGGCTGGTTTCGCCACCATGCCCCGCCAGCTGCTCGCAGCCACGATCGTGCCGCCATCGGCCCGCCTTGACGGATGCGGAGCGGAAGGACTGAGGAAGAGATGGCCAAGGATCTGCGGTTCAATGTCGAGGCGCGCCGCCTGCTGGAGGCCGGGGTCAATGCCCTGGCGGACGCCGTCAAGGTGACTCTGGGTCCAAAGGGCCGCAACGCCGTCATCGAAAAACTGACCGGGCCGCCCACCATCACCAATGACGGTGTGACCATAGCCAGGGAGATCCAGCTGCGTAACCCCTTCGCCAACATGGGGGCGCAACTGGTCAAGGAGGTCGCGACCAAGACCAACGGCACTGCCGGCGACGGAACCACCACCGCCACCGTGCTCGCGCAGGCCCTCGTCCGGGAGGGTCTGCATGCCGTGGACGGGGGCGCCAACCCGATGTTTCTCAAGAACGGCATCGAGGCTGCCGTGGCCGCCCTGCTGGAGGAGTTTGAAAAGTACCGGGGAGAGGTCGAGGGCGAGGCCGATCTTGCCCGGGTGGCGACCCTCGCCGCCAACAACGATGCCCGGATCGGCGACGTCGTGGCCGCGGCCCTTGGCCGGGTCGGCTGCGACGGGGTGGTCACGGTCGAGGAATCCCCGATCTTCGGACTCGAGGTCAGCTTCGTGGACGGTATCGAGTTGGACAACGGGTACCTCTCGCCGTACATGGTCACCGACACCGAGCGGATGGAGGCCGCCTACACCGACCCCTACATCCTGTTGACCAACGAGAAGATCTCTCAGGTTCAGACCCTGATGCCAGTCCTCGAGCTGGTCACCCGGGCCGGCGGCCAGTTGATCGTCTTCGCGGAGAACGTCGAGGGACCGGCACTGGGCATGCTGGTCGCCAACAATGTGCACGGGACCTTCCGGTCCGCGGTGGTCCGGGCACCCGGTTTCGGTCACCGTCGGTTGGCCGAGCTCAACGATCTCGCGGTTTTTCTGGGCGGTCAGGTGATTACCGCGGATGCCGGGCTTTCCCTGGACCGGGTCACCCTCGGCCAGCTCGGGCGTTGCAAGAAGGCCACCATTACCGAGCATGCGACTACGATCGTCGACGGCGCCGGTTCCGCCACCGAGATCCATGCCCGGATCGACCAGCTCAAGCGGGAGCTTGAACGGGCGGAGAACCCCCACGACCAGGACACGTTGCAGACCCGGATCGCCCGGTTGTCCGGCGGCGTCGCGGTGATCCGGGTCGGCGCCGTGACCGGTGTGGAGTTGAAGGAGAAGCTGCACCGGGTCGAGGACTCCCTCGCGGCGGCACGGGCTGCTCTCGCCGAAGGTGTCGTGGCGGGCGGNGGNACCGCACTGCTGCAAGCGGCCTCGGCCCTTGACAAGCTCACGCTGACCGGCGACGCCGCCGAAGGCAGGGAGATCGTTCGGCGGGCCATCGCCGAACCACTGCGCTGGATCGCGATCAACGCCGGCTACGACGGCGACGAAGTGGTCAAGCGGGTCGCCGAGCTGCCGCGCGGTCACGGTTTCAACGCCGCGACCGGAGAATACGGGGAGATGGCCGGCTTCGGTGTCATCGACCCGGTGAAAGTTACCCGTTGCGCGCTGCAGAGCGCGGCGTCGATCGCCGCGCTGTTGCTGACAACGGAAACCCTGGTTGTCGAGGAGGTCATCGGCAACCCGGGTGCCGTGATCGCTCCCGGATTCGGGGATCTCGCGGAGGGCCTGGTCCGGCCTTCCAACATCGCCTGATCGTCAGGCGGCCGGTGGGCGTGTCGGCAGCTGCCGACACGCCACGGCAGGAACGGTCTCGCGTCCGGTCAGCACCACCGTTTCCGGAGCGGATGACGCCGGTCCGGCGGGCCGCCTACCGCCGGACCGGCTTCGCGACCAACACGGAAGTGATCGGACAGCTGTCCCAGCCCGGTCAACCGCTTTTCAACGTCGAACTGACAGCGGGAGCCGGTGGCGGCCTGGAGAACTCCTGCCGCCACCGGCTCCCGCTTCTGTGCCTGGGGGTCCATCCGCGCTCAGCCGGTGAGCAGTCCGGTGGTGTACATGACGGCGATGCCGGCGAGGAATCCCCCGAGGACGTGACCGGTGCCGAGCCCGCCGGGTGCCCGGCGGGCCAGGCGGCGTCCGATCTCGACGACGACCTGCAGGGCTGCTCCGACCGCGATGGACAGGAACAGCACCCCGAGGACGTCGTTGATGAGGAATCCACCGATCCAGGTTCCGGCTATGGCGGGCGCACCCNCGACAANCGCGAGGCTGACGAGCCGGGGCGCCTTCACCTCGGACTGTTCCGCGAGCGGGGCCGCGATGCCAAGTCCCTCGGTGATATTGTGGATCATGAATCCGACGATGAGGAACGTGCCGAGGACGAGCTTTCCCAGCGCGAAGGAGGAGCCGATGGCCAGGCCCTCACCGAGATTATGCAGGCCGATACCGATCGCGACGAGCGTTGCCAGCGTGGCTCCGCTCAGCCCGGCNCCGGTATTGCCGGACAGGCGGCTGGCGACGAAGGNCAGGGCAAGGTAGCTGGCGGCGACACCGAACAGGACCACCCCGGTACCGTGCAGGCTGGTGGGCAGGCCGGCCTGAAGTTCGAATGCCTCGCCGAGGGCGTCGAAGGCCACGAAGGTGAGCAGACCAGCGGTGAGCGCCAGAAAGCCGCTGGTCCAGCGGGAGTCGGCCCGGCGTAGCGAGGGCAGCCAGGCCAGTCCGAGCGCGATCGGTACCACGCCGACGAGGAAGCCGATGATTGTGTAGCCAAGGATGCTGCGGCCGGTAACGCCGGGCGTCTCGACCGCCGCTGTGATCTTCTTGCTGGTCTGGATTCCGGTGGAGCTTGTCACCCCGACCGCGATCGGCTCCTCGGGTATCCACGGGTAGGGGACAGCAATGGTGGCCGAACGCAGATGATGCAGGACGCTTCCACCATCCACCGTGAAAGGCACGATCGCGTCGTCGACTGTGACCACGGCGATGGTGAGGTCGGCATGCTGGGGGTTGGTGACGTGGATGCGGATCTCGCCCGGTTCGAAGACGACGCGGCGAACGGCGAATTCGTCGGGTGCGGGAGGATTGGCGCGGATGAGTCCGGTTAGTGACGTTCCGGTGGACGTGAACAACCAGACGACCGCACCGAGCAGGGTGATCGGAACCAGCGCCCACAGCCGCCAGCGCAGGCCGCCCGACCGCGAGGCCTCCGGGAACCGTCGGGATTCGCTGGTCATGAGTTGGTCACCTCGAAAAATCCCATCCAGCCGAGTTCGGCGAACTCCGACTGGTGGGCATGGAACATGAAGCGGCCCGGGTAATGGAATTCGATCTCGATGATCCCGCGTTGGCCCTGGCAGAGCATGACCGTGTCCGTGTACTCGTACTGGTCCCCCGAGCCGGTCGGGTAGTAGCGGAAGAACTCGCCGTGCAGGTGAAACGAGTTTATGAGATCGAACTCGGTCAGGTTGGCCANGTAGATCCGGACCAGTTCGCCGCGTTTGATCTGGATGGGATAGCGCGCATAGTAGAAGGCGCGCCCGTTGACCGTGTAGAAGTTGTTCTCACCGTCGCCGTCGGTATCGANGCCGTTCATGACCATGACGAACTCCCGCGCCGTCGGGCGTGGCTGCGGTGGATCGATGATTAATGCGCCGTAAAGGCCCTTGGCAATATGTTTCTTGAGCGGCGTCGCGTGGCAGTGGTACATGTGCATCCCGTAGGGGGTCGCCGGGAAATTGTAAACGAAGGTTCCACCGGGATCGACGATCTCGAAGACACCATCCATATTCGCTGGGTGTATCCCGTGGAAATGAATGGTATGCGGGTGCATACTGCCGTTGGTGAACCGCACGCGTAGCAGGTCACCCTCGGTCGCGCGGATGACCGGACCGGGAACCGTGCCGTTGTACGTCCAGGCCNGGAAGGTGACACCCTGCGCAATCTCGATCTCCTTGTCCATAGCGAAGATCTTGTATTCGCGCACTCGGCCGGGCTGATGTACCAGAGCCGGCGGCGGGTGGAGGAGGTCGTCGAGGTCGTGGGGGCCGCCTGGTGCCGGGACCCCGGGGCCGATCATCGCCCCGTGGCCTGTGGCCGGATGGCTTGCAGGCATCGAGGTGTGCTGTTCACTCGAGGTGTGCTGCTCAGCTGCCGTGATCGAGGCCGCAAGCGTGGTGATGGGCGCCGCGGCGATCAGCGGGGCACTGGCCAGCAGCCCGCGTCGCGTGGCTTTCCCGTACTCACTCACCGCGCCTGCCCGAACTCCGCCGACAGTCTGTCGATCAATAGGTAGGTCTCACGCATCGCCGTCGGGCGCTGGCGGCTCATACGACTCCTTACGGTGTGAGCGCGGACGGTCACCGAAGCCAGGGCGGGTCACTGGTTGGGCTGTACTCGGGGTGACGACCACGTCATTCGGGTGATTTGCATCACACAACATCACACCCCATGGGCGGCGGGAAGGCGGTCTCAACATGAGACGGCTGCACGGGCTTATACCTCTCCGCTTCATGCGGACCGCCGGCGCGGGGCATGCCCTGGTTCAGACTGAGCCAAGGGCGGTCCGTCCCACCGGGGACGCGTCAGGCGGTGATGCCCGTCAGGCGGTGATGCCGTAGGCCTTCAGCTTGCGGTAAAGGCCGGACCGCGACATCCCGAGCCTGGTGGCCGCCAGCATTCGGTTGCCCTCGGTCTCCTGGAGAGCGGCGACGATCGTGTCCCGCTCGGCTGCCTCCAGCGGGGTGAGCACGTGCCGCGAGGTGGTCTGGCAGTAGGCCGGCAGGTCCTGGGCCTGGATCTCCCCGACCGGTCGCCGCCGCAGCGCGTGTTCGAGGGCCTCGCGCAGCTGGGAGACGTTGCGTGGCCAGGAGTAGCGCGCGATGATCCGCTCGGCGGCTGGGCTGAGCCGCACCTTGCGGTTGGGGGCCATGTCGCGCAGGACCGACGAGGTGATGGCGGTGAGGTCATCGGTACGGCATCGCAGCGGCGGCACAGTGATCGCTACCTCGAAGTGGCCGAGGAGTGCGTGGAACGGCAGGTCGGAGTCCAGTGAGGAGTCCGACAGGGTCGCAACGAATGAGGTCGGGTTGTCGAGCCTGCCGATCGCAGTGAAGAACACGTCGAGCTGTTCGACCCCTTCGGTGCTGGCCTGGTCGACATTGCGGACGATGTAGAGGGTCGGCTCTGGCTTGCCCGCGAGCAGTGAGTCGATGTCGGTCTCGGAGTTCTCGATGGTCAGCTGGGAGGCGTCCATCGACACGCTTCGGCCGCCCGGGTGTGAGGCGTGGAAGATCTCGGCGACCAGGGTGAACTTGCCGGTGCCGGTCTCACCGAGCACGATCGCCGGCTTCTTCGCTATGAGGGCTTCGCGCAGCTTGTCGCACGCGCGTACCCATGCCGGTGACCGACCACCGGTAATGGTCTCGTGCGGCCGGTACAGGTCGCCGGCGATGCGGGAGGTCTGCAGGGTCGCGACCGCGATCTGTGGCAGCACCTGCTCGGTGAAGTCGCCCGGCGATCCGGCCTTCTCCGTGGCGACGAGGTCGGCGATCACCACCATGCCGGCCACCTCGGAGCCGGCCAGGATCCGGGTGCCCCGGATATGGACCATGCGTCCCCCCGGCAGGACCAGGGTGTCGCTCACCCGGTCGCGGCGGCTCATGAGGAAGGTCGCGTGCTCGCGCAGGGTCAGCTGCTCGCTGGCGTCGAACAGGCCCTGGGCCGGGGTGTTGGCGATGAAGACCGAGTCACCGAAGGCGAAGACGGCCTGTCGGGACGCCCGGGCTTCGACGCGCAGGTAGGTCTCGAAAACGGCCTGCTGGGACTGGCTGCGATCCAGTAACAGGTTGCGGCTGATGTCCTTGGCGGCGCTCTTCACCAAGGTGTGCATCAGCGGGCTCCAGGTCTGGGTGAGCGTGGAGATGTCCAGCACTCCCTCCACCCGGCCGGTGAGAGGATCGATGACCGGGGCGCCGGTGCAGGCGAAGCATTGCAGGGGCTCGGTGAAGTGCTCCGGCCCGACGATGCTGACCGGCTGACCGGCCTCGATCACGGTGCCCACACCGTTGGTGCCCATCATCGACTCGGAGTAGTTGAACCCTGGCGCGAATTCGACCCTGTCGAGCAACCGCCCGACCGTCGATGACAAGTCGATGCGCTGAACCAGCCTGGCCCTGTGGTCGGTCAGGGCGATGACCAGCGGGAGGTCCGCGGTGTCGTTGCCGAGCTGAGNGAGCACCGGGCGTGCGCAGCGCACCAGCCGGGACCCGGTGTCGATGTCGTCGATGTAGTCGCTGTGCGGCCGTGCGCTGTCGACGCCGGCCGCCTGGCTGCGTTCCCATGATGCCGCGAGCACGTCGGGGACACCGACGGCACCCGCGCGGCCGCACTCCAGGAAGTCCGCCCGGGCTGCGGCCACCCGTAAGAGGCGGTTCGCGGTGTCCGGCATGTGCACCTCCTCGGGGGTCCTGGATGGCCCCGTGGAAGAACATCGTGGCTGAGAGCCACGCCACATCCAAGAGCAGTGAGTGTCCAATTTTGGGACACCGACACCCGGTGGGACACCAGCAGGGTTGTCCCAACAACGGGGCCTGCGCATGGAACCCAGGGAGTCACGAACCGAGGAGCGTCATGGACACCCTGATCAACATCGACAACGGTGGCACGCTTACCGACATCTGCGTCTGGGATGGCGACCAGTTCACCTACACCAAGTCCCTCACTACTCCGCACGACCTGTCGGAGTGCCTCTTCGACGGGATCGAGAAGGCCTCGGTCGCCCTCTACGGCGAAGCCAACACGGAGAAGCTGCTGCACGCTACGCAGCACATCCGATACTCGACCACCCAGGGCACCAACGCCCTGGTCGAGCGGCGGGGCCCGATGATCGGCATCCTCACCACGATGCCGGGCCTGTTCGAGCGGATGCGCGGCGGTGAAGCCGAGAAGGACCTCTTCGACGGCCTGATCGCCGACCGGATGCTCACCATCGACATGGGCGCGACCGATGAGGAGATCNACTTCGAAGTCGTCCAGCGGATCAACCAGCTCACCACCCTGGGCGCCGCCCGGGTGGTGGTGGCTGGTGAGTCGCCGGAACAGGAGCGTCGCCTACGCAGCGTGTTGCTGCGCAAGTTCCCGCGGCACCTGCTCGGCTCGATCCCGCTCCTGTACTCGTGGTCCCTCGCCGGCGACCGGGACCACCCGCGTCGGGTGTGGTCGTGCGTGCTCAACTCGTTCCTGCACCCGACCATGGAGCGGTTCCTGTACGGGGCGGAGCGGCGGCTGAAGTCGTACAGGGNGCTCAACCCGCTGCTGGTCTACCGCAACGACGGAGCCTCCTCGCGGGTGGCCAAGGCGGTGGCGCTGAAGACGTACTCCTCCGGGCCGCGCGGCGGCTTGGAAGGTACGGCGGCGCTGGCTCGCACGTACGGCCTCGATCACACGCTGATGATGGACATCGGCGGCACCACCACCGACGTGGGGGNCGTCCGCGGCGGCGCGGCGGCGGCCGATGAGCGCGGCACCATCGAGGGCGTCCCGATCTCCTACCCGATGAGCAACGTGCACTCGACCGGGGTCGGTGGGTCCTCGGTGATCTCGGTGGTGGACGGGCAGATCATGGTCGGGCCGCGCAGTGTGGGGGCGGCCCCCGGCCCCGCCTGCTTCGGCTTCGGTGGCAAGGAAGCCACGATCACCGACGTCAACCTGCTGCTCGGCGTCCTCGACGCCAGCACCTACCTCGACGGCACCTTCCGGCTCGACGCCGACCGTTCGGCCGCGGTCATCACCGAGACCATCGCCGAGCCGCTGGGCATCAGCCTGGAGGAGTCGCTGATCCGGATGGAGCGGGCCTACTTCGAGGCGCTGGCACACTCCTTCGCGCACCTGATCGAGGAGAACTCGACCCTCATCGCCTTCGGTGGCGCCGGCCCGATGAGCGCCGTTGGTGCCGCTCGTCCGGCAGGGGTGAAGAAGGTGCTGATCCCGCGGATGGCGGCGGTCTTCTCCGCGTTCGGCATTGCCTTCTCCGACATCGGCAAGACCTACGAGGTCGGCGTGCCGGAGCCGACCACGGCAAGCACCGCGGCGACGTACGACGAGATGCTTGCCCGGGCCAGGCGCGACATTTTCCAGGAGGGCTACGACCTCGACGACTGCCGCACCGAGGTACTGCTCACCATCGAGGAGACCGACGGGTCGCCGGTGGAGACCAGGCCGTACCAGTCCGGCGACGCCGCGGACTTCCCCGGGAAGCAGGTCTCCCTGCAACTGTCGGTGACGGCCGCGCTGCCGCACCCCGACGTTGCTCCCGACACCGACGTGCCCGCGATCCGGGTGACGAGCAATGAGACCCGCCTGGTCCGTTCCGCGCCCGACCAGGTCGACAAGGTGCCGGTGTTCGTGCTCGCCGAGATGCCGCCCGGTGGAAGTGGCGAGGGCCCGGTGATCGTCGAGGGCCCGTTCTTCACCGCCCGCGTGCTGCCCGGCTGGCAGTTCCGGGTCACCGCCTCGGGGGACCTGCTGCTGACCGACACCCACTGACCTCCCCTGACGGCCCCGAGCGTCCCCTGACAGCTACGAGAGGAAAGTCATCATGCGGGTCCCCATGACCGAATACCTGGTCATCGACCTCGACACCGAGCGCTGGGTCTGCCGGGTGTGCGGCCGCGACATCTGGTCTGCCCACGGGAACTACAAACTCGGCTGCCTGGTCTACGACCGCGACCCACGGGAGATCCACCAGCCGATCATCAATCCCGACCGCTACGAGTTCACCTTTTCCCCGGACCCGACGTACTGCCGGATCCTGGAATTCTACTGCCCCGGCTGCGCCACCCAGATCGAGACCGAATACGTGCCCCCGGGACACCCGCCGACGGCCGATCTCGTCATCGACGTCGCCGCGCTGCGCACCCAGTGGGAGGAACGCGGCGTCGACCCCGAGCAGGTCCACAACTACGGGCCCGGCGAGGACGCGCAGAAATACACCGCCATGCACAAGGCGACCGGCCACATCCGCTGATCTCGCAGGGAGAACCGAGACAATGAAACGTATCTCCGTCGACATCGGCGGCACCTTCACCGACTGCTTCTTCGTCTGGGACGAGACCTACGTCGAGGCGAAGGCGCTGACCACGCACCACAACCTGGCGCTGGGCTTCAACGAGGCGCTCGACCTGGCGTGCAGCCGGGCCGGACTGGACCGCGGCACCGTGCTCACCGAGGTCGACTCGGTCCGCTACGCCACCACCCTGGGCACCAACGCTCTCATCGAGCGCAAGGGACCCAAGGTGGGGGCGATCGTCACTCATGGCTTCGAGGACACCATCCCGCTCTCCCGCGGCCGGGGGTACGGCGAGGGCCTGGACTACTCGATGCAACAGAACCTCCCGGCAGCCGAACGGCCCGAACCGCTGGTGCCGCGCTACCTGATCCGCTCGGTCAAGGAACGCGTCAACTCGGCCGGCACGATCGTGGCGAGGCTCGATCCCGAGGACGTCCGCACGGTGGTCCGTGAGCTGGTGGATGCCGGCGCCGAGGCCCTGGTGGTCTCGCTGGTCAACGCCACCGAGAACCCCGAGCACGAGCTGGCGATCCAGGAGATCATCCTCGACGAGTTCCCGGCCCACGAGCTGGGTGCCATCCCGGTGCTGCTGGGCCACCAGGTCTCCGGTCGCAAGGGCGAATACGTGCGGGCGACCTCCACCATCGTGGACGGCTTCCTGCACGNGATCATGTTTCACGCGCTCAGCCAGCTCTCGAACAACCTGCGCGACGCCGGCTACGGCAAGCCGATGCTGGTCATCCACAACTCCGGTGGCATGGCGCAGATGAACTCCACCGACGCCCTGCAGACCATCCACTCCGGTCCGATCGCCGGCGTCGGCGCCGCGGAGCACCTGTCGAACGAGACGGGCCTGGGCCATGTGATCTCCACTGACATGGGCGGCACGTCCTTCGACATCGGCCTGGTGCCCGAGGGCGGCGTGAAGCACTACGACTTCCTGCCGACCATCGACCGCTGGCTGGTGTCGGTGCCGATGGTGCACCTCGACACGCTCGGTGCCGGCGGCGGCTCCATCGCGTCGTACGACCGGATTCACAACTCCATCAAGATCGGCCCGGAGTCGGCCGGCTCCAACCCCGGCCCGGCCTGCTACGACCGCGGCGGACTGCGTCCGACGGTGACCGACGCCGACCTGTTGCTCGGCTATCTGGACCCGGACAACTACGCCAACGGCTACATCAAGCTCAACCCGAAGCGCTCCCGGTTCGCCGTCGAAGAGAACCTGTGCGACCAGCTCGACATGGACGTTCTCGCCATCGCCCGCGCGATCAAGGACGGTGTTGACGAGCAGATGGCGATCGGCATCGGCAAGGAGCTGCGGGTGCGCGGCTACCTGCCGGAGGACTTCACGATGCTCGCCTACGGCGGCAACGGTCCGCTGCACGCCTGCGGTATTGCTCGCCATGCCGGCATCAAGCAGATCCTGGCCCCGCCGTTCTCGTCGGTGTTCTCCGCCTGCGGCGCCGGCAACATGAAGCAGCTGCACTTCCACGAGCGCGGCGTGCACATCACGATGTACAACGCCACCTCCCGGTCGCTGTACGACAAGTACGAGGAGTTCAACGNGATCGTCGAGGAACTCGAGGCCCGGGGCCGGGAGGACCTGGTGCGTCAGGGCTTCGCGGCCGACGACGTGAAGTACCGCCTGGAACTGGACATGCGCTACGGCAACCAGCTGCTCACCCAGGCCGTCGCCCTCGACATCAACCGGATGAACGGTGTCGGCGACGTACTGCACATGATCCGCACCTTCGGTGATGTCTACAGCCACCGGTTCGGCGCCAGCAGCGCGGCACCCGAAGCCGGGATCCGGGTGGGGACCGTGCGGGTGGCCTCCTACGTCGACGGCGACGTCGTCAACTTCGACTCGCTGGAGGCCGGCGGCGAGCGCACGGTGCCGACCGAGGTGTCGCACCGCAAGGTCTACTTCATCGGCCAGGACGACTCGATCGAGACGCCGGTCTACGACCAGGCCGCGCTGTCGCACGAGCGGGTGATCCCCGGCCCCGCGATCGTCACCACCGAGAACACCACCTACCTCGTCGAGCCGGGCTGGCGTCTGGAGCCGACGGTGCAGGGCGCCGTCTGGTTCCTGCAGGACTGATCGAGTACACCGTCGAGCGCACCAGGGAGAAGACGATGACTGTCACGGACGACAGCGCCACGCAGGAGCAGGCCGCCGAGCAGAACACCCTCACGCCCCAGGAGCGGGAGTGGGTCGACCAGTTCATGGACGAGACCACCCTCTTCCTCGGTCCCGACCCGGTGATCATGCGTGACCACTCCATCCAGGAACGGACGTCGCGGGAGGAGACGGCGATCGCCGCCGGTGTCGACCGGCTGGTGGTCGAGCGGATCCGCAAGCGGATTGCCGGTGCGCTCGACGAGGGCTACGAGATGTGCGAGGCGCAGGGTGCCGCGCCCGGGGCGAAGTGGGGTGACCTGACGACCGCGATCTACACCGCGGCCGGGGACGTGTCCTACCTCTCCTGCCACGGGGTGATCGCGTTCTCCGCGATCCTGCACCACCCGATCCGGTACATCATGAAGTACTGGAAGGACGAGCCGACCGTCGGTATCCACGAGGGCGACGGATTCATCCACAACGACGCCCGGTTCGGCAACGTCCACAACACCGACCAGTCGATGATCATGCCGATNATACGTGGGGGTGAGATCATCGCGTGGGTGGCGGCGACCATCCACGAAGGCGAGAACGGCGCCTGCGAGCCGGGCGGCATGCCGTCGGGCTCGGAGACCCCGTTCGACGACGGCCTCCGGATGAGCCCGTTCAAGATCGTCGAGCGTGGTCATCTGCGCCGGGACCTGCTGACCTTCCTCCAGCACTCGGTGCGCGACCCCAAGCTGCAGCTGGCCGACCTAAAGGTGAAGATCACCGCGGTACGCAAGATCATGGAGCGCATCGACAAGGTCATCGACGAGGTCGGCGTCGACACGTTCGTGGCGGCCCTGCGGGTCACCGTCGAGGACGTCGACGCGGAGGTCCGCCGCCGGATCTCCGAGCTTCCCGACGGCACGTACTCCTTCAACCAGTTCATGGACTCGACGCTGAAGGAGAACATCCTCATCAAGATCGCCTGCAGGATCCACGTCAAGGGCGACAAGATGACCGTCGACCTGCGTGGCACCGGACCGGAGATCATCAACCGGGCGATCAACTCTCCGCTGTGCTCGGTGAAGTCGATGATGATGCAGGCGATCCTGGCGTTCTGGTGGCCAGACCTGCCGCGCTGCACGGCGGCGATGAGCTGCATCGAGATCATCTCCGACGAGGGCACCTGGGCCGACGCGTCCTACGACGCCCCGATGGGACAGTCGCTGCAGGCCTCGTTCCGAGGCTTCTCGATGATGCAGGCGCTCTACGGAAAGATGTCGTTCTCCACGCCGCACAAGTACTCGAACATCGTGGCCAACTGGTTCAACCAGATCAACACGTTCCTGTGGGGCGGTGTCACCCAACACGGCGACATGGTCGGCAACCTGTGTGCCGACCTCAACGGCATGCCCGGGGGAGCCAAGCCCTTCCGGGACGGTGAGGACGCCGTCTCGCCGCTCTTCTGCGCCATGGCCGACACGGCCGAGCAGGAGGTCATGGAGGAGGAGGTGCCCTTCATGCAGCTGGTGGCCAAGCGCCTGGTCCGCGACAACATGGGCTTCGGCAAGTTCACCGGCGGCATGGGCTACGAGATGATCGTGGCCGCCGAGGGCACGCCGGAGTGGGGCTTCATGACGGTGACCTCCGGAGCGAAGTTCTCGTCCATCTACGGCATGTTCGGGGGCTACGGCTGCGGCACCTACCCGCTGGCGATGGTCAAGGGCACGAATGTCTACGAGCACATTCGTCGGGACAACAAGAAGTTCGACCTCTCGATCGAGAAGGTCATGAACGAGCGTCCGTTCCCGGACGGGAAGTACTCGACCTATCACATGGGTCTGCAGTACGACCGCGCCAAGGACGGCGAGCTCTACATGATCTCCCAGGGCGCCGGTGGTGGGTACGGCGACCCGCTGGAGCGCCTGCCCGAGTCGGTGGNGCGCGATGCCGAGCTCGGCCGGATCAGCCAGAAGGTCGCCGAGGAGATCTTCGGTGTCCGCTATGACCCGATCACCTTCCGGCTCGACGCCGAGGGCACCAGGCAGGCCCGCGAGCGGGTCCGCCAGACGCGCCTGACGCGCGGCAAGCCCTACGCGGAGTTCGTCAAGGATTTCGTCACCGAGGAGCCGCCGAAGGACCTCCTCTACTACGGCTCCTGGGGCGACGACACCAAGGACCTCACCGCCACGGTGTTCACCATCGACGGTCCCCAGCGGGTCAAGGCGCCGCTGAAGGAACTGCCGATCATCGTGATTCCGGACCGCCGGGAGCTGAAGATCGCGGCGCTGGAGGCGCGCGTGCGGGAGCTGGAGGACAGGCNCGGCGAGGACGTCAAGCGTCTCGCCTGAGGTTCCGTCTCGCCTGAGGTTTACGGAGCCCTGAGGTTCAAGGAGCACTGAATGTCTTCTCTCACTGCCCTGCTCGCTGCCGCGCCCGGCGGCCGGGCGCTGGTGATCGACCACGACGCCTACGCGACGGCAGTGCTACGGCAGGGCAGCGAGATCCCCTGGGGNGACCTCGCCGCCCTGACCGGGCACGTCGCCCAGGTCCAGGCCCTGCTGGATCCGGATGCGGTGTTCGTCAATGCCGAGGCGTTCTACGACGCGTATCTCGCGGCGACGCCTGACCTGGTGAGCGCGCTGGGGAAGCGTAGCCGCACGGGCTATGCGTTACGCACCCTGCTCGGTGACGAGCCCGCCGTCGAGCGGTTGGTCCTGACCATGCGCACGCTGGCGGACTCGACCCGGCGACGGGTCGTGCTGTCGGTGCCGTCGCCCGCGAGGTGGTTGCTGCGGGCACATGACCGGGCCGGCACGGGGCTGGACGAGGTGAGCGAGGACCACGCCGACAGCGCCTCCATGTNCCTCGCCGAATGGCTGGGGCGCCTGGGGTCGCCGCCGCTGGGACTGTTGCTCCTTGATGCCCGGGCCCGCCGCGGGGACTCCGCCACGCTGGAGTTCCCGGAGCGGGCGGGTGGCTATACCTCGCTGACCAATGTGGCCGGGCACTTCGACTGGACGCTGGCGGTGCGATTCGCCTCCTCGGTCGACGTGGCCGGCGATNTCACGCGGGCTGTCGTCCTTCCCGACGCGTTCTGGCACGGCGAGGGCGAGGCGCCCCGTGACGGAGCCCGGCTTGTGCTGACCACGATCCCGGCCGATGCGCCGCCCGAGACGGTTCTGCTGCGCCGGGCCCTGCTGAAGGAGGGGTGAGGTGGACAAGGTCGTGGCGTCGGCGCAGGAGGCAGTCGCCGATATTCCGGTCGGGGCCAGCGTGGCGAGTGGTGGTTTCGGGGTCTGCGGCATCCCGTCGGTGCTCCTTGCCGCGCTCGCCGAACAGGGGGCCTCGGACCTGACCGTCATTTCCAACAACTGCGGGATCCCGGGTGTGGGTAACTCGCTGCTGCTGGAGGGCGGGCGGATCCGCCGTCTGGTGGCGTCGTACGTGGGGGAGAACAAGGAACTGGAACGGCAGTACCTCTCCGGGAAGGTCGAGATCGAGTTCAACCCGCAGGGGACGCTGGCGGAGCGGCTGCGCGCCGGTGGAGCCGGGATCGCGGCGTTCTACACCCGCACCGGCGTCGGCACGCAGGTCGCCGACGGCGGGCTGCCGATCAGGTACGACGCCTCGGGCGAGGTGGCGCTGGCCTCGCAGCCCAAGCCGACCGAGGTCTTCGAGGTCGACGGGGTGCCGCAGGTCTTCGTGCGGGAGACGGCGCTGCGGCCGGACTTCGCCCTGGTGCGGGCCCGGCGTGGTGACCGGCACGGCAACCTGGTTTTCCGCAGGGCCGCCCGCAACTTCAACCCGCTCTGCGCCATGGCCGGGAGGGTGACGATCGCGGAAGTGGAGGAACTCGTCGAGCCGGGTGCGCTGGATCCCGACGAGATCCACCTGCCCGGAGTCTTCGTGCAGCGGGTGGTGGCGTTGACGCCCGGCCAGGCCGCGGACAAGGGGATCGAGCGGCTCACCCTGCGTGCCGTCACAACCGCTGCAGGAGGTGCCTGAGATGCCCTGGTCCCGGGACGACATGGCCGCCCGTGCGGCGGCGGAACTCAACGACGGGGACTACGTCAACCTCGGCATCGGTCTGCCGACGCTGGTTCCCAACCACGTGCCCGACGGCGTGGAGATCGTGTTGCAGAGTGAGAACGGCATCCTCGGCCTGGGTCCCTACCCGGTCGCCGGCGAGGAGGACCCGGATCTCATCAACGCCGGCAAGGAGACGGTGACGACCGCGACGGGAGCAAGCTTCTTCGACTCCGCCACCAGTTTCGGGATGATCCGTGGGGGGAAGATCGATGCGGCGATCCTCGGCGCCATGCAGGTCAGCGAGCGCGGGGACCTGTCGAACTGGGTGGTGCCCGGCAAGCTGGTCAAGGGCATGGGGGGCGCGATGGACCTGGTCCACGGCGCCCGCCGCGTGATCGTTCTGATGGAGCACTGCGCCAAGGACGGATCGCCGAAGATCCTGCCCGCGAACACGCTCCCGCTGACCGGCACAGGTGTCGTGCAGCGCATCATCACCGACCTCGCCGTCATCGACGTGACCTCCGATGGTCTGGTGCTGGTGGAGACGGCGCCGGGCGTCACCGCCGACGACGTGCGGAAGGTGACACCGGTACGGCTGGCTCAGGTGGGCACGAAGCCTGGTGCCGGCGTGGCGGGCGGACCTGCCGGGGTGTCTTGGCAGTGACCTGCCGGGGTGTCTTGGCAGTGACCTGCCGGGGTGTCTTGGCAGTGACCTGCCGGGGTGTCTCAGCAGTGAAGGGTGTCTGAGCGTTGAAGGGACTGGATGTGGACCACGACGTGGAGATCGTGGGCTGGGGTCATACCCCGTTTGGCCGTCTGCCCGAGGAGACTCTGGAGTCGCTGATCGTTGCCGCCGCGCGGGAGGCG
>NZ_JPGU01000046.1:0-33922 GCF_000732115.1 Frankia sp. CeD
GGAGGAGATCGCCCGGCTCACCGGGCAGCTCGCCGCCGCTGAACGTGCCCTGGAACGGTTGGAGATCACCCGGGAGACGGTGCTGGACCTGGCCGCCGAGAACGACGCCGCACCGGCCGAGCCGCTGCCGCCGGGGTATCGGGAGGTGCTGGCCGTGTTCACCCGGGGCGGGAACGGGCTGCACGCCAAGGACGTGTGCCGGGCGCTGGGTGGCGGCACCGAGCCCCGGCATGTCGAGAGCATGCGGGCCCGGCTGAAACGGCTGGTAGAGCGGGGTGTTCTCACCGAGCCCNATCCCGGCCTGTTCGTCCTGCCCCAGCCCGACCCACCGGCCACCCCAGAGATCAACTCAAGCTGAGGCCCGACGAAAGCGTGCAGAACGCCCACTCAGATCGACTGGCAGCGCCGAAGGTCTTGATCTGCCATCGGATCTGGGGGCAAGTCGCGGTGGCAGTGAGTTGCGAAGCGGGAGGCCGCGGTCGAGGCGGGGCAGGCAAAACAGATCGCCAAGCGTGGGCGGGCTTTCCATACTGGGCCGGGTGGAGATCGATAGCCGGGTGACGGCCCGGTATGAGCTGGTTGACGAGGACGACCGTCTGTGGCGGCCGGGCCTGGGTGACCTGGTCCGGCTGCGGACCTGGGACATCTTCGCGCGGTTCCTGCCCGGGCACGGCCGTGTCGTGGATGTCGGTGGCGGTCCAGGGACGCACGCCGCGCACCTTGCCGGGCGCGGCTATGACGTTCTCCTTGTTGACCCGGTCGCCCGCCATGTCGAGAGGGCACGGTCCCGGTCCCGGTCGCAACCGCACGCGCCGTTTCGCGTCGAGTTGGGTGAGGCCCGTCGTCTTCCCGTTGCCGATAAGACGGCCGATGTCGTGCTGCTGATGGGCCCGCTCTATCACCTTGTCCAGCGGGATGACCGGGTCGCGGCGCTGCGCGAGGCGGCCCGGGTCCTTCGGCCGGGTGGTGAGGTTCTGGTCGAGGTCATCGCCCGGCACGCCTGGGTTCTCGACGCGGCGAAGAAGGGCCTGTTGGGAAGCGGCGAGATCTGGGACGACTTTGACCGCAACCTGCGTGTCGGCCTCAGCCAGGACCCGGCCCAGTCGGCCGCCGGCGGCTTCTGGGCCTACTTCCACCGCCCTGAGGAGTTGCGCGCGGAGCTCGACCTCGCCGGCTACCGGGACATCCGCCTGGTCGCGGTGGAGGGTTTCGCCTGGCTGCTGGGGGACCTGGAGCAGCGGATGGCCGACCCTGGCGATCTGCTCAGGGCGGTCCGCCTGACCGAGACCGAACCGTCGATGCTCGGAACGAGCGCTCATGTCATCGGCGTGGCCCGCAAGCCGTAGGGCTATCGGCTGACCTGTCCAGCGCGCCGGGAAGCCTCAGGCACGCCGGCAGCACCTCAGCGCAACTGGCGAGCGACACGCGCGGCCGGTTCGTGATGGTGAGCCCGTCGTCGGCCATGCGACAACCGTCACTGTCGCCCGTGCTCCGACAACCATGGTTGTCGCGCAAGATCGCTGTGCAGATTGGGCGCCCAGCGCGGGTGGTCACAGCGGACCGGTCGCGGACTGGTCAATGTGGACCATTGATCGCTGGCATTGGCCGCGCGTGTCACAGCGTCGCAGGTCAGCGCCCTGGTGCCCCCGATGTGCTGTGTCGCTGTCTTTGCACGATCCCGCTGTGCCATCGCATCCCGGCCCATAGGGGGCGTTGCCGGCCCGGTGGCCACGCGCCCCCGTCCGAGCTGCCGAGATCGTGCACAGCGTGCCACCGTCACGGCGCGGGCAACGACGCTCCCGTGACGGTGGCACTCCCGCTGGCCTATCAGCGCCCGTCACGCTCGGCCCGCCAACGATCCAGGGACGTGGCAGGAGGGGGGGCGACCGGAAGGGCGGTTCGCGTGCCAGCGTGGCTCTCAGCCGCCATGGCGGGCAGGTATGACGAAGGCCCCCGGCGGATGCCGGGGGCCTTCGCCGGTGGCGTGGGGCTACCGGGNGTCGTTGAGGTCTCGCCACACGATCCGTATGCGCTGGGCCTTGTCGCCCTCGACGGTGCCGTTCCCGCCGACGATCACGCCGTCGATCAGTTGGGTGAGGATCACCCGCTTGGCCGCGATGTCNTCGCCNAGCCCGTCCCAGCNCNCGGCGCCNTCCACGGGCAGNGTGGCGCGNCGTCGCGCGCTGGTGTGCNTNCGGGCCTCGGNCNCGCGGATCTGGCGGACGATGGCCTTGTGGGCGTCGTCGTAGGCGTCGTCGTCCATCTTCCCGGACGCCCACCGGTCCGCCAGCGCGCTCTTGCGGGCCTCCAGCGTCGCCAACGCGGCGGCGCCAGGGTCCTCCGTCGCGGCAGGCTGGAGCACCAGCTCGTCCAGACGCCCCCGCACGGCAGCGGAGACCAGCCCGACGAGGAAGTCCTCCCCGATGCGGACCTTGGCCGGACAGCGGCCGTCGCGGCGCTGGCAGTAGAGCCGCTTGCCGTTCGTGCCGTTCCCGGTCAGCTTGTGCCCGCAGGACGCGCAGTAGACGAACCCGGCCAGCAGGCGCCGCACCTTCTGCGCGTCGGTGTTGGTCCGCCGCCGTGCGTCGGTCAGGATCGCCCGGACCTGCTCCCACGTGTCGACGTCCAGCACAGCGGGCCACTGTGCCTGACCCATGACCGCGATGGCTCCCGTGCTGCGCCGCGTGCTGCGGGTCTGGTAGCCGCGCATCCCGATCAGCCGCGGGTTGACCATCATCTCCTTGAGCGTGGTCGGGTCCCACGGACGGCCCGTCACGGTCGCCACACCGTCCGCCTGAAGCTGGCGCGCGATGGCGCCCAACGGCACGCCCGCCAGCACGTCGGCGGCGATACGGCGGATGACCGCCGTCTCCTCGGGGATGACCGCGTGGAAGTCCCGTACCGGCTTGCCCGCGTGGTCGGTGGCGACGATCGGCCCGTAGCCGAAGGCGCGGCGTCCGCCGTGGTGGCGGCCCTGCTCTGCCCGCTGCTGGGCGGCCCGCGAGACACGCTCCGCTGTGCGTTCGGCCTCGCCCGCGTCGATCGAGAAGATGATGTCGGCCATCATCCGGCCGTCGGCGGAGGTGAAGTCCATGGTGTTGCCCTTGACCGGTATCAGGATGACGTTGCGGTCCTTGAACAGCTCGATCACGCGCATCCGGTCGGGCCGGTTGCGCAGGAACCGGTTCGACGTCCATGAGATCACCGCGTCGATCTCGCGAGCGGCGGCCATGGCCAGGATGTGTTCGAACTCCGGCCGGTAGTCCTTCGTGGCCGACAGGTCGTTGTCGGTCAGCACGTCGATCAGGTCGACGTCGTCACGCCGTTCGGCAAGCTCGCGGATGTCCTCGTCCTGGCGGGTGACTCCGGCTTCGATCCCTTCGCGGTCATCGGAGATCCGCCGGTAGCCGATTGTGCGCAGCTTGCGAACCACCCCAGAACCGTACGCGGCGTCCCGTGTGTCCGACCAGAGTGTGATATTGGGCCTCACGCCGCCACGCTCCCCAACTCGTGACCGCACTTCGCACAGCGGGAGCGATCCAAGACGTTGGGGATGTGGGGGCAGGGAACGAGCATCAACCGCGTCCCGGGGGGCCATGCGCGGCAGGTCTTCGCGGAGAGGTCGAACGGGAGGTAGTAGACGATGGCCCCGCCATCGTCCAGCGGGGAGACGTAGTCGACCCAGCCCAGCGCCGTGGGCATGCCAAGCCGGACGTCGGCAACATCGACCGTGACGGGGGCCTCGTCCTGCGGGGCCTTCTCCCCACCGGGTGCGTCGTCCCGCTCGACACCGAGCACCGTCCGGCCCGCGTCGGTCACGACGTATGCCAGAATGGTCACGGTGCCGCCGTGAAGGCTCAGGTCTCCCGCCGGATCCCGGACCACCCAGCCGCGACGCTCAATCGCCTCGAAGGTGTTCCAGCGGATACGGACAGGAGCGCAGTCCCGCTCCCCGTAGTAGCCGTGACCGAACGAGTCGGCCCGGTAGTACAGAACGCCCGTGTGGGCAAAGGTCAGCGCACGGCGCTGAGGGTCCGACAGTCGCAGGGCCTTGCTGGTGTGTGCGTCCATGGGGTCGACGGGTCGTTGTCCACGTAGATCACCCGCGTGTCGGGAGCGATACCCTGGGCGACCTCATGCAGGTTCGGCGAGGTCGGGATGCCGGTGCCGATGTCAAGAAACTGGCGGATACCCGCCTCCTTGGCAAGGAACAGGGTGGCGCGGTGGACGAACGCCCGGTTCTGCTGGGCGGCGATGCGCAGGGCCGGGAATACCTCCAGCGCCCGCTCGGCGGCTTCCCTGTCAGCGGGGAAGTTGTCCTTGCCAGCCAGAAAGTAGTCGTACATCCGCGCGGAATGCGGCACGTCCGTCCGCAGCTCCACCCGCTCCACCGTCTCCACCCGCTCCACTGGCGTGTTCCAGCGGTCATCCGTCGGGTTGTCGCTCACGTCCCGGCCCCTCAATCGCGTCTAGGTATGCTCGGCGTTCCCCGCCACCTCCATCGGACGGCCGGCTGACCTGCGGCGCTGCCGGTGCCGAGGGAGAACGGATGTGTTGTCACTGAATTATGGTGGTTCGCCTGCGGATGGTGGCAGGCGGCTTTAGGGGCTCTCCGCGGTACACCATGATCCACATTTTCCCGCCTACCATTCAGTAACGGCCGGTGGTGACGTGATGTAGTCACGGGCCGGGGTGGAAGAGGGGCGCACCCGCCACATCGACCAGGACCTGCCCCGGTCGTACACCGGGACGAACTCCCGCCGACGCATCGCCGCCGACAACCCCGTCCGCAGGCCGGTCCGCTCGGCGAGCAGCCGCACCGGCGGCGGACGGCTCGGCGGACGGGCAACACCTCTGCGAACCGGCCGGCTGTCGACCGGGCGCGGCCAGCCCGATAGCTACGCCGAGAAGTCGGGTAGACCCTCGACAGTCACCACCGAAAACCCCACAATCGGCGCGTGAGCGCCCATGCCCCGTGACGCTACCGCTCCACCCGACACCCCGGCATCCACCCGGACGAGCCAGACCGGCCCCGAGCCCGCCGCCCTCCAACGCAAACTCGATCTTCTCGACGCACCCATCGGATCGTCACCCGACTCCCAGGAACCCCCGCGGCCCCGACCCGACGGTGGCATCCCGGCCGCCACCGCAGCCGAACGAAAGGCAGCCCTCCTCGATGGGCCGACGCCCACTCCACGCGAGGTCTCCATCGCACGCGCGGAACAGATCCGGCTTCACCGTTCGCAAACCCGGAGAATGGATTGTCTTCACACCGGAAGGAAATGAGTAGCAATCAGCACGCATTCCCTCTACCGCCGTCGGAGGCCACCTCGACGCCGCCTATCCCGACACAACTGGTTCATAGATCTCGTGACGCCAGGCGGGCAGCACATGGTGAGATTAGTCAACGGCCCGGTCCCCAGCTATGAAGCCCGGACTTTTGAGCGGTTCGACATCCAGTTCCGGAAGATTCCCCGCAGCAGACCCCTCCCCGCCCGTTCTCCCGTGACTGGGAGGGGTTTCGCGTTCATGGCCGCCTGAGCTGCGCGCGCCAGGGGCCGTATGTACGCCTTGCTACGTCTACAGACTCGTCAGCGACCTAAAACCTAGATTTTTAAGCGGTTCTGTACACAAGGTAAATGTACTTACCACCAGCGCCCTTGTTGAGATCAACGTCGATACGCCGCCACGGTGCCTGCGGCTGAATCCCACTGTTGTCACCGAGTATGACATCCAGATCCTCTATCGGACTGCCCAGGGCGGGCTCCCGAGTGAAGGCAGCATAAATGTAAGCGCCGCCAGCACCTTTGTTGAGATCGACGTCGANACGGTGATAGCTCGGTGGAGCAGACTCGTCCTTGTTGAGCAGGAAGATTATGTTGGTGATGGGATCTCCGGCACCTTTCTCATAGGCGAAATACAGATAAGCGCCGCCCGCGCCAGCATTGAGATCCTTGTCGATCTTTATCCAGCCGCTCGGCGCGGGCTCGCTGTCGATCAGAACGGTCAGATTCGTGACATTACTCATGCGGTTCTCCCCTTCTTGCCAGCCGAAAGGCTCATGATCGTATTGTTACATGGAGAAGTAGGTCGTGTCTGGAGAACGCCAGAAGTGCCAGGAGAGCGGCCCGACTGGGGCCCGGAGGCCCTGGCCTCGCCCTTTCCTTGCTGAATGTCAAAAATTCCGTGACCTGGGATGACGGTCTCCGAGCCGGGCCAGAAAAGTGCATCCACAAAAATGGACATCTTGCTCGTCAATGCAGGTCAGGTCGCGGCGTGGGCCGCAGCGGTGCCCCAGCCGCTGCTCACCGCGGCGGATCATGCCCGCCGCCCCGGACGGACGACGCGAATGATGCGGCGGAGGACGCCGTGCGCCTTCTTCGCCCGGCGCGGGCGACCCGCCAACCGGGCGTTCAGCTCCTCGTACCGCTCATCACCCGGTCGAACGGTTATCAGTTCGCATCGAAGGTGACTGCCGTCCGCACCGCCGTGGGTCGTCGCGATGCTCTCGATGGAACCGTCGGGGAGCCGCATGATGATGGCCATTCCGGATCTCTCTTCTCCTCGGTGTGTGTCGTACGGGGTGGCTCGCCGCCGCCGGTCGACGGTCAGAAGCCTGGCCACTCGACGAGGCCGGTCGCGCCGAACAGGCCGGAGGCGTAGACGAGGACGCCGTGGGCCGCGTCGATGGTCAGGCAGCCCTGGTACTTCTCCCCCTGGCCGAGGGTCGCCGCGTTGAACGCCGGCTCGCAGCCGATCGTTGGCTGGACCCGCGCACCGTCCGGAGTGCGGACGAAGAAGTCGAACGGGTTGACGGCGAAGCCGGCCTTCGCCGAGGTGAACGACACCATGAAGGTCGCGAACGCCGGGCCGCTGGTGGGCTTGCTGAAACCCGAGAAGAAGGACGGGACCGCCTTCGGCGCGGCGACGCTCACCGTCGCGGCGACCTCGCCGCCCTTGCTGACCTGGAGTACCTCGCCGTACTGGGCCTGCTTCGCCCCCTGGGAGGCCCCGCCGGCCGCCGCGGCACCGCCGGGCGCGGCCGTCGCGCCGGTCGAGGAGACGGAGGTGTCGTCCAGGTTGCAGCCGGTGAGCCCGGTGAGGCCGATCAGGCCAGTGAGAACCGCGGCGACGGCGAAACGTGCAGTACTCATGAGATCCCCCGTGAAAAGGCGCGCGCCATAGCACGCCGATGAGAGTGATGAACGAGACGTCGAATATCAGGCTGCGGGTCGATGCCGGCTGCCTGGGCAGACGGGCGAGGTCGCAAGAATGTACCGACAGGACGGCCGTGAAACCCGTCGGTATCCGAGAAAGGCGGCGAGGTCCCGCTATCGCCAGCCGATCAGATCAATCCCGGACAACAACGATTCTGAATCGCTTCGAGCTTTCTGTCAACAGCTTCGGAAAAGTCGGAAAAGGTGGATGGAGGATGGCCGTGCCCGGATCCCCCCGAGAATCCGGGCACGGCAGAATGTCGACCGCGCGCGTGGCTCGGCCGGTGGACAAGGCGAATGGAGAACTCTCGCGGACCGGTCACCCGGAAATCGGGCGGGCGGCCCGGCGTCAAACGTAGGGTGTCGTTCGCTGTCTCCGGCTACAGGTCAAGCAGCGACCCCTGGTCCGGCGATGCGGCCGCCCTGGCGCGGGCGCCTTTCTTCTTCGCGCCCTTCTCGTGCAGGCCGGCGGCGACCTCCTCGGCGTACCGGGCGTGGTTCAGTTCGAGGAGGCGGTCGAGCACCTCGCGCTGCGCCCACGGCCCGATCGTGTACCGAGTGTACTTCCCGGCCGGATGAAAGCCGTGGTCCAGGCCCCGGTCGATCATATCGACCCACCCGTACGCCCGAAAGGTCGCCTCGTCGATGAGCCGGTGGATCTCCCGCAGCTCGGCGATATCGGCATCGTTGCAGCCCGGATCGAAAACCAGATTGTACGTCTTGGTGAGCCCTGACTGCCGCGCCAGCATCGCCTCCTGCCGGAACCCGTCCAACCCCTCCCCCAATTCCCGCATCTCCCCCGTCAGTTCAGGCAACGGCAAGGTCTCGAACACGTCCGACGGCGAGTAGTTGAGATCCGCCTTCATCGTCGAACTACGACTCATCGCCCACCAAAAATGGGGCGCGCTCGACAATAGTGACAGCATTGCCCCGTCGTCAGTGACAAACACACCAAGCTTGTGCGCGAACACCTGCCCGGTCGGCACCATCACCGGCATCACCGTGCGGCTCACAAGAGTGATGACGACAAGCCGTTCGAGATCCCCCATCGCGTCGAGCATGGCGGGACGCTTCTCAGCGTACTGCCACCAGTAGTCGCGATATACTTTTNGATTATTTCGGTCACGTTCTGGCTTGACGAGGAGGCGGACCTGGTCGTAACAGTCGCGGTACCGCTTTGCGCGGTCCTCAGGCCAGTCGTGGAAATTGACGACCCAACGACTGCCCGAGCAGTCGGGGCGCGAGTTGAGATCCTGACCGTTCAGATAGGGGAACAGCACGTCGGTATGACGCGGATCCTTCGCGATCAACGCGCGGGCCTCGGCGGGTTCCATCGTGAAGCCAAGACCCAGGACATAACTTCCAATAAAGGAGATTCCTGCGCTTTTTTCCAGCCNGTGAGGATTTCCGGACACTCGTGCCTCGGGCTCCAGGGAGGGTGCGATCACGGGGGTCTGGACGCCGTCGGCGAACCGGGCTGCGGCCGGCCCGATCTGCCCTGTGGTCCAGACGGCGCTGAATTCCAGGACCGCGGACTTCGACGGCCAGGGCCGGCTCTTGATCGACCGGCGGATGACGTTCCCGTCAGCGACAATCTGGTCAAGGCCGACCTCACGGGTATCGCCCTGGGCCAGGGTGTTCGTCGCGATCAGCCCCGTCTGACCGCCACCGTTGAGCAGAGAGTGCGCACGCAGCGCGAAGTAGGCGACCAGATCGGCGCNCCCCCGTNCNCCCCCGCCGATCTCCTCGACGAGGTACTCGCGATACGCCACGCCCAGTGCACCGGTCAGCTTCTGGCCACCGAGGAACGGGGGGTTGCCGAGGACGGCGTCGAAACCGCCCTCCTCGAAGACCTCGGGGAAGACCAGCGGCCAGTGCAGGGGTTTCCGCCGGAAACCGCCGGGAACGTAATCGGTGGCCAACCAGGACTGTGCCGTTTTCCGGGCCTCGGTCTCATCCCGCTTGCCGGTGACCTCATCAGCGAGGCGGGCCGCGGTCAGGGAGAAGCTTTCCCGGCTGGCCTTCTTCTCCTCGTCGATCTCGGCGCGGGCATGCGGGTTACTCGTCCCCGACCATTTCTGATAGCCGACGAGCGCGGCGCCGGCAGTCAGGTCGGCGAAGAGCCGCAGCCGCTCGGTGTCGTGTTCCACCCCCGACAGGAGCCTGCGCTTCCTCGCAAGTCCCGCCAGAGACGAGCCGTCGGTCTCGACAAGGTCCCGGCGCCGCCCGGCGGCGTCGCGGACCAGTTCACGGACGCCGGCGGTCCAGCCGAAGATGTCGGAGTGGATCTTCCGGCCCTTGGCCGGGTCGAGGTGCATGTACTCCAGCTGCTCGACCGAGGTGATACCGAGCAGGGAGTCGCCGGAGACGAGCCGGTCGTCCAGGAAGGTGAACGGCCGGCGCGGGTCCATCGACACCAGCCAGAGCGACAGCTTCGCCATCTCCACGGCCATCGGGTTGATGTCCGCCCCGTACAGGCAGTGCTCGATGACCAGCCGGCGGGCCTCGACGGTGACGTCGTCCGCGTCGGCGTCACCGGCGTACCCGGCGTACCCGGCGTGCCCGGCGGCCCGCGGGTCACCCTCACGGATCCACGCCTCCACCAGCCGGTCGCCGAGGTAGCGGGCGGCGGCGACGAGGAACGCGGCCGAGCCCATCGCGATGTCGGCGACCTTCAGCGACAGGATGTCGGCGCTGGACCGCAGCCGCCAGGCGCCCCGGTCGGCGGTCTGCAACGGCCCGGGGGCGTAGACCAGGGGCTCCAGGGTGTTGTCCGCGACCTCCTCGGCCAGGAACCTGGGGGTGTAGTGGGTGCCGGTGTTCTTCCGCAGCGGCGACTCGGTGACGTACAGCCCGTCCTCCAGGACCACGACGGGCTGGCCGCGCAGGTCCGTGCGCAGCAGGCCGTGGAACGGCAGCAGCCGCTCGGCGGTCGGGTAGTCGCCGCGGGTCACGGCGAGCAGGGCCTTGCGGGCCTCCTCCCGCTCGCCGGCCTCCAACGGAACGAGCCGGCGCTCGACCGCCTTCGGCGCGCCGATCCCGCTGGCGGCGAACCTCTCGGCGAGCGCGGCGGCGAGCAGCGGGCGGCCCCGGTGACGCGAGGCGAGCTCCTCCAGCTCGGACAGCTTCGCCTCGGCCTCCAGCCCCTCCCGGCCGGCCAGGCCGACGACCACCTCCGCGGCCGGGGCGCGTTCGGCATCGTAGGAGAGCAGACCCTCGTAGACGTAACCGATCTGCTCGACGTCCAGCGAGCGGAAGCTCAGCGTCCGCCGCTCCCGGGACTTCCCGCTGCCGACCTGGATGTACTGGACGGCACGCAGCATGTGCAGCACCGTGCGGTCGTCCACGCCGAGTGGCAGCCACGGATGGGCGGCCGGGTCGAACAGCGAACCGGCGTAGGCGTGCATGCGCAGCCGGGGATGATCGACCCCCGCGTACACGGCGGTGAACAGGGCGCGCAGCCGGTGCCAGGCCGCCGTCGACTGCTCCAGGTCGTCCTCGGTCGCGCCGTCGTAAAGCTGCTGTTCCAGCTCGGCGCACAGCCGGCCGGCGGAGTAGGTACTCGCGTACAGGTCGTTGCCGGCGGGCAGCAGGCCGCGTTCCTCGGCGTNGAGCAGGAAGACGATGCGCATCATCACCGCGACCGCGCCCCGGTAGACGTCGTGCGCGCCGACGTCGCGCAGCCCGGCGCCACCCCGGTCCCGCTCGGCGACGTGCCAGCNGCCGAAGGCGGCGACGAGCAGCTCCACGGCCTGGCGAACCTGGACGCCGAGCGCCTCGGTGATCTCCTCCTGGCTGCCGAGGCTCGCCTTCAGCAACGGGACCAGCGTCTCGTCGTCGGGTACGCCGAAGAAGCGCCGCCGGCACAGCAACGACACGAACGCCCGCACGACGTCGCGCTCGGCCGCCTCCGGCCAGGACACCGCGTCGAACACCGCCGTCGCCGTCACCCCGCCGCGCGGCGCCCAAACCAACGCCCACTGCCGGCCGTTCGTCACCAGCGCGAGCTCGATCCCGTGATGCCGGCAGGCGATCGCCGCCCGGTCCACCGGCGTCGCAGCCCAGGCCTGCCCGGCGATCCGCGCCGTCGGGGACTGTGACGGCGCGACGACCAGACCGAGCACGCGGACCGCGTCCGGTTTCACCTCGGACGACCCCCCGGCCACTGTGTCCCCCGTGGCCACTGTGTCCGCTGTGTCCGGATCGACGAGGATGAAGGACGGCACGAGGTGCGCGTCGTGCTCGCCGACGTCGACGGTGAACGAGCGCAGCGCGCCGTTCGCGCCACCCGCGCCACCCGCGCCGTTCGCGCCGTTCGTGCCATCGGGCAGGACGAGCGTGTTCCCCCAGCCGAGTAGCTCGCCGAGAACGAAACGCACCCAGGCCGCCTGGCCGCCGACGGGATCGTCCAGCCAGGCGGTGTGCTCCCGGCGCAGGCGTTCCCGGGTCTTCTTCTCCAGCGGGTCGAGCGTCGGCCAGACCCGCCGGAGCACGGGCAGGCTGAGGAACGGCCCGCTGACCTCGATGAGGCTCAGCCATTCGCGGTGCTGCGCGGAGCCGTCCGGCGCGGGCGGCCGGCGCCGACCGCCACCGCCACCGCTGCCGCTGCCGCGACCTCCGGGGATGCCCCGGCCCCGCGTGGTGGCACCCACGGTACTCATCGCGCCTCCTCCGCTGCCGGCACGACCAGGACGACCGCGACGGGGAACTGGTGCTGCCTCGGGTCACGGTATCGCTGCGCGATCACGTCGAGCTCCCGTCGCCGTTCCTGGTCGAGCCGGTCGAGCCGGTCCTGCCACGCCTGCCGGTCCTTGCGGTACTGGGCCAGCTCCTCGCGGCTCCTGGCGATCTCGAACCGGCTGAACAGGGCGTCCTCGTCGTTCTCCGGATCCTCGATCGCACCGCGCAGCGTCGCGGCGAACTGATCGAGGATAGTGGTGATCCGATTCTCCTCGGCGGCCCGGCGCTGGCCGAGAAGGCGGGTCAGCGACTCCTGGCGGGTCCTCGTCCGCCACTCCAGGGCGGAGAGCACCCCGGGCCGCACCGCCGGCCAGCGCTCGACGAGCCGCTCCCGCGTCTCCCCGGAGACGGGCCGGCCGGCGGCGAGCGCGGTACCGACGAGATCGCCGAGGACCGTCAGGTTCTCCAGGCGGCGGAACCGCCCGGTCGCCGGCGCCCAGCCGCCCGCGTACAGGACCTCCTCGTGCAGCCGGACGCCGTCCGCGCCCACCAGCACGAACCGGGAGAACGCGCCGATCAGCACCTCCTCGCAGCGCGGATCGTCCGAGCGCACGGCGGTGACGCGGTGCAGCCCGACGTCGGCGTTGGAGACGGCGCCCCGCAGCAGCCTTGTCGACATGTCGACGAGGCGGTGGCCGAGGTGCGCGAGCACGACGTCGTCGCGGTCCTTCGCCATGGCCGAGTCGAAGGTGATCGGCCGCTGGCGCGGCGGCGTGCCCGGGGGAAGGTCCTCACGGCGCAGCTTCTCGGTGAGTCCCGCGGAGGCGCGCTGCCACGAGCCGGTGAGCGTCGGCACCGTGAACAGTCCCTCGGCGTGCTCCTTCTCGTCGACGTACGGGGTGAGTGCCTGTTGGCGGGCGAGGCTCAGTGCCGTGCCGACGACGCGGCGCACCGCCGCCGGGGTGATGCCGAGCTCGCGGACCGTGTCGTCGAGGTTCGCCCGCAGCCGGCGCACCTGCTCGCGCACGTTCTCCGCGACCGGGACGGTGCCTCCGGCGGCCACGGAGCCGCCCGGACCGACGTCGAGGTCGTCGGGACCGAGGTCGATCCGCTCCCCCAGCATCCGACGCTGCACCCGATCGGAGAGCACCGCGTTGACCGACCCGAGGTCGGCCTTCATCTGCGCGACCTTCTTCACCACCCGCGACAGGAACTCCAGGTCGGCCTCAAAGGAATCGACGCTGCCCGACCAGCCGGAGCCGACGAAGTGCCGGATCTCCGGGGAACGGCGCTGCCCGTACCGGTCGATGCGGCCGATCCGCTGCTCCAGCTTGTTCGGGTTGAACGGGATGTCGTAGTTGACCAGCCGATGGCAGTGATTCTGCAGGTCGATGCCCTCACTCGCCGCATCGGTGGCGAGCAGGACCCGCATCGGATGTTCGCTCGGTTCGGCCTGGAAGGCGAGCCGCAGCTGCTCGCGCTCGTCAACGGACAGCCCGCCGTGCAACAGGCCGAGCCGCTCCCCGGCGAGCCCCTCCTGGCGCAGCAGTCCGGCGAGCCAGATCTGCGTGTCGCGGTACTCGGTGAACACGACGACCCGCTCATCGAACCAGTGCCGCCCGTCCGGCCGGCACACCGCGTTCAGATAATCGAGCAGCGCGCGGGCCTTGGCGTCCGGCTCGGCCTCGTGGGCGTCCGCCCAGCGCCGCATCCGGTCCAGCAGCTCGATCTCGCCGTCGGTGGGATCGAGCTGCATCGGCCCGATCCGGCCGAGGGCGTCGTCCTCGGCGTCGGCGAGCTGCTCGTCGTCCAGGGTCGCGACGTCGTCGAAGTAGTCCTCCATCCACGGCTCGGGCATCCACGGCTCGGGCATCCCCGGCCCAGGCATCCCCGGCTCGGCCTCGTCCGCGAGGCGGGACGCGTGGACCGGGCGCCCGTGCCGGGACACGAGGGTCTCCCGGTAGACGCCCACGGTGTGGCCGAACGCCGCCGGGGAGGAGAACAACCGCTTCTTCAACAGCAGGGTCACCAGGTCGGTCGCCTTGCGGCCGCGCGGCGAATCCAGCCGGGCCCGGCGCAGTGCGGCAAACTCCTTGAGCAGGCCGTGGATCTCCCGTTCGCCGTCCGGATAGACCACCGGCATGTCGATCGAGCGGCGCCGGGGGAACCGCGGGGTGCCGTCCGCGTTCTCGATGCTGCTTTTCAACCGGCGGACCACGACCTCGTCCACGGCCGTCCGGTCCGGCTCGACGCCACGGGCGAACCGCTGGTCGTCGAGGATCTCCAGCAGCGCGGTGAACGAGGCGAGGTAGCCGTTGTGCGGGGTGGCGGACAGGAACAGCCGGTGGGTGAAGTGCGGCGCGAGCCGGCGGATCAGCTTGGTCTGCTGGGAGTCGACGGCGTAGACCTGCCTGGGCGCGGCCGGGGCGATGTGATGGGCCTCGTCGAGAATGAGCAGGTCGAAGGTCCGCGGGTAGGTCGGCTGACCATCGCCGGGCAGCACCTCGTCGAGCAGCCGCTGCGCCTTCGGGCCACGCAGCCAGGGCAGGCTGACGATCGTCAGCGGGTAGACCTCGAACGGGTTCGCCGCGCTGCCGTGCGAGCGACGGACCGCCGCGCAGCGCTCCGCGTCAATAATCGTGAAATCGCGGCCAAACTTCTCGGCCATCTCGTCGCGCCATTTCAGGGTGAGCCCGGCCGGACAGACGATCATGATGCGGCGCGCCCGGTGCCGCAGCAGCAGCTCCTCGGCGACCAGCCCGGCCTCGATGGTCTTACCGAGGCCGACATCGTCGGCGAGCAGGAGGTTCACCCGGGGCGCCGCAAGGGCGCGCGCCACCGGCTCGAGCTGGTAGTCCTCGACGGCCACCCCCGAGCGGAACGGGGCCTGCAGCCGCCGGGCGTCCGCGGAGGTCACCGCCGACCAGCGCACCGCGTCGAGGAAGGCGGCCAGCCGGCCCGGTGGGTCGAAGCCGCCCCGGGTGACGTCGGGCAGCGAACCGCTGGGCAGGACCCGCCGGCCCGGCTCGACCTCCCAGATCACCTCGACGGTGTGGCCGTAGCGACCGTCCTCCACACTCTGGAGGATGACCAACGTGCTCGTGCTCGGCGCCGCTCCGTCCCCGACGGCGTCAGGCCCCGCCGCGTCCGCCTTATCCGCCGCGCCCACGTCCGCCGCGCCCACGTCCGCCGCGATCCACCTCGCCCCGCCGGCGGCCGGTCCGTCGATGTCCGCGACCACCCACTTCTGACCACGGACCTCCACCAGCGCGCCGATGTCGGGACGCTCGTCAGATGCCGGCGCCCCCGGGCCCGGCCCCGTCCCGCCCATGGCCTGCTGGCGGACGCGGCGTGCTGACGGAGCACGTTCGGTCGTCGAACTCGGCACCTGATACCCCCCTTGGTGAACAGCCCGACCAGTCTGGCAGGACGCCGGGCGACCGATTCCCGGCCCGGTGGCACCGTGCCGGCCCTCTTCGGTCCCCATCTCAGACCTAACGGACATCCAGGGGGCAGATTAGCATCTGTGAACTCAATTCACCAACATGACCCATGGCGGACCGGGTCTCGACATCGTGGTGCCGCGGGAGCCCCGGCCGCCGGCCGCGACCCGTCCGCACCAGACGCCGCGACCCGTCCGCACCAGACGCCGCGACCCATCCGCGCCAGAAAGTTGTGGAGGTTGGGCACGGTCTCAAGGCCCGAGAGCGCGCCCAACCCTCGTTGACCACCAAGGCATCCGTGATCACATAGTCACGAAGTGCCGCCTCAAGGTCGCTGACACCCCCGGTCAGGCTGAGGACGAGGTCACTCGTGTTCGTCCGTTCCGGGATGTGGATGAACTCGCGCGGAAGCGGCTGGTTCGTCGGCGGCACCGACCCACGCTGACGCCCCCACGAACGGTGCGTACNCGCTGTNCCANAANCCCTTGCCCGCCGATCCCGTCCTCCACCTCACACCGCCTCGCAGACGAATGCGGACCAATCGACCCCTCGCCTGGCCACACGGCTGACGCTGATCCATGAGGAGGGCAGGACCGGTCGCTGTCCCCGAAGTCCTCACGGACGAAGGTTGATGATCGTCTTTCCCTTACGTCGCTCGGTCGGATTGAGGGCGGCGACGGCATTGTCGATGGTCGCGACGTTGCCGATGTTCGTTCGCAGCCGTCCGTCGCGCACCCGCTGTACGATCTCACCCAGTTGAACGCGATCGGACTCGACAACGAAGTCGACTGCCAGGCCGTCGGCGGGCCGCGCCCCGACCGGTCCGACGACGGACACCAGCGTTCCCCCGGCTCGAACCAGACCCGCGGACCACTTCTGGATGTCGCCGCCGATGACATCGAAGACCAGATCGACCCCGCCTACGTCCTCCAGCGCGTCGTTCTCAAGGTCGACGAACTCCTGCGCGCCGAAGTCGAGCGCCTTCTGCCGGTCGGCAGCGCGTCCGGTGCCGATGACGTACGCACCGAACTCGCGCGCGAGCTGCGTCACCATCGTCCCGACTGCGCCGGCCGCGCCATGCACGAGCACGCTCTGCCCCGCCTGAAGGCGGCCGTGCTCGAACAGCCCCTGCCACGCGGTCAGCCCCGAAATCGGCAGGCTCGCGCCCACCGTGAAGTCGACGTCGCCCGGGAGCGGTGCGAGATTGCGTGCCTCGACGGCCACATACTGCGCCAGGGTGCCGTCGCGATGCCAGTCCGAGAGGCCGAACACCCGCTGTCCCACCGACAGCCCCGTCGTGCCATAGCCGAGGACCGTGACCACTCCGGCCAGCTCATGCCCGGGGATCGACGGTGTTCGGTCACGGTCGAGACGATCGGTCCAGGTCGAGGGCCACGCCATCTCAGTCGGGACGAAACCCGACGCATGAACCTCAACGACGACGTCGTTGATCGCCGCCGACGGCTCGGGCCGCTCCACCAGGCTCATCCCGGCCGTTCCCGCAGCCTGGTCCGTCACGACGATCGCCTTCATAGGTAACTGCCTCCCCGGCCATTTGTCTTGGGCACAGTGGTGGGCACGTGTCGCTCACGGACGAACGCGGACGATCGTCTGCCCGCCGATCCGCCCGGTCGGGCCGAAGGCCGCGACGGCATCGTCGAGAGTTGCGATGCTGCCGATGTTCGTCCACAGCCGTCCATTCCGCCGCCCATTCCGCGCCCGCCGGACGATCTCACCCAGTTGGGCACGATCGGACATGACAACAAAGCCGATGGCCAAGCCACCCATCCGCAGGGTCAGCAGGAAGCGCCGGACAGATCGCGGTGCCATCCGCCGACACCGATGAAGTCCGGGTCAGACGGCACGGTGCGGCCCCGAATCTCCAGCCTGCGGGCGAACGGCCGGGTGCGCAACTCCGCCGGCGCGGCCGATCAGACGCAGCGTGGTGTCAGGATCGAGACCCGGTCCACAGCCGCTCCGCCCTGGCCAGCTGGTGTGGAATCAGGAAGATGGTCACGCCGCGCCCGCGACAGCTCGCTTCGGACCGGCGGGCTCCAGGAGACGAGACCCGATGCCGGCGTCACACAACACCAAGATCGTCGAATATCGCAGGGTTCGGATATCAGCGCCCTGCCAGTCAACTGAGCTTTTGTAGGGTCTTGCGACTGATGCCTGGATCGTACCCGCTTCGGTGGATACCTGAGGTAGCTGCCCGATCTGCCGGGAGAGCGAGCTATGGGCGCGACACGTCGCGGATTCACCGAGGAGTACAAGGAGCAAGCGGTAGCCTTCGTCATCGACGGCAGCCGTCCGGTCGCCGAGGTCGCCCGGAACATCGGCGTCCATGAGATGACGCTGGGAAAATGGGTGAANAAAGCCAAGGACGTGGAATCCGGAGACCGCCACTGGCTCAGACGGCTCGGGTGGGCACGCGATCTACCCGTCATGACCGTCTTCGCCCCGGCCTGCCCCACCTGGTCGGCCACCACACGGAGGAGCCGCACTTAACGGCGAACTTAACCGCCGTAGACTCGTATGATGCTGGCTATGGTCGGCGACAGGGCCTCGCATGCCACGCCGTTGTCGGTGGCGCGGTCGCTGCGTCTGCTCGGCGAGCATGTGTCGACCTGGCGGAAGCTGAACCGGCTGACCGCGGCCCAGGTCGCCCAGCGAGCCGGGATCTCCCGGGACACGCTGCGCGCCATCGAGCAGGGTAAGGGCACCGCGAGCACCGAGAACCTGTTCAGGGTGCTACGCACCATCGGGATCATGGATGCCGTCGTCAGGGCCACCGACCCGTACGAGACCGACGTCGGCCGGCTGCGCATGGACGAGATCCTCCCCAAGCGAGTACGGCGCTGATGGCCGNACGGGATCCTGTCGAGGTCACCGTCGAGATCGACGGGCAGGAGACCACCGCAGGGACGTTGTGGCTTCACAACCGCGGCGGACAGAGCGCCACGTTCCGATATGCCGACGCCTACCTGACCAACCCGGCCGGATACGACCTCGACCCGGCGCTGGCCAGAGCCGCCGGCGTCTTCCACACGCCGGCGGGGTCGGCCATCTTCAACGCGTTCGCCGACAGCGCCCCCGACCGATGGGGTGAGAACCTCATGAGGCGTGAGGAGCGCGAGCGCGCCCGCGCCGCCGAGACCACACCTCGCACTCTCGGTAAGGCCGACTTCCTTCTCGGCGTCCGCGACGACACCCGCCAGGGAGGTGTCAGGTTCCGCCAGCCGGCGACCGCCACCTACTATTCGACGCACCGGCACGCGGTCCCACGGCTGATCGACCTGGCCCGGCTCATGCGAGCAGCCGACCACGTCCGCGCGGAGGGCAACTTCGACCGCGACCTCGCGGACCTCATCGACGCAGGTAGCTCGCTCGGCGGCGCGCGCCCCAAGGCGGCGGTGCGGGACGTGTCCGGGCGGCTCTCGATCGCCAAGTTCCCGCGTTCGGACAGTGACGAATGGGACGTGGCCGGTTGGGAGGAGGTACAACTGAGGCTCGCTCGCAGAGCGGGGCTCACCGTGGCGGAGTCGGAACTGCTGACCGTTACCGGCCGGCACGTACTGCTCCTGAGCCGCTTCGACCGCATCGGCGCGCGGCGTCTGGGGTTCGCAAGCGCCCTGACAATGCTCGAGGCCTCCGACGGGGACCTTCGCAGCTACCTCGAGATCGCCGAGGTGATCGAACGCTACTCGCCGAGAGCTGACGCCGACCTGCGTGAGCTCTACCGGCGGATCCTGTTCTCCATCCTGACCGGGAACACCGACGACCACCTGCGCAATCACGCGTTCCTGCGCGAGCGAGACGGCTGGGCGCTCTCTCCTGCCTACGACCTCAACCCCAATCCGGACAACCCGGCCCGGCTGAGCACGGCCGTCGATCTCGACAACACCGACGCAAGCATCGACCTCGCGCTGTCGGTGGGCAACTACTTCCGCTTATCGCCGCCGAGGGCCCGCGACCTCGTCAGGGAGGTGGAGACCGCCACGGCGGGCTGGCGGCAGGCCGCAGCCGGGCTCGGCATCCCGAAAAGCCAGGCCGACCGGATGGCAGCGGCCTACGAGAGCGAACAACGACGGATCGCCCGTGCTCTCAGGGTGCCTTGAGATTGGCTCCGGTATCGGGCGTCACCCGGCCCCGTCCGGCCTATCGGTCAATCCTCGGACATGCCGGCGGCCCCGCCACCAGACACGATCAGCTCATCGCCTTGCTCACCGTCGTCCGTGACACACTCAACGATGTCATAAACGCTGGAGGGGAGCCGGAGCGCCGCCTTCCCGCTACCCGCGCGTGGCGGCCACGGGACGCGAGCGCCGGACACCGTAGAGCTACGGTGTCCGGCGCCGCGGCGGCCGGAAAACCCGGGCGGTCATTGCCGATTGGAACCAGTGCCGGACGCCCTCGCCAACCCCGCTACATGTTTCTCCTAGCGGTTCGCCGTATTTCAGTGGCGTTCCGTCCAGGTCCTCTCGTCAGCTCAGTCCCAATCCCAATCCCAATCCCAGTCGTCCTTGTGGCGCCGGTCCTTACCGTCCTTGCCGTCCCACCGGTCCTTACCGTCCTTGCCGTCCCACCGATCCTTACCGTCCTTGCCGTCCCACCGATCCTTACCGTCCCACCCGTCCTTACCGTTCCAGCCGTCCCACCCGTCCTTACCGTCCCACCGGTCCTTGCCGTCCCAGCCGTCCCAGCCGTCCTTACCCCAATGATCCTTGGCGATCTTTTCATCCACCGGGCCACCGAGATAGCTCGACGCCAGCGCGCTCGTAGCCGCCGGCCCCACGGTGACGAACACTGCCGCCGCCGTAGACACCGCGACAACCGCGGCTTTCCGCCTCACGGACTTGTCCACGCTTCCTCCAGAACCGAGAGAGAGTGAATCGCTACTATCGGTAACAGAGACTAGCGTGCTCGACGAGGTCCGCAAACGGATCATCGACCGACTTCGACGATCAGCTAGCCACGGAGCGTGGCCTTAGCGGGATGAAGAGGAGATTCCAACTCCTATACACCCGCTGGAAAGGGAGATGCGGAATGTTGAGGTTCGCGGTTCACGGACTCCCACCACGCATGGTAATTGTCGGGTGGGTAGTAGGCGGTCATGCCCTTCGGCATGAATCGGTCCAATTCTGACAACGGCGCCTCGTCCGGAGTGATATACGTCAGCTGCCGGGTCGCAGGAGGAGATGGCGCGGTCCGCCTCCTGACGGATCCACCCGGCCCAGGCGAGCGCTGCTGCGTGTTCGGATTCCTCCGGCGTGTCGCCGGCATCCGTCGAGGGCAGGCCACGCTTCCGCCGCAGCCAGAAGTGATCAAGGTGGTCTATCGACTACAAAATGGCCTGGGAGGCGGGATACAGCTGCTTCAGTAGTTTGCCGAACTCCCCCGATGTGTTCCATCTGTCGAGCACGATTCCGAGCTGCGCGGCAAGGTCGCCTCGCCTGCCGTCCGCTGGATCTGGGAGGACTGCCTGTATGATCGCCTCGGCATGCTTTTCGAAGGTCATGTCGTCGTCCACAGTGTGTTCCCACTTCCGCGGCCTCGGCAATCGGCTCTCCGCCTTTGGACTGATCACCGAGACGAGATAGTCCAGCACGGGCATCGCCCGGCCTGTTGCCTCGATATCCGCATCGCCGCGAGCCAGGTGCCAGACCGCCNCCGAGTCCGCGGCAGAGAACACCTGAGCGAGATCACGCCGTCTCTCCAGCTCGCGTTGGTACTCGTCGGAGAGGACGGGAACCGGGGTCATCGCCATCGTAGGGACTACCACTGGCGACGGAGGAGCCTTCTCCGCATCCAGAATCCCGCGCACCGGCCACGCCTGGACGACTGTCACTCCTGTCAGAGCGAGCGCAAGAACTACCCAGATCAACAACGGCCCGCCCACGATCCACCCCAGAAGAAGCGGCGTGGCGAGGAGACCGAAAAGGTTCATGACGAAGACGACCCACTGACTCCTGGTCATCGTTGTTCCTCTCGTCCCGCGGCGGGCGACGGCTGGGTGTCACCTGGCGAGGAGGGCGGACGCAAGCCGACATCCTCCCCGAAGAGCTCCTTATCGATCCGGTCGAGGAGATAGGTGCGAACTGCGGCCTGGTCGGGCGCCATCGAATCCCCCAGCGGCCGATCCACCCAACGACCGAGGATCGCCCGCAGCGATGAAAGCAGATCAAAACGTTCACGCAGCGCGTCGACGAGCAAGTCCGGTAAAATCGTCGGCCCCCGCCCAACAGCCTGCACCACGTCATCCAGCCAGAGATGGACCAGCCCGATCGTTTCCTTCGAGGGCGGCGCATCGGCCTCGAGCACAAGGANCCNCCCGCCACGGAAAAGCTCCCCGCATTCGGGATCGTCGACAGGCCGCCATCCGACGGCGTCCCTGGCATACAACCGAGAGGCCGACACCAGGCGCAGAAAAACCTCCGCGTTCCCCGTCGATCCGCGGACGGCATAGGGCGCTCTCACGGACCGGCCAAGTACATAGCGATAGTTGTCCCGGTCGGCGCTTGCCAGGGTCTCGACGGCATCGATGGCCGCGCTGGCAACCTGCGGATTCTCATGCGCGGCGAAGTTGTGCAGTCGGGTCAACGCCTGAAACGGATAGATATCATATATTATTTTACCAGAGAGCTCGATACACATACGCGCCAGGTAGGCGTCCAGCCGATGATCCTCCGACCATGCACGGATCCGCTGCCGGAACTTCCGGCCGCCGGTTCCCTCCGCTCCCTCCTCCAGGCCCTTCGTAAGCAGGCCCAAGCACGCGGGGATCGCGGCGACACGACGGCGACCGATCCAGTGATACGCAAGATCCAGGGCATCATCGGCTCGATCACTCCGCAACGACTCCTCGGTGAACCGTTCCGCGAACCTCGTCAGAACATCGTTGGGCCAAAAGATCCCCGGCGGCGAGGGAAGCCGTTCCGCCCAATCGAGAAAGGCCGGACGCAACGTCGGGTAGTTGTCCCAGGCATAGTGGCGCGCGGCCACGCCGAATCCCGTCTTCTCAAAACGGATCGGTCTCTGCTCGTCGCGGACGACACCGATCTCNCCCAGGCGGGCCAGAAAACCTGGGCGGGTCAACGCGTGGTCATCTGGAAGGCGAAACTCACCGGCCCGGGCGAGCTCCCGTTGCGCAACGAACACCAGGTCCCGATCCGCGTCCTCCAGCATGGCCGCTGTGATGAGAAGGAGAGCGTTCATGCCGGTCCGATCGTTCTCGAGCAGACAGTCGATCTCCTTCCCATAATCGCTGTCCTGCCGTTTGACCTCCCGCCAGGCCAACCGGAGGCAGTCCGGCAGAGCCGCGCCCGGACGCATACCCAGGAGTTTCGCTGACGCTACGGCCACCCGGCTCACCTGATACAGCGTGGCGGCCCCGAGATCGGCGAGATCGGCAGACTTTTCGATAATCTTTACTATCGTCGCAAGATCAGGCTGCGCGCTTGGTTGCATGGATACGGCGAGGTGTGATTGCAGCACGGCACGCCAGTCCGGCCGGCTCATCTCGGGCACGAGTCGCCGCAGCTCGGCCGGCAGCCATCTCACCGAGTCCGGTGGAAGGATGACCGCCAGATAGCGGGCCGAGCCGGCAACGACGTCCCGCAGCGCCTCAAGCCGCTTCGCCAGTTCCTCGGAGCGAGACGGCATCGATTCGGACAGGTCGAGAAGATACCGCGCCTGATCGTCCAACGCTTTCTGGGGAATGTCCGGCTCGTCGTCTGCCTCGACATCGGCGGGAATACGCTCAATCCTCTCCGTCCCGGCCCTGGCACCACCGGCTCCAGCCACCAGCATCCACGCCGCGGCGTGGATGCCGTCTCCGGGGGATCCCGAGAGCAGCACCAGGCGGTGTTTTTCTATCTTTTCCGCCGCATCCGCGAAGCCGGTGGGCCGAACGAACACTCCGCTCAGCTCGCGAAGAGTCGCGCCGGAGATGGCTTCGGGCCGGCGAACTCGCTTCTTTGCCAGGTCGATCAGATTCACAATATTCTTGATGTCGCCGTTTCCCAGATGGGTCTGCGCCCGATTGTCACCACTTACCGAGCCGCCGACGTTGCCTGCTCCGCTAGAACTTCCTGCCCCACTGACATTACCGGCGTTCCCGACCCCCGGTGGTTCGGCGGCGGCCGCTGCGCCGGCGCCGGCTGCTTTCTCGTCCGGGGGCACATTACCCGGCGGTTCGTGCGGCGAGGTGTCATCCGCTGGACTGGCGCCAGGCATAAGACTCCGGATGTCAGTCATCGTGCGCGCCCTCCCCGCCCGAAGTCCCCTTTTCGTCCACGGCTTCGGGGTCCGGGGTCGGGGTCGAGGATCCCTGCGTGAAGTTAGAATCACCAAAAGTGGGGCGGTCAAGCGGCGCGGCGAACTGGTGGCCCTGGCCATAGTGTTCCGGGCCATGGTGCTCGGTACGCGGCCCGATCTGCTGGTCGCCGCGTGGGGCGTGGGTATCTCTACGGGTCGTGCGGATCGGACCAGACGCGGTGTTGATGTCACCGATGCCCACGTGCGTCTGCGGCCGATTATCCCCGAGGACCGATCCGCCGACGTTGCTGATACCACCGATATTTCTGATGCCGCTGATATTTCTGGTAGCGCCGCTCTGCCCAAGGTCGGCTCGGCTACGGTCCGATGGCGTGGAAGCCTCGGCAGCCGCCCGCGACGGTGCGGGTAGAACCTCGGGAACGCGGAAGCCGCGGTGCAGCAGGCCGCCCGACGGTCTCGGCACATACAGGTACGCCTCGTCGCGGTATGTCTTCACCTCGACGGGGGCCTTCACGAACAAGGAGTCGTCCAGCCCGCTGTAGCCGCTGAGCACGGCGTCCTCGTAGGTCCGTGACGACAGGATCGCGGCCACCAGGGTCGTCCGGGGATTCGAGTCTTCCAGCAGGTGTCGTACCGCGGCGGCGTCAAGCTGGCGGTGCAGGGCAATACGGGCCGCACCGCTGCCGTCACCCAACCGGTTCATCCCCGAATCGGTCGTCGATCCCACGTGCAGGCTCACCCGCATCCGCAGCGGCCGGTCGGCCGCGGCAGGTGCGACGTGCGCGACCTTGTTCCGGTACTCCAGCTCCTGCTGGAGGTTGTCCAGGAACGGGTGGACGAGCAACGGCAGCATCGAGGGCTCGAAGCCGAGCACGTACCCGTCGCCGGTGGTGTCGGAGAAACGTTCCATCGATGGTGATTCGGACCAGCCGGAACGCGCGAACGCTCCGGTGAGGATGTCCGGCACCGCCCGCGTCATGTCCTCGTGCCAGCGTCCGGGGTAGCCGCTGAAATCCTTGATGTCGACGACGAGCAGGGCCCGGTAAGGGGGCATTGCCATGCTGTCGGTGCCGCCATGGACCGGTGTAGAGGCCATCGCTGAATCCTTCGCGTTCGCGGGAGAGCACGGATGTCGTGCCCGTGTTCTTCAGCGTCGCGGCGGAAGAGTGACAAAAACGTCCATCGACGGACGGTTCAACGGTGGCACGGACCACATCTCGTCGGCCCACCGGCTCCCGTCAACGGAGAACCAGCGGACGACCTGGAGCCCGCCGGGCCAGCCGGCATGCTCAGCCGGTCGTGATGCCCACCTCGGCCCGCAACCGTGAGATATCCGCCACCGCGAGCCGTGGCCCCGGCCTCAGCACCTGTTCCTCTCGCAATGCCGCCACATGTGCGGCCACCGTGCTCCGGGCGAGCCCCAGGGACTCCGCGACGGCATCGAGCGAGAACGGCACCCGCATCGGATCGGGCAGCTCCGGTCCGGCGAGGGCGACCAGTTCCAACAGCAGGCGGGCGACCCGCTGCCGCGGCGAGAAATGCACGAGCTGATGCTGATAGGGAACCGTTTCGGACAGCTTGCTCACCACGTAGTCAGCCAGCGCTCCCTGAACACCGTGCCGCCGCAGGAAGGAGTCGAGCGTGGCGGCGGAGACCCGATGCGCCTCGCATCGATCGATCGCCTGCACCGTGGCGGTGCGTCCGGTTCCGATTCGCGCCATCTCACCGATCATGTCCCCGGGCGAGCGCAGCGCCAGCAGGAGGGCCGAGCCCTCCGCGTCCACGCGCACCACCTTTACCCGGCCGGTGGTCAGCAGAAGCAGGAAATCATCTGGATCGCCCTGACGCAGCAGCACCTGCCGCGACCGGAAATGGCACCGGGAACCGCATGACAACAACGCCTGCCAGAGACGGTCGCCGAGGATAGCCTGCATTCCCCGCCGGGCAGGCCGGACAGAATTGGTCATCCCACAGAAGTATCGCGGATCGGGCCCGCATTCGGCGCCGCCACCGAGAGGATGCGACTGAGGTGACCGACCAGCGGTCTTGTCCGATCAATCCTTTCTATCCGGTTCGCCCGATTCGCTCTCGGCCGCGATGCACCGATGCACCGATGCACCGATGCATCGATGTACCGTGCCGCGGATGGTCGAACTGCTGCCATCCGCGGCACGGCGCCCGGCTCCCCGTGCCATCGGCGCAGGGCCTCGTTCACCGGCCGGGCCGGGCCCCGGGTGGACGGGTTACTCGACTACTCGACGCCCTCGAAAATCCAGCCCCTGTCCTCCCTGAAGATAGGTGACAGGGCAACCAGCGGCGGGTAGATGAGCGCCGGGNGAAGTCCCAGGGNCAGTTCATTGTCCGGGACACCGATGGTGAAGGTACCCGACTGGGGACCATCAGCGATCTTCCATTCACGCGGCTCCGGGAGCACACGTACCCGCTCGAATGTGTCCGGGTCACCATCGAAGCTCACAAAAGCCCCGCCGGACGGCTTGCGGATCGTGTAGGTGTCGTCGTTGGCGCGCCGCACCTGCCACACCTGCCCGCCGCCGTTGCCGTCAGGCAGAAGGACGAGGTTGCCCCCGCCCACGTCGGTGAGGGTCTGCTGCCCGGCGATGCTGATCCGGTAGATGCCGTCGATCACACTTGCCACGCTTGGCTCCTCTTCCGTCAAAGGAACAACTGGTCACGGTTGCAACCAGCCGCGATTGAGAATGTTGCTGCCTGCACCAGAGTCAGAAGGAAGATCTTCTCTTTGATGACATGATGAGACCCTTTTTGGCGGTTCGATGAGCCAGGAAAGCTCTGCGATGGGGCACTGGACGAGCAGACCGTGGTGGCAGCGGACAGCCAGGACGCTAACACCATCATGCCCGCTGGCGTCGGCGTTTCGGATCAGCGGCGCACACTAAAAATGCAGATCAAGACCCGACTCGCGCCGTCCACGTATCCAACGATATCTTCGCACACCAAACCGCGCTTTGTGGCCGGACTTCGCCCTCCTGTTCCCCCCGACGTCCCACCAGCCGCGCCGGGCGGCGTCCCACCGAGCGGTGTCCCGCCGCGCCGCGGCGCGGCGGCGCACCGGTGGCGCGAGCCCCGCGAGCGCACCGAGGGCGAGGGCCGCCGTGTGGCCGACCGCGTCGAGATCCCCACGGCTCACCCCCTTCATCATCACGGGGAGTACGACGACGAAGGTCAGTGACGCCAGAGCGCGCAGCGACCGGCGGGAGGGCAGCACCACGAGCGCGGTCAGGGCGGTCGCCACGACATAGCTCGGCCCGACATCCAGGACGTGCAGAGCGGTCCGCGGCAACCCGCCGGTGACGACCCGCAGGTCCAGCACACCCTGGGAGATCAACGTCGCCCCGGCGTGCCCACCCAGCACGACGGCCAGCGCGGTGGCGCCTCCCGCCGTCGCCTCCAAGCCGCCCACGGCCAGGCCCGCGAACATGAGCCACGGCGCCAACGGCCCCTCGGGCAGCCACGGAATACTGCCCACAAGCACCCCGAGGGGATGGTGGCGCATCTGGTCGAAGGTTGTGCTCATGGCCCACTGCCAGCGGGTCGCCGTGGCCGGGTCGACGTACTGGAACACCCGCGCCGCGACGAGGGCGCCGAGCAAGGAGTCGGTCACCGGGAACCGGCCTACGGTCACCGGCAGCCGCCACACGACCGACCACGGGCGTCCCGACCACGGGCTGGCGGCGCCCTCGGCCCCGTGAACGTGCTCCGCGCCGGCGGGGCCGTCGTCACCTCTGGCGGTACCGTCGTCGCCTCCGGCGGGGGCCGGNGTGCGGACGGTCATGGGACTCCGGCCCCCGGTCCACCTCGGATGTTCTCCGCCGGCGCGGCCCATCCCCGCTGATCGCCCCGGCCTGGAATCGAGCACGCCACGGAACACTCCCGCCTGACGAGAAGCAGGGCCCATCTGAAGAATGTCTTCGCCCGGCGCTGTCATTCCCGGCACCGCGGCAGCCGACCAGATGTGCCACGGTCGCGCCGGGCGGATGGTCGCGCCGGGCGGATGGTCACGCCGGGCGGACGGGGCCGACAGTCACGCCGGGCGGATGGTCACGCCGGGCGGTACCGCCCACAGCAGGCTGTCTCGAAGCGCCGGACGCCACACGCCGAAGTCGTGGCCGCCGGGGCGCAGCCGCAGCACGACGTCGAAGCCCGGACGCTCCCCCAGGGCGCGGGCCATCGCCTCCGTGTCGCCCAACGCCTCATGATCGCCATGTCCGCAGTCCAGCCACACCCGCATCGGCGGGAATGGTGGGNGCGTCGCCGCGTACCGGGCCGGGGNGTTCGCCGCCACGACCAGAGCGAGATCGGGCCGGTTCCCGAACAGGCCGACCATCCCGCCGTCGTGGGTCGGTTTCGACATCCCGGACATATCAATGATCGTCTCGACGAGGTCACGGTGGCGTAGCCCGAGGTTCAGCGCGCAGAACCCGCCGGCGGACATTCCGACGAAGATCCGGTCGGCTCGGTCCGCGATGGCGCGCAACCGCCGGTCGACCGTCGAGATCACGTCGTCGATCAGATAGGTCTCGATGTTCTCGCCGGGCCGGTCGACGCATTCGCTGTCGTCGAGCCAACCGTGACTCAGTCGCGGGGCGACGAGGATCGCGGGCCGGCCGACCCCGGCAAGCAGCGCGCCGACCTGCGCGGCCCGGCCCGCCCGGTACCAGTCGACCGGCACCCCCGGCGAGCCATGCAGAAGGTAGACGACGGGGAACCGGACGTGCGGTTCGGTGAAGTACTGGGGCGGGAGGTACACCAGTGCCTGCTTTGCCTCCTTCACACCGAACCCGCTGTGCGTGCCGGGGACCAACAGGTCGATAACCGATCCGTCCGGGTGCGGCGGCGCTGGCGCCACAGCCTCCCGCGCCGACCCCGTCGGCCAGGACTTCACCCCGATGACGTCGTCGACCCGCGGCAGGTAGCCGTAGTAGGCATTGACCAGATCCGCCGCCGTCACCAACGTGAGCAGCATGGCGAGGACGCCCATCCCGAACGCGGCGGGGCGTCCCACCCGGTTCCGATGCCCCGCCCGGCGCCGGTGGGCCAGCCACCCGCAGCCTGCCCAGCAGGCGAGCGACATTCCCGCCAGGGACAGCAGGAACCACTTCCCGATGACGACCAGGGACCCCAAATCCACGCTCCCCTGCGAGTGTGTCCACGGTGTAGACAATATGGACGACGTAGACAATATGGACGACGTAGACTGAAGGTGATGGTCAGTCCGGCCCGGGGCCGGTCGAGGTGTCCTTTCTTCGGGCACGGTGATGGAGGCCGGCCGTCCCAGGCCGGGGCAGTCGGGACAACCGGGATAGTCGGGACAACCGGGATAGCCCGGACAGATGGTCGCGCCAGCAGGGCCAGACCAGGAAGGCCTCGGCTTCGAGCATCGCCAAGGCGATCCGTGGTAGCTCGGAACTGGCGGGGNAGCAGATATAACGGGGCTGCCAGGNGGGTTGAAATTTGGCGTTGAACCGGTACAAGCTATCGATTTGGAACCAGCGGGACAAGAATATTAACAGGGAACGCCAGCAGCGGATGACCGGCCCGGCGCCCAGGCGCTCGCCGCGTTCGAGCGCGGACCGGAAGAACGCAAAGTTCAGCGACAGCCGTTCGACGCCCAGCTCGCGGGCCTGGCGCAGGGCGCTGACGATGAGGAACTCGTTCAGCCCGTTGTCGGCGGTCCGGTCCCGCGTCATCGCGTCCAGCGACAGGCCGTTGGGGCCCCACGGCACGAAATGCAGCAGGGCGCGCAGCCGGGGCTCGGTGCCGGCCGCGTCGGCATGCGACGTGCCGTCCTCGATGCCGCTTGTCGTGTCGTTCGCCGGGTGGCCCGGAGCACCGTTCACCGGGTCGTCCGCGTCGTGGGGACCCGCGTCATGGGGACCCGCGTCATGGGAGAACGCCATCACGGCTACGCAGTCGCCGTCCGCGCCGCCGCCGAGGCGGCCGAGCGCCATCGAGAAGCCCCGTTCCGTCTGGGTACCCCGCCAGGCAGCGGCCTGTGCCTTCAGCCGGGCGATGTCGGCCGGCGCGAGATCGCCGNCCCGCCGCGCGACCGCGGTGTAGCCGGCGCGTTCCACCCGGGCGACCGCCTGGCGAACGTTACGCATCGCCCGGCCCTCCAGCGTGAACGACGCCGTGTCGACGATGGCCTCGTCACCGAATTCCAGCGCGCACAGCCCGGCGCGGGTCCAGGCGAAGCCACCCGCCTCCGAGCAGCCGAGGACCGCCGGCGTCCACGCATGATCGGCCGCCTCACGCAGGAACTCCCTGATGGCCCCCGGCCAGGCCTCCCGGTCACCGAGCGGGTCTCCGCTGGCCAGCATCACGCCGGAGACCACCCGGTAGGCCACGCAGGCCTTGCCGGTCGGTGACCAGATCACCGACTTGTCCGACCGCAGCGCGAAGTATCCCAGCGAGTCGGCCTTGCCGTGCCGGGCCAGCAGGGCACGTATCCGTTCCTCGTCGGAGTCGGTCAGCCGGGGCCGGGGCTCGGGCGGTCGCAGCGCGAGGTAGCCGGTGGTCACTATGGTCAACAGGCCCATCGTCAGCAGCACGCGGGCGGCGAGGCCGGAGAACCGGTCGGAGGTGAACCGTAGCGGACCGGGGATCCCGACGAGTCCCTCGACGATCTGTTCGAACTGGGCGGACAGCGAATGCGGGCCGACGATCCGGTCCTGGCGCACATAAAGCAGCAGGAACCCGATCCCGATCGAGACGACAGTGAGCAGCAGGCCGACGCCGAGCGCCCGCCAACGCGTCGACGGGTCGCCCTTGGCCCGGAACTCCCCGTGGACCAGCAGCAGGGCGATGAGCAGCGCGGCCGATCCGGCCGCCTCCTCGTAGTCCAGACCCTTGGCAACGTGGAGCACGATGCTCACGCCGAGCAGGACCACCACGGCCCGCCAAGCCCGCCGCTTGCGGCGGCGCAGCCCCGGCGTCAGCAGCACGAGCAGCATGCCGACGACGACGGTGAACGCGGCGGCCTGCTGGGAGGCCGCGGGGGGCAGGAGCACCCGCAGGTCCTCCAGGCGGGAGCGCCACTCCGGGGTGACCGCGGAGATGACGTCCACCAGGCCGACAACCAGAGCCAGCAGCGCGGCGATCCGAGGCGCCCACGGCTGTTTCCAGGGGGGCAGCACGGGCATCCGGCCGCTCTTCCTGCCGGGACGGACGCCGGGTGATGTCGTCGACGGCGGGGCAGATGACGGCTGTGAGGCAGACGACGCCGGTGAGGCAGACGACGCCGGTGAGGCAGACGACGCCGGTGAGGCAGACGGGGCACGCGGTGCCTGGGGGGCAGGCTGTGCGGAAGGGACAGGAGGGACGGGAGAGGCCGCGGACCCCCGACCGACCGGACCAGACCGGGCGGACAGGCCCCGGCGGGCGCCGGGCCGCCCGGGTTCCGGCCGCACCGCCGGGCGTGGCCACCACCGGCGCCGGATGACGGCGCGCTCGTTCGCCTCGGGCGGCGCGTTTCCCCCCCGCCGCCCGTCGGCGGGGCGCCCGGCCGAGGTGCCCGATGCCCCGGTCCCGCTCGAGATTCTCATGATCCCTATCGTCTCCCGATGGGTCGCTTGCTATGGCGCTCAGGACCTGGAGACGATAAACCGCCCCGTCACGGACGTTCCTCGNGCCACCCGATCGTAGCCGGGCCGAGTCGCGGGGTGGTCACGCGCAGAAGGCGCCGAGTCGTGGACGAGGGCCAGGCGGGCGTCCCGGGCCGGCAGGGAAGGACGACCTGGACGATCTCCGCCCGAACGTCTAGACACACCCAGCAGACCAGCTCACATACGACATTTAGGCAGTTAACTCACTTATCTAGCTCACTTATTACTCCCATCCGGNCGGAGGTGACCCTGTGAGGTCGATCCGCGGTCTACTCATCCTGCGCTGCCGCTGCGGCCATGCGCGTCATGACCACGAGCACTACCGGCCCGGCTCGGATTGCGGCCGATGCGGGTGCCCGGCTTGGACCCTGTGGAGGCGACGTTGACGCCCCTGAACCTAGGGTAAGACGGGCAGGACGCCAGTCAACCAGATCAGCCGCTTACACAGCGTCACCTCCTGCTGTCCGCCGGACACGATCAACACCAGGTCACACGTCATTGGCCCTTGTGGCCCTCGGCGCCGATCCGCGCACCGGCTCAGCTCATGATTTCCGGGCTTGGTCTCGGCCCGTCCTCCTCCCGATGTGAAACTTTCTGAGGATGCCGGCGACCGACAGCTCGGTGTCGAGATACCACGTGCCGACGATTACCCCTCCGATGAGGACGACACCGAAACCGATCAGCCACGACAGGATGGTGAACACGNCCCCGATCCCGCCATAGCTGCGCTCGTTCGCCACGATGGAAGCCGAGAATGCCAGCCGGCTGACGACACCCAGACCAGTCAGGCCGATCGTCGTGAACAGGGCTGTCGGCCACGAGTCCCGCCAGCTCATCCGGCCGATGGTGAGTACCCGGACCCCGACCCACAAGAAGAGCGCCAGGATCACGGTGGCTACCAGGCCGTAGCAGACCTGACCAGCCACGGTGCCGGTGAGCAGCGCCCCGAGACTCGTGGTAGCGACGAGAAAGAAGATCAATCCGCAGAGCCAGCCGACCTGGGCCAGNAGGCCGCGTAGCCCGAATGGCTTCAGTCTGAAGACCCGCACATAAATGGACTGGACGGACGCGGCCAGACTCAGTCCGCCAATTATCAGCCAGAGCACTCCCAGTACTGTCCAGCCGGTGAGGACGGTTCCGCTCCGCGGGGTAAAGAGTCGTTCCACGGCCATCGCCGCATCATGGCTCAACCCCATGCGCGCGATGATTATGTCCGCCGCACCGCCCTGCCGCAGTGGCGACAGCGCCGCCAGCGTGATGACAAAAGGAAAGAAAATCATCAGGATCATCGCGGCGAGATTCATCGCCCTGTTAATCAGATCCGCCTCACGTAGTCTGGACGCCAGGTCTCCTACCGGGGACTGCCCCGCACGCCCCCGGGCTGTCCCGACGCGCGCACAGAGCGTCCTGATCGGCCGCCACGGCGCGCCGCTGCGGTGAGCGCCAGCGCCGCCGGACGGCCGCGACGCAGGATTGTTATTACTCGTACGCCAGCTCCGGGGCATGGCGTCCTCCCCACAGCACCGGGTTCATCGCCGGATCCGCCGAATGCCCTGTGTGCGGCGCTCGCCCTCCGGGGCGGGGACTCAGGCAGCCGCTTCAGTCGATGATGAGGGCGATGAAAATGATGCAGACGATTATGTTGATGAGCCAGCTGTGAGTGTTCATCCAGTCTCGGACGCGCGGTGCGGCGACTTCTGCCCGTCTATGGAACAGTAGTCGGGCAAGCAGCGGCAGTGCCGCCACCGTAACGGTCAGCCCGATGAACGGGAGTGCTGCCGCATAGGACGCGTTGTTCTGCTGCAGGTGTATTCCAACCGTCATCATAATCACGATGTCCGNGGGCATCAGCAGAATGACGAACAGTCCGACTTGGAACGCCTTCATCAGATCTGCCGCCATCAGCGTCGTCAGCCATTTCGGCGGCTCCACCGTTTCGCGCCGCACCCAGTTCTTCACGGCGGCGACTGCCAACAGGCCCACCAGTACGTACTGGATGATCTGGCCGGCCGAACCGTTACTCCTCGAACTTCCCAGGTCGACGGCGCTGTCCAGCAAGGCGGCGAGGCCCATCATGACGGCCACACCGGCCGCTGTCGCGGCCGCCACACCGGCCAGGAACCCCAGGGATACCCGCCCGGCTCGTGGCGTGGTAACGAAGATGATCGCCGACATGATCTGCGGTCCGATCATCATGGTGATTGCCAGCGGGAGAATCTGGAGACCGTCCATGGATGCTCCCCACCGCTTGACCATGCTGATTCACGCGAGACTCCTAGCCCTCTCGCGCTCGAACTCCTGGTCGTTGAGCAGTCCGCGGCGGTGCAGGNCTCCGAGCTTGGCCAGCTCGTCTGCAATAATGGTCGCGCGGGTCGCGGCGCGGATGTAGCCGCGGACCGCTTCCTCGCTCGCCGAGCCAACAGCCGGACCGGGTCCTCCCGGCCCCGCGCGCGTCGGGTGCGCCGATTACCACAGCCATTACCTACCGCCTGCTCGCCGCGTCAAACCCAGCATCACCCGAAACTCACCCTCTCGTCTCGGCCCGATGCCGCAGACGGTGGCCGGGGGCACTAGTGGTCGTCGCTGCAAGTTCGCCGGTTATGCGGCGAGGGCGAGGCCGCTGGCGGTCTTGAGGAGATCGGCGCGGGTGTACTTCCAGTCGAAC
>NZ_JPGU01000047.1:0-32919 GCF_000732115.1 Frankia sp. CeD
CCGCGACCTGAACGCCGCGGTCAACCTGTCCAACCTCGTCGCCGCCAGTAGGTCGGAGACGGTAAACGCCCGTGGAGCCGACCGTAGGACCCCGTCCGCGGGGCGGGCGGCTGGGAAACGGGAACCNGGCACGGCTCGGGCCGGTCGGACCGGGAGTGCTTCACCGCAAGGNGAGGCGGCATGAGCGCCGCTATCAGGCGCTCTTATGCAACGGAAGGCCGCTGGAGTTGTTCCACGGGACGTTGCGTCTGCCGTGAGCAGATATGCCGCCAGCAGATCAGCGTCGTGGGCGCGGATTTCTCGGCAACGCTGGTGACGCCGGCCCATCGTGCTCGCACCCATTCCCGACGGCCGGCGGGAGGACGCACCATGATCGAATCTTTTTCGCGCCTCACGCAGGCCGGGCCGGGGAGTCCGCGCCGGGCTACCGTGCAGGCCGCCGCATCCGGGCTCGGCTCCGCGGACGACCAGGTGTTCAGCCGGCTCCTCGAGAACCGGATCGTGTTCCTTGGTTCCGTGGTCGAGGACGCGGTGGCCAACGCGATCAGCGCCAAGCTGCTGCTGCTCGCCGCCGAGGATCCCGCGGCCGACATCTACCTCTACATCAATTCGCCGGGTGGCTCGGTGTCCGCCGGCATGGCGATTTATGACACGATGCAGTACGTCGGAAACGACGTGGCGACGGTCGCGCTGGGCCTCGCCGGTTCGATGGGGCAGTTCCTGCTCTGCGCCGGCACGGCGGGTAAGCGCTATGCGCTGCCCCNTGCCCGGNTCATGATGCACCAGCCGCACGGTGGCATCGGCGGTACCGCTGCCGACATCTCCATCCAGGCCGAGCAGATGCTGTACACCAAGCGCACGCTGCAGGAGCGAATCGCCTTCCACACCGGGCAGACCGTCGAGCAGATCGAGACCGACTCCGACCGGGACCGGTGGTTCACGGCCGAGGAGGCCAAGGAGTACGGCCTCGTCGATCATGTGGTTGTCCGGGCGGATCAGGTACCCAGTGTGGTCAGTGGAGCGGGCATGGGTTTGCGGCGGGCGGGCCGCACCGGTTTCGGCCCCNGCGGCGGGAGCGGGCGATGACCGGGCGGCCTCCCGCCGCGAGCGGGATCATGCTGGGTGGCGGTGCGCCGAGGGCCCGTCACGTCCTGCCGAACATCGTGGAACGGACCTCCCGCGGCGAGTACTCGATGGATCCGTATTCGAAGCTGCTCAAGGAGCGGATCGTCTTTCTCGGTGTGCAGATCGATGATGTGTCGGCGAACGACGTGATGGCGCAGCTGCTGTTCCTGGAGTCCGAGGATCCCGACCGGGACATCTCGATCTACATCAACTCGCCGGGTGGGTCGTTCACGTCGTTGACGGCGATCTACGACACGATGCAGTTCGTGCGGCCGGACATCTCGACGATCTGCATGGGTCAGGCGGCGTCGGCGTCGGCGGTGCTGCTGGCGGCGGGCACGCCGGGGAAGCGGTTCGCGCTGGAGAACAGCCGGATCCTCATCCACCAGCCGTCGGCGCAGGGCGAGGGCCAGTCGAGCGACATCGAGATCCAGGCGCGGGAGATCCTGCGCGTACGGGCGCTGCAGGAGACGATGCTCGCCCGCCACACCGGTCGTACCGAGACGGAGATCCGTCGCGACACCGAACGCGATAAGATCTTCAGTGCCGATGAGGCCGAGGAGTACGGCCTCATCGACGAGGTCATCATGAGCCGTAAGGCCGCCCGGCTTCTATCGGCACGCAGCGCCTGACCGGGTGCGATCCGGCGGTTGGCCGCTCCGGTCGGCCTGCCACACGTCGACTGGCCACAGGCCGACCTGTCGACGAGCGTGCCCGCGGCCGCCTTCCGGCCGACTATGCTGCGGCCGGAAGGCGGCCGCGGGCCGGGACCACCTGCCCGGCCCCTCCGATCTCCCCGATCCCCGCGGACCGGGAGCGACGGCGGCTCGCCGCGGGCTGGGCACCACCACCCGGCCGGTATGGACGGCGGCCCGGAAGCTCGGCGAGAGTCCCAGGTTCGGCGACACGCCGAAGGGCGACGCCGCGCCGACCGTTGCGCCGACACCGGTTGTTTCGATGCCAGCCGAGCCCGTGATGCTGGCGGTGGCCGCGGTGCCGCTGGCGGCGTGCAGGTCAGCGGAGATGACGCGGGCCGTGATCGGTGGTGTCGCCTGCCCGTGGACGGCGGACAGCGGCCCAGGCGATGTCACGGGGGTGACCTCGGGTTCGAGCCGGGCGAGCTCCAGACGCACCTCGTCCAGCAGATCGGACAGCCGGATGTGCAGCGCCCGGCAGACCGCGGCGAGGATCTNCGAAGACGCCTCCTTCAGGCCGCGTTCGATCTCCGAGAGGTAGGGCGTCGACACCCGCGCCGCGTCCGCCACGTCCCGCAGGGTGCGGCCCTGAGCGAGGCGACGTCGGCGCAGCGCCTGCCCGACCAGCCGGCGCAGCAACGGCATCTCGGCATCATCCGTCATCGCCATCAGGAACCTCCGGGGGACTGGTGCCTTGAAGGGTCAGGGGAATCGGAGGGGCGCTCGCGTCCTGATAGATACACGCGTCCCGGATACTGATCACGTGGGTGGGAAGGCGACCGCTGCCGCAGCCACCCCCGGGTAAGTCGATGGAGGGCTAAGGCACCGAGCGTATCCGCTGCGCCCTCGCCGGAACCGCAAGTACCGCACCCGGCATTCCGCCCACACCTTTGCCGCGAAGTCGCCGACGGCCGCCGGAGTTGCCGACGGCCGCCGGAGTTGCCGACGGCGGACGAACCGTGCGGCGCCGATGCATACGGCGACAACGTGTGAGGAGACGGACGCCGAAAGTGGCACGAAGATGCACCAAAGGTCGGTATTTCTACATCATCCGCGCACTTAGCGTCGTTTCCGTCGTGATTCATCCTGACCGTCCGGTCTCCGGAACGGTCGTCGCGGTGGCCCGCTTAGCCGGGGCCGCCAGGGACAGGAGATCCGTGGAGGCTCCCACACACGTGCCCCGTGCCGTTGCCACGCCGATGGCCATACCCATGTCCATGTCCTCGGCCGCGTCGGTGCCGATGGCGGTCCTCGGCACCCGTCCCCACGCCCACCTTGAGCCGCCCGGCGCATCCCCGCGGGCGACGGCGTCCGGGTCGTCTACCCCGGCTCCGGCCCTCGACATGACCGGAGACGACCGCGTAGCCCTGTGGCAGCAGCGCCTGCTCGAGGCGGAGTCGGGGATGACGACGTTCCTGCTGGAACACCACGCCGATCTGCGTCTACTCGACTGGCTGCATACCCAGGCCGAGATCTTCGCCGACTTCCCGACGCCCGACGATCGTGATCCGACGGCCTGGCAGCGGGTGTTCTTCCGCGCGCAGGCACTGATCGAACGGTTCATCGTGTCGCGCTGGGGCGAGGCGGAGCTCGTCGACTGGGCGAGGGCCAATGCCTCGGTCTTCGGCAAGGTGGAGCCCGAGCCGACCGGCCGGCCCGCCGACGTCGTCCACCGGCTCGCACGCCAGGCGGATCTCTACTCCTCCCGTTACGCGGTCGACACCGACGAGCCCATGCAAGCGACCCTGATCATCTCGCACTGTGGCATCTGGGACTACCGCGAGCAGGCCCGCGCCCGGGGCGTGCCCCTCACCCTGGCCTCCCCCTGTTCGTTCTGCACCACTGCCCTCTCGGCGAACATCCGGGCCAAGGGATACGAACCGGCCTTCCGCCTGCTGCATGACGACCCCTCGGTCCCGTCAGCCGGCGTGGCCGTGCCCGCTCCGGGCGGCCAGCCTGCCGTCGTGGCCGGGTCGGTCGCCGGACCGGGGCAGGTCGACCGTGGCTGCGTCTGGACCGCCACCGGCACCACCGGCACCACCGGCGCCACCGGCGCCACCGGCGCCACCGGCGCCACCGGCGCCACCGGCACCACCGACACCACCGACATTGTCCACAGAGCGGAGATCAGGCCATGACCCTCGTGACCGACAGCGGTCATCCCGGCGCCATCGACGATCCGGGCCGACCAGCCGCCGGTGACCNCCCCGCCGGTGCGACGGCCGATCCCCCGGCCGACTCGCCGCTGGGAACCCCGCCGCCTGCCGCGCAGGGGCTGATGACCGGGGAGCGGTACCGGGCGAGCCTCAACGACGGCCGCGAGGTGTGGCTCGACGGGGAGAAGGTCGCGAACGTGGCGACGCATCCAGCCTTCCGGGGCGCCGTTGACGAGCTGGCCCGGCTGTTCGACCTGCAGCACGACCCGGATCTGCGCGACGTGCTCACCGTCCACGAACCCGAGGCGGGAACCCGCGTCGGCTGGTCCTACCAGCTGCCGCGCACGCTGGACGATCTGCGGGCCCGGCGGCGCAGCACGGCCGTGTGGATGCGCGAGTCCTGGGGTCAGCACGGCCGGTCGCCGTCGTTCATGGCGAACGTGGCGGTGGGTCTGCTCGACTTCCGGGAGCATCTGGAGTGCAACCAGGCCGGCTTCGGCGCCAACGCGGTGGCCTTCTACCGGCACTGTGCGGCCAATGACCTGGTCCTCGGCCACGCTTTGGGCGACCCGCAGATCGACCGGACCACCAGCCCCGTGGACGATCCCGATCTCGCGCTGCGCATCATCGCCGAGCGGGACGACGGCGTCGTCGTCCGGGGCGCCAAGCAGCTCACGACGCTGGCCCCACTGGCCCACGAGGTGCTCGTGTACCTCTCGGCGAGCTTCGCGCAGCGCGAGGCCGAGCAGTTCGTGATCTGGTTCGGCCTGCCGCTGGCTACCCCAGGCGTGAAGATCCTCTGTCGGGAGCCGCTGGGGGCCCGGCCGTACGGGCACGCCCACGCGCTCGCGTCCCGGTTCGACGAGCAGGACGCCATGCTGTTCTTCGACGACGTGCTGGTTCCGTGGGACCGGGTGTTCCTGCTGCGCGACGGCAACCTCGCCCGGGTCGGACTCGGACGGATCAACGCCTGGAGCGCGGCCGCCGGCCACATCCGCTACCAGGAACGGCTGCGGACCCTGCTCGCCGTCGGCACGCTGCTCGCCGACGCGATCGGAGCCTCGGGGCTGCGTCACGTCCAGGAGGACCTCGGGGAGTTGGCGAGCTACGTTGACCTCGTCGGGTACTTTCTCGACGCGGGGGAGGCCAGGGCCGAGACGACGGACGGCGGCCTGCTCGCGCCGGGTAACACCGACGCGAGCCGCGTGTGGTCGGCGCAGGTCGCCGGCCGGGCGGTGGAGATCGTGCGGCGGATCGGCTCGTCGGGTGTCCTCATGCAGCCCAGCGAGCGTGACCTCGCCGCCGCCGACCTGCGGCCCTATCTCGATCGGTACATGCGGGGCGCGAACCTCCCGGTCGAGGAGAAGTCACGGCTGTTCCGGCTGGCCTGGGAGCTCACGGCGGACAGCTTCGGGCAGCGTCAGGACCTCTATGAGTTCGTCCACCGCGGGGACATCACCCGCAACCGGATCAACCTGCTCCGCCGGGATGACCTGGGACCTGTCACCGACCAGATCCGGGAGCTGATCACCCGTCCGCTCTGAGGCTTGACGGCAGGTGGCTGTCGGACCGGGCGGAGGGGTCCGGGGACGGTGTGCGCGGAGGGTGTTAGCGATACCACCGCCTACCTGGTTGAGCTACCCGAAGGTGCCTACGGTCAGGCCAGCCCCCTGCACGCGGGACGACGGGGTGATACCGCCGGCCCGCGTTCGCTCCTCGTGGTAAGGACCCGGAGTCATGACGATCGGAGCCGCCTCGCCCCCTCCCGTCCGTGCCGAGGTCTCCGGGTCCTCTGCGTCCTCCGGGTCCTCCGGGTCCTCCGGGGGTCCGCCGTGGGTCAGGGTTTCGGCCTGTCCTGGGGTTCCCGTTCGCGCCGAGGCGTCCGCGCAGCCCGAGTGTCCCGCGTACGCCAAGGATCTCAGGCCCACGGGAATCGACGGCGGCGTGTCGGTGTTTCTGCTGCACGCCCATCCGGTGACCGGGGCGGGGCTGCACCTGCTGCTCTCGACGATCTGCCGGCTCGACGTCGTCGGCCGCGGCCATCGGCTGGATGCCGCGCTGCCGCAGATCCGCCGCTCGCGTCCCCGGGTCCTGCTGCTCGGGCTCGCGGGGGATCTCGCGACCGACCTCGCGGCGGTGCGCCGGCTGCGCGTGGAGGGCGACCGGATCCCCACCACGCGCGTTCTGCTGTTGCGGCCGCTGGCCACCTGCGCCGAACTGACCCAGATCCTCACCACCGGGGCGTCGGGGGCGGTGCTGCCGGACGCCCCGCCTGCCGACCTCGCCCACGCGGTCACCATCGCCGCGCTCGGCGGCGTGGTCTTCCTGCCCGCGCCGCCGCCGACGGGGGTGCCGGGGCCGCCGGTCCAGGCCGAGCTGCCACCGCAGGCCCTCGGGCTGACNTCCCGGGAACGCGCGGTGCTCGGCCAACTCGCCCGCGGTCTGTCGAACGCGGAGATCGCTTGCGAGCTCGCCCTGGCCGAGGCAACGGTCAAGCGGTACCTCACCGGTGCGATGCGCAAGATCGGCCAGCCGGACCGGCTACGCGCCGGCCTCTACGCCTATCGGCACGGACTGCTGGACGGTCCGCATGCCGGCTGGACGGGCCGTGGGCGTGGGTCCGGCCGCGGATCGGCGCCGGACCGGATGATCGAATGATCGGGGTGGCCGCGGGCGCCATGGCGGGATGAACACGTTCCGCGAGTCGGTGTTTTCGATGATCCGGATTCCGGCTGATCATCACAGATCTATTACTTGTGGTTATTGATAGGTTGCTTCGGGTGTCGAAATTCGTGCTGACGTTATTCGATCATGTAAATGGCGCGATCTCTCCGGGTAAGCGCCGGACATGGCTGCCGGGCGATGCCACCATGGGGCTGTGTCCTCTTGCGTTGGACGGTCCGCTCGGCCGTTTCGGCCTGCGCTGATCCGGCGGCGGTGGCTGGATTTCAGCCATCACATGGGTGACTGCTGTTAGGCGTTGTTGGCGACTGAGGGTAGTAGCAGTCCTGCTGACCGCGTGTCCCTGTGTCGATGCTGTCCCGCCCGCCGGATGTGCCGGATGTGCCGGATGTGCCGGATCGGCGGTGTCGACCAGGCCGCCCGATCCGACTGGAACCGATGAGCGACGACGCCCGCCAGCGTGAGCTTGGATTCTTTCTTCGTGCCCACCGTGAGCGCCTGCGACCCGAGGACGTCGGGTTGCCCGCCACACCTCGCCGCCGCACCCCGGGGCTGCGCCGGGAGGAGGTCGCCGCGCTCTCCGGCCTCGGCCTCGCCTGGTACACCTGGCTGGAACAAGGCCGGGTCGCCGCGTCCCGGCAGGTCCTCGAGGCCGTCGCCCGGGCCCTGCGGCTCGACGACGACGGTCGTCGCCACGCCCTGGCGCTCGCCGGCCTGCACACGCCGCCAGCGGACCGCCACCACACCCTCGTCAAGGCGCTGCGTTCGGTGCTGGACAACTGGCCGAACTGTCCGGCGTTGCTGCTCGACCGGCGCTTCGACGTCACCGCCTGGAACGACGCCTACACCGTCCTGTGGGGGGATCCCGCCGACGTGCCCGAGCCCCAGCGCAACCTGCTGTGGCTGCTGGTGGCGCAGCCCCGGACCCGGGACGGGATGGGCGGGTCCGAGGACGTGGCCAAGGACCTGCTCGCCCAGTTCCGCGCCCAGATCGGTCATCATCCCGACGACCAGCGCGGCCGTGCCGTGCTGGAGCTGCTCGAACAGGCGCGCCCCGAGCTGCGTGCCTGGTGGCAGTGCCGGTCCGTGCGCGTGTTCACGGGCCGCACGGTCAGCGCGGCCACGCCGCTCGGCGACATTTCGCTGATGCTGTCGGTGCTGCGACCGGGTGATGATCCGGAGTCCACCATCTGGCTCCAGACGCCCGCGACGCCCGCGGACCGGGAGCTGCTCACCCGGCTGGCGGCCGAGACGCCGGGCGCGGCGGGGCGCCCGGACCCCGCCGCGCGGCAGCGGCTCTCGGCCTGACCGCGACCGGCGGCCCGGCCCGCCACCGGCGGCCGGCGGCCGGCGGCCGGCGGCCGGCGCGCGATGGTGCTGCATCTGCACGGCGGCGGCCCTGCTGGCCGCACGGGACGCGGGGCTTCCGCCGCCGGGGGCCGTGCCACGTACCGCGCGTGGGCGGGCACCGGGCACTGCTGGCACATCGCGGTGCCTAGTTCGGGGGCTGCGAGGGAGGCGTTGGCGGAGGTCGTGGCGTTCCCGCGGGCGTATCTCGCCCGATGACGTCGTGGCGTGCCTGTGTATGTGTGACAGCTGCGCTGGCTANGCCGACCGTGTCGGCCCTTCCTTCCTGCGGTCTACCTGGATCCACCAGCGCTGGTGGTGTGATCTTTCATAGCATGATCAGATATCTGTGATCTTCCCTGGTGCGCGGGTGAGTTGGCCTTTCGGCATGGTCCGCCGCCGGGATCGGGGGTCGGTGCAGATCTCCTCGGCGGGGACTTTAGTCCGCCGGATGGCCGGGGATGTGCCGGGCGGCCAGCCCGCCAGGGCGTAGTCGACCGCCATGACCTGGGGCCCGCATGTCGCGGGCATCGGTCCACGCCATCTCGGGTATCGGGGCGTCGCTACGACCGTTTGACCCCGCTCAGGTTACCTGAGGGTGCCTTTCGGCCGGGTCGGTTCGGGCGGGGTCGGTTCGGGCGGGGCGGGCCGCGGGGCGACGCGCACGGGCTTGCGGCGATGTCTATGAGCCGCGATAACAGGATGAACCGCTGCCTGTCTGGGCTGGTACGGCAGTAGCACCATCGGCGACTACCTCCCCGTTCGTGCTGGTCCGTGCTCGTACGGCACGCGCCCGGGCCGCCGGCTGCGGCTCCCCGTGCCCCTCGGCCGCCGGGCCGCATGACCCGGTGAGGCCATCGTCGCGTCCGCCCTATCTGGAGCATCCATGAAACGCCCACGTCCCCGATTCCNCCCCGCCGTCCGCGTCGCGGCCGTCGCGGCCGCCGCCGCCATGCTCGGCGCCTGCGCGTCCGATCCGGCACCCGCCGGCTCCACCAGCGCGAACGGGGCGGGCGGAACACCGCACCGGGGCGGCACGCTCACCTTCGCGGTGGCCACCGAGGGCGACTGCCTCGACCCGCACGTCAGCCCGGCCGACGTCACCGCCGTCATCCAGCGGGGTGTGTTCGACTCGCTCGTGACGCAGCAGCCGGGCGGCGGGGTCGGCCCGTGGCTGGCCACGTCGTGGACGGTCTCCGCCGACGCGAAGACGTTCACCTTCAAGCTCAAGGACGGCGTGACGTTCCACGACGGCACACCGTTCGACGCGGCGGCGGTGAAGGCGAACTTCGACCACATCGCGGCGAAGTCAACGAAGTCGCAGTACGCGGTGGCGCTGCTCGGCCCCTACGTCGGCACCGAGGTCGTCGACCCGCACACGGCCAAGGTCACCTTCTCCAAGCCGTACGCGGCATTCCTCGCCGCGGCCGCCACGACCTACCTCGGCATCGAGTCGTCGAAGAAGATCGCCGACGCGCCGGACACCCTCTGCTCGGGCGGGCCGAACTCGGTGGGTACCGGGCCGTTTCGCTTCACCCGTTATGTGAAGGGATCGGTCGCCGAGTTCACCCGCAACGACGGCTACACCTCGGCCCCCGGCGGCGCGAAGCACACCGGCGCCGCCTACCTCGACAAGCTGGCCATCCGCTTCCTGCCCGAGGACGCGACGAGGGTGAGCGCGCTGCGCAGTGGGGAGATCGACGCCGCCGACGGCGTGCCGGCGCAGAACGTCGCCGCGATCGAGGGCGATACCTCCCTGCGGCTACTCAAGGTGATTCCGCAGAACGCCAACTACTCGATCTACTTCAACACCAGGCGTGCGCCGTTCTCCGACGAGCGGGTCCGTAAGGCCGTCCAGCGCGCCGTCGACGTCGACACGATCGTGAAGACGGTCTACGCCGGCCAGTACGCCCGCGCGTGGAGCACGCTGACGCCAAAGAACATCGCCTACGATCGCAGCCTCGAGAAGGCCTTCCCCCATGACGTCACCGCGGCGAACAAGCTACTCGACGAGGCCGGCTACACCGGCCGCGACGCCGACGGCTACCGCACGAAGAACGGCGCGCGTCTCGTCCTCGACTGGCCCTACGTCGGCGCCTTCAACCGCGAGCAGCGCGACATCGTCAGCCAGGCGGTACAGGCCGACCTGAAGAAGGTCGGCATCGCCACCAAGCTCTACTCGATGGACTCGGGCGCCTACACCACCCAGCGCAACGCCGGCGGCTACGACCTGATCGCCTACAGCTGGGGCAAGTCCGACCCCGACCTGCTCCGTACACTGTTCGCCTCGAATCTGGCGTTCACCCAGGGCGGGGCGAACAGTTCCGGGATCGCGGTGCCGGAGGTCGACGACTGGCTCGCGACCGGCNCCGGCACGACGGATCTCGCCGCCCGCAAGAAGGCCTACGGGCAGGTGCAGAAATATGTGATCGACCACGCGTACACCCTGCCGATCTACGTGTTCACCCGGACCGTCGGCACGGCGTCGAAGGTCCACGACATCACCTTCGACGCGGACGCCTTCCCGCTGTTCTACGACAGCTGGGTGGGCTGATCTAGTGCGGGCTGTGGCGAGGTTCCTGCTGCGCCGGCTGGTCGTGGGCGCCGGGGTCCTATGGGGCGCGGCGACGTTGGCCTTCGTGACGCTGCACGTCGTACCGGGTGATCCTGTCGACACTTTGATCGGGCCTACGTTCGGGATCTCGCCGCAGCTTCGGGAGCAGATCAACGAGACGTACGGATTCCAGTCGCCGCTCGTCGTCCAGTACGGCACCTGGCTGCGCCGCCTGGTGACCGGCCATCTCGGCACCTCCTACCAGCTGCAGCGGCCGGTCGTGGAGGTGTTGTCCGGTCAGGTGTGGCCGACGGTGCAGCTGGCGCTCACGGCGTCCGCACTCGCCGCGCTGCTGGCGGTCGGACTCGCGGTGTCGACCGCCGGCCGGGGCGGCACCACCCACCGGCTCGGCCGGATGCTGGCGACCAGCGCCGAGCTGCTCGTCGTGTCGAGCCCGACGTTCTGGATCGGCATCCTGCTCATCACCCTCTTCTCCGCGCATCTCGGCTGGTTTCCCAGCGCCGGCGCCACTGGCCCGTCCGGACTGGTCCTCCCGGCGTCCGCGCTGGCCCTGCCGATCGCCGGGGTTCTTGCCCAGGTGCTGCGGGAGGGCCTTGACGCCGCGCTGGAGGCTCCGTTCGTCGTCTCGGTTCGCGCCCGCGGCATCGGCGCGGTGGGTGTGCTGACCCGCCATGCCCTGCGCCATGCCGCGCTCCCGCTCGTCACCCTGCTCGGCTGGGCGGTGGGCAGCCTGCTCGGCGGCGCCGTCGTCACCGAGGCGGTGTTCGCCCGGCCGGGGATCGGTCGGGTGACCCTCGTGGCGATCTCGGCCAAGGACATCCCGGTGGTCACCGCGGTGGTGCTGCTGTCCGCGGCGGTCTTCGTCGTCGTGAACAGCGTAGTCGACCTGCTCTACCTGCTCATCGACCCGCGACTGCGCGACGACGGATCCGGTGCCGGGAGGGCCACGGCGGTTGATCTGGCGGTGTCCCGGTGACCGCGGTCGGGGAAACCCGCCCCGGGACCGAGCCGCCCGCCGCCGGTGCCCTGGCCGGCACCGGCGGTGGCCGGCCGCGTCCCGGTTTGATCGCGGCCGGCCTGCTGATAGTCCTGCTTCTTGTCGCGACCGCCTGGCCGGGGCTGCTCAGCCGCCATCCCGCGGACGGGACGAACCTCGGCGAGGCGCTGCGCGGACCGAGCTGGGCACACTGGTTCGGCACCGACCAGCTGGGCCGGGACGTCTTCGCGCGGGTGGTCACCGGCGCCCGGCATTCGCTACTGCTCGGTGCCGGAGCGACCGCGCTCGGCGCGGGGATCGGGGCGACGGTCGGCCTCGCGGCGGCCCTCGGCGGCCGGTTCGCCGACGGGCTGCTCATGCGGCTCGTGGACCTGCTGCTTGCCTTCCCCGAACTGCTGCTCGCGCTGCTGGTCATCACCATCGTCGGTCCAGGATCGGTGAACGCGGCGGTGGCCATCGGCATCGCGGCGGTCCCCAGCTACGCGCGGGTTGTGCGGTCGCGTGCCCTCGTCGTCCGCCATGCCGGGTTCGTCGACGCCGGGGTGGCGCTCGGCCTGCCCCGGCCGGTGATCATGCTGCGCCACATCGTGCCGAACACGCTCGGACCGCTGCTCGTGCTGGCCACCGTCGGCATCGGGACGGCGATCATCTCCGGTTCGGCGTTGAGTTTCCTAGGCCTCGGTACGAAGCCGCCGGCCCCCGAGTGGGGGGCGATGCTCGCCGACGGCCGGGGCGTCATCGACACCGCCTGGTGGGTCGTGGTGTTCCCCGGGGCGGCGATCGCCGCCACGGTCGTCGCCGTGACCGTGCTCGGCCGCCATGCCCGCCTGCGGGTGGAGGGACGGACTCCGTGAACGACCAGCCGCAGGTCTCACCGCCGGCACCGCCGAACCTGGCACCGCCGAACCTGGCACTGCCAAACGTGGCATCGCCGAACCTGGCACCGCTGGGGTCGGAGCCCCCTGGTTCGATACCTCCGAGCGGGCGGGGGGCGAAGGAGCCGTCCGCGACCCTGCTGACCGTCGACGGGCTGCGGGTCTCCTTCGGCCGGGGCGCTCGGGCCGTCGAGGCGGTGCGGGGAATCTCCTTCGATGTCGGCGCGGGGGAGTGTGTGGCCCTCGTGGGCGAGTCCGGATCGGGTAAGAGCGTGACCGCCCGCGCCCTCGTCGGACTCGCCGGAGCGGGCGCGACGGTCCAGGCCCGGCGGCTGCGCCTGGGCGGGACCGACCTCATCGGGCTGCGGGACCGGGAATGGCGCGCCCTGCGTGGCCGCCGGATCGGCCTGGTGCTCCAGGACGCCCTCGGCTCCCTCGATCCGCTGCGGCGGGTCGAGCAGGAGGNCGACGAGGCGCTGCGGGCGCATGGCCCGGTCGCGCGAGCCGAACGTGGCCCCCGCGTCGTGACGCTGCTGGCGCGGGCCGGCATTCCTGATCCACAGGTCCGTGCCCGGCAGTACCCGCACCAGCTCTCCGGCGGGTTGCGCCAGCGGGTGCTGATCGCCGCGGCGCTGGCCGGCACCCCGGACCTGCTCATCGCCGACGAGCCGACCACCGCTCTCGACGTCTCGGTCCAGGCCCGGATCCTCGATCTGCTCGCCGGTCTGCGTGCGAGCGGGATGGGACTGCTGCTCATCAGCCATGACCTGGCGGTCGTTGCCCGGCTCGCCGATCGGGTCGCCGTGCTGCGCGACGGAGTGATCCTGGAAAGTGGCCCGACCGAGCGGGTGCTGGGCGATCCCACGCACGCCTATACCCGCGAGCTGCTTGCCGCCGTGCCCTCCGCACGGACCAGGGGCAGCCGGCTGGCCGGACCCGTCGACGAAGCCGGGCTCGCGTCTGCCGGGCTCGACGCGGGCGGCTCGACCGGCGCCGAGATCCTTCTGCGGGCGACGGGACTGCGCAAGGCGTTCCGGACGACGGACGGAGAGCGACGCGAGGTGGTCCGGGACGTCTCCTTCGCGCTGCGCCGCGGGGNGACCCTCGGGCTCGTCGGCGAGTCCGGTTCGGGGAAGACGACGCTCGCCCGGATCATGCTGGGTCTGACCGAACCCGACGCGGGTGAGGTGCTGCTCGGCGGCGTTCCCTGGGTCGGTCCGTCGGATCCTGGGGGCGGCCGGGGCAGCTCGGTGTCGGAGCGTGAGCGCCGACCACGCCGTCGGCAGATCCAGGCGATCTTCCAGGACCCGCTGGGTTCCTTCGACCCACGACTGACGGTGGGCCGGATCCTGACGCAGGCGCTGCGGGTGGGTGGGGTCGCGCGGACCGAGCGCCGCGACGCCGCCGTCCGACGGCTGGAACAGGTGGGGCTCTCCGCGCGGGAACTACGGCGCAGACCGGTCGAGCTGTCCGGCGGCCAGCGGCAGCGGGTGGCCATCGCCCGGGCGCTGTCCGTGGAACCGCAGGTGCTGATCTGCGACGAACCGGTATCCGCGCTCGACGTGTCCATCCAGGCCCAGGTCTTGGACCTGCTTGTCGACCTGCGCCGGACCCACCGTCTGGCCATGGTCTTCGTCTCTCACGACCTCGGCGTCGTGCGGCACCTCAGCGACCGGGTCCTGGTGATGTACGACGGGCGGATCGTCGAGTCCGGGGAGGTGGAGACGGTCTTCACCGCCCCCCGGCACCCCTACACCGTACGGCTGCTCGCCGCGGTGCCCCGGCTCCCCGCACCGCCTACCCCCCTATCGGCTGCCGGGCCGTCTCCGCAGGCCGGGCCGTCTCCGCAGGCCGGGACGCCCGTGGCCGACAGCGCCACAGCCGTACCGGCATCTGGGTAATGTGCCCGTCGGTGTCGAGGCGGTGCTGCGCGACCTCCCCGATCGCCCGAAAATAGTCCTCCTGGCGATCCGCACCGACGAGCCGGCTGTAGTAGGTGCCAAAGGTCGCCGCGTGGAACCGCTGGTACTCTTCGCCGCTCGCGGCCCGCACGAGTGCCGGGCGTTCGTCGACGCCGTCGATGTCGAAGTACGCGTCGAGCAGGGTCGCGGTGTCGTCCACGGACAGGGTGCGTACGGCGATCGGAATGATCCCGGCCGCCGCCAGCAGCCTGGGTACGTCCTCGGCCGCATGGCCCAGGCGGACCAGGGCCTGCCGGGCGAGGTCGTCGCTGCCACCGAACCCGTACTCGTCGTGCTCGGGATGGTGGGTGGTGAGCAGGAAGGCGCCGCCGGGTCGCAGTCGCATGGAGATCCACCGCACCAGCTGCTCCTCGTCAGGGTGGATCCAGTGCAGGACCGCGGTGAGGGTGACCAGGTCGAACGCCGTGGAACCCGCATCGTCGGCCAGCTGCGGGGGCCGGCGCAGATCGGCCTGGACGAAGCGGAACCGTACCCGGGTCGCGTAGGGGGCGAGCTTGCGTCGAGCCTCGGCGAGCCGGGACTCCTCACGATCCAGGCCCAGGGCGTCGACGGCGTCGGGCAGGCGGTCGAGCGCCGCGGCGAGCAGGGAACCGATGCCGCAGCCGAGATCGGCGACGGACCGGGCGGTCGGATCGGCGAACCCGAGCACCCAGTCGGTGTCCTGAGCCTGCCGAAGCCGGCTGGCGTCGTCGTATCCGCCGAGTCGGGCCGCCTGTGCCGTGACGGTCTGCGTCATCTGCTTCTCCCCAGCCGAGGTATGTCAACCGATCCGACGTACTGACGGTCCGCCATCGTGCATCACGGGCTCGCGCCAAGCGCCGAGTTCCGTGCCATGAGTTTTGAAATTAGGCATCGTGTTCGTGTGGGGTCAAGGTAGCTTTCTGCGTCCATAGTCGACATCCTGTTAGTACTGGTAACAGCACCGTGATGCCTCTGGACCCGCCGCCGCGAGCCGACTGGAATGGGTCGCGGGCCGGGACGCGGAAACTGTTCGCGGCAGTGGAAGCCGCGACGGTGGAAACCAGGTACGACGGTGGAAACCAGGTACGACGGTGGAAACCGCACAGACATCGGTACCGCCGTGCCGGACCGGAGCTGGTCCGCAACCGGTCTGGGACTTGGCTGCGACCGCCCGGAGCCGGCCCAGAACCATGCCCAGGGGAGACGATGACCAGTACAACGGAATTCGATGCGGCTTTGGCGCCGGCGCGAGACGTGATCGCTGCACAGCGTTCCGAGCCCGACACGTCGGTCGGATACGTCCAGGGCATCCTCAGCCACGACATCTCCACGGAACTCGGTCGGCTGCAACTGCTGGAATCACAGGTGGACCCGGCCACGCACGCCGTTCTCGAGGCGCGGGGAATCGCAGACGGAGGGCGGTTCCTGGAAATCGGTGCCGGTGCGGGTTCGGTCGCCTACTGGCTGGCCGACCGGTTCCCCGGCGGGGAGGTGACCGCGGTCGACGTGAGCACGAGTTTCCTCGACGACACCGGCCGGTCGAACCTGCGGATCGTCCAAGCGGACGTGCGCACCCACGACTTCGAGCCGGGCTCCTTCGACCTCATCCATGCCCGCACCGTCCTCATGCACATCCCCGAACGTGAGGAGGTGCTGCGGCGGCTAGTCTCCTGGCTGGCCCCGGGCGGCTGGCTGGTCACTGAGGATCTCGTGCTGTCCCCGGTTGACTCGTCACCGCACGACGAATTCCGGCACGCCTTCGAGGCGATCGGCCAGGCAATGGCGTCGTCGATCGGGTCGGACCTGTGGTGGGGGCGAACGCTGCCGGCGCCGCTGACCCGAGCGGGCCTGGTCGACGCCGGTCTGCACGCCACGTACTACCCGGTTGGCGGCTCCAACGAGATCGGGCGCCTGTGGCGTGCGACGTTCAGCCAGTCCGCCGACTACCTTGTCGCCAGCGGCCTGCTCACCCGCGCCGATCTCGACTCGGCCCTGGCCCTGCTCGCCGATCCCGACTTCCTCGACCTCGGGCCCAGCATCATCGCGGCCTGGGGCCGGCGCCCCCCGGCCTGAGCTTACGGGCGCGGGAACTCCCGCCCTTCCGTCTCCGTCCTTCGTCCTCCGTCTCCGTCCTTCGTCCTTCGTCCTCCGTCTCCGCGACGACCATCTGACCGAACACCGTCGACCACCCGTGAGGTACTCCCGTGACCACTCCGCGCTTCGGTGTCACCCTTCCTCTGCCCGGCATTCCGCTGCGGGACCATCGACGCATCGTCACGGGACTCGCTGACGCTGGCTACAGCGACGTGTGGACGGCCGAAGGCGGCGGCATCGACGCGTTCACCCCGCTCGCGGTCGCCGCCGCCTGGGATCCCCGGGTGCGCCTGGCGAGCGCGATCGTGCCCGTCCACACCCGCGGCCCGGCGGTGCTCGCCCAGACCGCGGCGACCCTGGCCGATCTGACGTTCGGCGGGCTTGTCCTTGGCATCGGTTCGTCGGTGCCCGCCCACGTGACCGACCTCAACGGCATCCCGTTCGACGAGCCCTTCCGCCGGACCCGGGACACGCTTCGTTTCCTCACCCGGGCGCTGCGCGGCGAGGTGGTCTCCGGCGCCTTCGACACGTTCGCGATCCGCGGCTTCGCCATACCGAATCCTCCGATCGAGACGCCGAAGGTCATCCTGGGAGCGCTGCGGCCCGGCATGCTCAAGCTCGGCTTCACCGAGGGGGATGGTGCCGTCACCAATCTGTTGTCCCCCGAAGATCTGATCAAGGTCCGCGCCGTCGTCGGACCGCAGCCAGCGGGCAAGGAGCTGGTGGTGAAGGTCTTCGTGAGCCCGAACGCCGATCCGGACGTCGCCCGCCGCGACAGCCGGCCGTTCCTCACCTGGATCCTCAACCAGACCCCCTACCATGCCTTCCACGAATGGCTCGGCAACGGCGAACGGCTCGCCGAGTCCCACAAGCGCTGGACCGCCGGGGACCAGCGTGGTGCCGCCCGGGCACTACCCGATGAGGTCATTGACGCCCTGTTCATCCACGGCACGCCCGAGCAGTGCCGCGACCAGATCGCCGCATATGTGCAGCCCGGGGTTACCGCGATCCAGCTCTACGTCCGCCTGACTCCGTCCTTCCTGCTCGGCTCGTGGGACACCGCCGGATCAGCTGGATCGGCCGGCGGGGGAGAGCAGGACCTGGCCGACCGGGTCCTCGGCCTGCTGAGCACGCTGCGCCCCCGCATCCCAACGCCGGCTGGCGTCGGCTGATCGATCTCGCCGGACGAACCGTGCCGGTTCCCCGACCACGGGCCGCGCCGCTACCTGACCACGGCCACCGGGCAGTGCGCGTGCAGGACGCACTGGTGGCTCACCGAACCGAGAAGCAGTTCGGCGAAGCCGCCGTGCCCGCGGCTGCCGACCACGAGCAGCTGCGCGTCAGCCGAGGCCCGCAGCAGCGCATGGGCGGGGCCATCGGCGACGGTCTCCTTCATAACGGGGATGGGTAGCCCGCCGGCGTGCTCGGTGACGATCGTGGAGACGGCCTGGTCGAGGGTCTGCTGGGCCTGCTCCGCCAGCACCGATCCGATATCGGCGTAGCTCCCCGGGTAGATCGGGATGTCCAGGTGCCAGGCATGCACGACGTGCAGGGCGCTCTTGCGGAGCATCGCCGCCTCGACGGCCCACCGTAGTGCCGTGAGCGAGAGGGCCGAGCCGTCCACGCCGACGACCACCGGCCGGTCGTCGACGCCGGCGGCCGGGGCGACCGGCCGTACCACGACGACCGGCAGGGAGGCATAGTGCACCACACCCTGGCTCACCGAGCCGCTCACCAGCCGGTGCAGGGCCCCGTGACCGCGCTCGCCGACGACGATCATCCGCGCGCCGACCGCGGCCCGCAGCAGCTCCGGGACGGGACTGCCCTCCTCGACCCGCCGGATGATCCGCACTGTCGGATCGCTGACCCGGGCGGCGGTCAGCGCGGTGTCCAGAACCCGCGTGGCGGCGTGCGCCAGACCCTCGCGGTCGGCGTTCGCCGCGGTCTCGAAGACCGGCCGCGGTTCGCCCATGACGTCCCATACCAGTACCGCGATCACCGGGACCAGGCGCCGGGCGGCCTCGTCACAGGCCCACCGGATCGCGGCGACGGACGCGGGTGAACCGTCGACCCCGACGACGATCCCACCGGCGGCGGACTCCGCGTCCGCCACCTCGACGGCCTGCCCGGCGGGGTTGCGGGCGTCCGCCGGCCCGGCGGGGCGCGCGTACCCCGCGCTGTTCGGCTGTGCCGCGCTGTTCGGCTGTGCCGCGCTGTCCGGCTGTGCCGTGGTGTCCGACATCGCCATCNCCCTCTCGCCGTGGTGTCCCCCGCCACCGCCATGGTTCCGCCTGAAGGTGACCCCCGCGACGTGACGCGCGGGGTGAGCCGGTGGGGCCTGCGGCCGGGTCATGACCCTGCCGGATGGCCCGCGGCCTGAGGTCGCAGAGGTGGTTGCTCGATGGAGCGCCGGGTGGTGTGCCGGCCGTCAGCGGCCGATGGTGCGGTGCAGAAACGCCAGAACGACGCCCATCCGTTCCCGGGTCGGGAAGGCACCGCCGTGGCCGGCGCCCGGCACGATCGTCACGTCCACTGCCGGCGCTCCGGCGGTGCGCAGCGCGTGGGCGAGTTCCAGCGACTGCTGGTGGGGGACCGTGCAGTCCGCGTCCCCGTGCTCGATCAGGAACGGCGGCAGCGGCCCGCGGCTCAGGTAGTTCAGGGGGCTCGCCACCCGTACCAGCTGGGGCACGGCTGTCACGGTGCGGCCGAGGAAGCGCGACTCCGGCGAGTGGGGCCGGTCGTGCTGGGCGTCGGCCACGGTGCACCGCTCGTTCGTGCGCAGCTGGGCGTCCATCGAGGCGAAGTTCACCGGGCCGTAGAAGTCGACGACGGCCTGGACGTCGCTGGACACCCCGGGGTTGCCGAGATCCGGGTCGTCGAACATCGCCACGCCGCTCGTCGTGCCCAGCATCACCGCGAGGTAGGCCCCGGCCGACGCGCCGGTCGCGGCGATGCGGGAGGGGTCCAGGCCATAGGTGCCCGCGTGGGCCCGCAGCCAGCGGACGGACGCCTTCACGTCCTGGACCGCGGCCGGGAACTTCGCCTCCCCGGACAGCCGGTAGTTCAGGCTGGCGACGGCNTATCCGGCGTGGACGAGTGCCCGGACCACCGGCAGGTCGTCCCGCTTGTCGCCGAGCATGAACGCGCCACCGTGGATCGTGAGCACCACCGGCAGGACCGTCCCGGGGACCACCCGGGCCCCCTCGGCACCCGCCGTCGGGGCCGGCGGGGAGGGGCGGNAGAGATCCAGCCGCTGTGCCGGCGAGACCGGCGCGTAGGGCACGTCGCGCAGGACCCACAGGCCGTCGGACTCCTCGGGCGTGCCGGCCTGCGCGAGTGTGCTGTTCGGGCCACCCGGGCCCGACGCTGTCGGCGACGAGGGGCGAGGGGTGGAGCCGTGCCGGGAGCACGCCGCCAGGCCCAGGCCGAGTGCGAGCATGCCGCCGGTGGCGGCAGCGGCGAGGAATCGGTGCTGGGCGGAGCGGATGATGACAATCTCCCTTCCGGAGGGCCGTCCGCGGGACGGGGATCGGCGGGACGGGGATCGGCCGGGCAGGGGTCAGCGGGGACGGAACTCTCGCCTCCGCCAGTCATCATGCCCTGCCGCTCTGACCGTTCCGAACGTCCGATCGCATGATGAATCCCTTGATCTTGGCGTTCACTGACATTCCAGACGGACGGCCCCGGGCGTTGTCCGTTCGGGACACCCGGATCACGGCCGGAGCCGGAGCCTGCGGCCGGAGCCTGCGGCCGGGGCCGGGGCCGGGGCCGACGCGGTGCGGGTGCGGGTACGGGTGTTGGTGACGGGTAGTGGATGTGACCAGCACCACACGGTGTGGGGAGCTGGTATTTTCAGTACAGTACGGTACTGTTTCTCTGGTCCAGGTAATGTTCATTAGGCCTTCTCCTCGGCGTCGCGGCCATGCGCGTCGACTCCGGAGAAGCGTCCGAGACGGAAGGGCGAAAACCGATTTCCCCGCCGAGTGGCGCCGGGCGTGGCCGGCCCCGGGACGACGCCCGGGAACGGGCGATCCTGGACGCCGCGCTGGAACTGCTCGTCGAGGTCGGGTATGAGCGGATGAGCATGGTCGCCGTCGCGGCCCGGGCCCGAGCCAGCAAGGCGACGATCTACCGCCGATGGTCGTGCAAGGACGAGATGGTCGTGGAGGCCCTGCGCCGGCATGGTCCCGGCGACCGCGTTCCGGCTGACACCGGGTGCCTGCGGGACGACCTGGCCGCCGAGGTGCACCTCATGATCGACACGATTACCGGTCCCGACGGTGCGCTGCTCATCGGCGTGCTCCGGGCCGCGAGCGAGTCCCCGCGGCTGGCCGCGGTCGTGCAGGCCAACATCCTGCAGAACAAAGCGAAGATCGGCCGTTGCATGTTCGCTCGGGCCTCGCAACGGGGGGAGATCTCTGTGTCGGCCGATTTCGACGTGATTATGGAGATCGTCATGGCGATGATTTTCTGTCGCCTGCTCGTCACCGGCGAGCCGCTCGACGATGCGTTCGTCGATCATATGGTGGACGACGTGCTCATGCCGTTGCTGGCTGGCCGGCCCGGAACGACACTCCGGCCCGAAACACCCCCGTCCGGGGTCAACTCGAACGCCTGAGCTATTCCCTGCTCGAACTCCTGTTCGATGTCCCTGCCACTGCCACTGCCACTGCCACTGTCCCTGTCCCTGCCACTGCCGCGTCACCGACGCCGCCACGGACCGCCCGGTCCCGGGGGCGCCGTCCATCGGCACCATCCCCATCGGCACCATCCCCATCGGCACCATCCCCATCGGCACCATCCCCACCGCACCGGGTCGCCTCGCCCGAACTCGTGGCGTTCGTTCGTCCCCGTTTCAGGTCCGACCGGCTAGGAGCTTCCCTGTGACCACAACCCTCGACCACCAGGCGGAGGACCGTCCGGTGGACGCGGCTGACGGCTCGCCCGATCCACGGCGCTGGCTCGCGCTCTGGATCATCGCTGTCGCGCAGCTCATGGTCGTCCTCGACGCCGCGATCATGAACATCGCGATCCCGCACGCGCAGGCCGATCTCGACATCTCCACCGCGAACCGGCAGTGGATCATCACCGCGTACACCGTGGCCTTCGGCGGTCTGCTGCTGCTCGGCGGGCGCGTCGCCGACTACCTGGGGCGCAAGCGGGCCTTCAGCTGGGGACTCCTCGGTTTCGCGCTGGCCTCGGCGCTGGGCGGCCTGGCCCCGAACGCCGGGCTGCTGTTCGCAGCGCGGGCGCTGCAGGGCGCGTTCGCGGCCCTGCTCGCGCCGGCCGCGCTGTCGCTGATCACCGTCGCCTTCACCGAAAGCCACGAGCGGGCCAAGGCGTTCGGCGTGTACGGAGCGATCTCCGGCGGTGGCGCCGCGATCGGTCTCATCGTCGGCGGCCTGCTCACCGAGTACGCCTCCTGGCGGTGGTGCCTGCTGGTGAACGTGCCGATCGCGATCATCACCGCGGTACTCGCGCTGCCGGTGGTGCGCGAGAGCCGGGCGGAGGGCGAGGCCCGCTACGACCTGCCCGGCGCGGTGACGGTGACCGCGGGCCTGGTGGCCCTGGTCTACGGCTTCACCGTGGCCGCCGAGGATGGCTGGGGCGACGCCCGCACCATCGGGCTGCTGGTTGGTGCGGCTGTGCTGCTCGTGGCCTTCGTCGTCGTCGAGTCCCGCACCAGCGCGCCGCTGCTGCCGCTGCGGGTGCCGTGGGAGCGCAACCGCGGCGGCTCGTTCCTGGCCTCGCTGCTGACCGGGGCCGGCCTGTTCGCGATGTTCCTGTTCCTGACGTACTACTTCCAGCAGACGCTCGGCTACAGCGCCCTGAAGACCGGCTTCGCGTNCCTGCCGTTCAGCGGCGGGATCATCGTCTCCGCGGGGCTTGCCAGCCAGTTCCTGCCGCGCGTCGGACCCCGGGTGCTGGCCGGCACCGGCACGACGCTCGCGGCGGTCGGGATGGCGCTGCTCCTCGGGGTTGGGACGGATTCGAGCTACGTCGTGCACATCCTGCCCTCCGAGCTGCTGATCAGCATCGGCATGGGCTTCTCGTTCGTGCCCCTGTCGAACCTCGCGCTGATCGGGGTCGCCCCGCACGACGCGGGGGTGGCCAGCGCGCTGGTCAACACGACCCAGCAGATCGGCGGGGCGCTGGGAACCGCGTTGCTCAACACCGTCTACGCGACGGCCGTCACCAACTACCTGGCCGATCACGGACGGGGNGGGAAGGCGCTTCTCGACCAGGCGCAGATCGAGGGCTACACCACGGCGTTCCTGTGGGGCGCCATCCTCATCGCGCTCGCGGCGGTGGTGATCGTCGTGCTCATCCGGGCCGGGCGGGAGTCGACTACCGACGTCGAGGTCGTCCCCGCGCACGCCGGCTGAGACCCGGGCCGGGCCGGCGTGAGCGACCGGCCCGGCCCGCGCCCGGCTGGCCGGCCGCCGCTTCGGTCAGTCCGCGAGGGTGACCTCGGCGGCTTCAGTCCCCGGCGTGGTCTGCCTCGCCGCGGTCTTGACGGTGACCATTCCGGCCTTTATCAGCCGCTGCAGCAGCACCCGCTGACCGGGGGCGAGCCGCGAGCCGAGCTCGCCGTAGACGACCGGACCGCGGCTGAGTATCTCCCACAGCTGCGGTGCGCCGTCGTGACTGTCCACCCCGCGCACCGAAAACCCCGTCGCGCCTGAGCCGGAATCGACGAGTGCGTCGGAATCGAACTCGAAACGGTGGCACGGTACTGGGGAGGCGGTCGGAGAAGGCACGCCGAGGCCGCCGTTCGCCTCGGCCGCCACCGGATCGGTCCAGTACTCGGCGACGGCGGCCCGTACCGCGGCGGGCGTGTCCAGTTCGAGGTCGGCCGGTGGGAGCACCGCTTTGAAGCCGGGGACATCCAGCGCCACGCCGGCCCGCATCCGGACTCCGGGAGCGGCGACCAGCACGGCGTCCGGTTCCGGCTCCGTCAGCATCACGTGCGCGCGAGCCTGCTGGTACGGACCGTCGATCGCCAGGTCGGACATTCGGCCGGTGCCGCGCGTCATGATCAGGAGCAGGTCGGGGGTGAACGCCGTGTTGAGCAGCGCGTCGAAGGACCGATCGGGCATGTCCAGATGCGGACTCGAATTGCGCCGGTGCCAGTATGCGCTGCCCGGGTTGTCCGCGCCGATCATGTGATACCACTGATCAATCGAGAGCGCGAACACCTCGGCCATTCCGTGCCACTCGTGGTCGTAGTCCTGCCACAGATCTCTCACCAGACCCGGGGAGAGTTCGGCGCGCAGCGTGGTGCGCAGCAGCAGCGCCGCCGAGGCCGCCTGGTTGGCCGCGAACGCGACCCCGGACGAGAAGAGGGGGTCCACGAAGTAGGAGGCATCGCCGATCAGGATCCAGTGCCGGTCGAGGTCGGCGAAGCGCTCATTGACCCGGGAGTAGTTGGTGACCGTCATCATCTGGTCGGAGATCGGCGTCACCTCGGCCACCAGGTCGGCCAGCCGCGGCACGCCGCGGACGGTGCGCAGAAAGACCTCGGAGTCCGTGAAGTCCTTCCCGGGTTCCTTCAGCACCTCCGGGCTCGTCACGATGCCGATCGAGTGCGTGAGCACCCGCTCCCCGTTCACGATCCTGGGGACGGGGATGTACCAGCACCAGCCGTCGGGAAACGCGAAGCAACCGATCGGCGAGAGGTTCTTCTCCCGGAAGATGTTCCAGTCGCCGTCGAGCCCCTGGGCCGGCAGGCCGCCCAGGTAGTGCTGCCAGATCGCGATGTTCCGGTAGCCGGACAACCATTCGCGAGGCTTTTTGGTGACCAGGCTCTGCTGGCGACCGGAGGCATCGACGAAGTACGCGCCGGACACGGCGGTGCCGTCGGCGAGCGTCACCTGACAGCCGTTGGCGGCCGCGGCGAAGTCGGTGACGGCCATCCCGGTGGTGACGTCGACTCCGAGGTCCCGGGCGTGTTCCAGCAGGATCTGGTCGAACTCTGAACGGTTGACGTGCAGTGCCCATCGGTGTACCCCGTCCACCGCCCAGTTCGCGTGGTCGAAGAACGCCCGGCTCGGACCCTGCCGCGCCCAGCTGTAGATACCGCCAAATTTCTTTACCCAGCAGTTGCTGGCCAGCACCTTCGCGAGCGCTCCGCTCTCTGCCAGCACCGGGATCAACGGGTGCGCGAACGACTCGCCGATGTGCTCGCGCGGGAACTCATCCTTCTCGAAGATCGCTACTTTCAGGTCCGACGTGCGGGCGAGCAGCGCGGCCAGTGTAGAGCCCGCCGGCCCGCCGCCGGCGATAATAACGTCGTAATGATCCCGCATGTCTTCTCCATTTCCTCGAATCTTTGCTCAGATCACATGAATGCGTTGGAGTCGCCGCGAGGAGGCCAGTGAGTAAGACCGTCGACCGTGTAGCAGCGCATGGTTGTCCGCGATCACGACATCGCCGGAACGCCATGCGTGCGCGTAGCTGACGGACGGGTCGTAGAGCCGGGCCGACAGATCGTCGAGAAAGTCCTCGCGATCATTCCGTGAGACGCCGTGGATGTCGAGGAACAGCGGATTGAGATATTCGGCTGGGTCGAGCGCCTCGGCAAAACGAAGAGTCGGCACACCCGTCACGGCATGGGGCACCACGAGGTCCTGCACGATGTGCCCGCCGTAGTGCTTGATCTTTTCGGTCTGGTAGTCGATCCGGACGCCGGCCCAGGTGTCACGCAGGTGCGCNGGCGNGGNGNAAATAANGNGGGNGGTGTCGNANAAAGTCGNCNCCCCGCCTCTATCCGGGTCGGGAGCGCGTAGGCAGCGGAACACGATGAAGCGTGGCGTGAGCCGGGCGAACGCGCCGTCCCAGTGGAAGGGCACCGGACCCGTGGTGAACAGGTAGTTCTGTGGGTCCTCGTGCACCGTCAGGTCCAGCACCTCCCCGAAGTCCCAGGTCAGGATCTCGCCCATTCGCCGGCAGTAGGCGACGAGATCGGTGGTCGAAGGAGATTGGAAACCTCGTAGCACCAGCAGCTTCGAATCCGCGACGAACCGGGTCAACTCCTCGGGTGGCACGGCGGTCAGATCCGTGTCACTGGATGATTCGATCAACAGTCCGAACGGATGCAGCGAACGCCGCGGCGCCGAGCTGGCGTCGACCAGTGCCCCGGCACTCACGAGACGGTCTCCTTCACCCTCGAATCCGTCCGCATGAGATGCGGAGCGACGAAGTGACTCGGTCGTCCATTGCGCCAGACCACCGACGCGTTCAGCTTTTCGGCGGTGCTGCGCTTTATCAGCGTGACACTGTTGCCGTCGTCCATGGCGACGCCATGCCAGGGAGTGAGCCAGTTGTCCCTGGTTCTGATCATATGGATGCCGATTTTCTCGGAATGGCAGGGCTGGGGGTGGATCGACAGGCGGACGGCGGACGGGAACTGCTCGGCGACGAGTCGGCTCCAGGCGTTGCTGCGGCGGACGATCTGGTAGGCGAGATCCTTGCTGGCGAGCCGGAGTTGAGTGCGGCTGGTCTCCGGGCGCAGCACCAGCAGATCCTCGAACACGAAACGGTGGATGCCGTTGAACTGCGTCTTCGTGGCTGGGCTCGTGGCGATCNGTTGGCGCAGTTCCGCCACCGTTGCGGCATAGTTTTCCTCCAGTTTCCTACGCAGCTCGGTGAAGTCACCGGCGCCGAACGCGTCGTCCAGTGAGTAGAGATCGATATTGTGTGCTCTGATGTCGACCAGCAGCGCCTCCAGGTCGCTGCGGTAGGACGAGATGGCCTCGTCGGAGACACTGATCAGATCCCCGAACACGTGCCCGTCCGAGCAGACCGTGATCCTGGCTCCGGGCTCATAGAAATGGCCGATGTGCTCACACATCGAGCGCAGAAAGTCGAGCGCGATGCGCTCGGCGAGATCCGGCAGCGAGCCGAGGACCTTCTGCCTGTTGGGTGACTTGGCCGGGAAAGCGAGGATCACGAAGTGGATCGGCTCGTTCTGGTTGATCCAGTACTCGATCTTTGGGCGATGGATGTCGAAGCAGAGCTCGCAGGGCTGGGCCGAGCAGACCTCCGTCGGATCGGAGAGCCGCCGGAACTGAAACAGCAGATCGATGATCTCTGTTGCGGTTTCGTTGGGCATGGCTGATTAAGACTCCCTCTTAGAGTCTGTTTTAGAAGTACTCCGGTCCGGTATTCCAGCCTGACAAAGAGGGCTGTGACCGGTCGGCACGCCGAGTACCGGGATTCGATCCCATGGTGTAGCGCCGTTCGCGGTCAAGACAAGATTCAAAGCGGGTTCTTGGAAGTCTTGACCTGCGGTGAGGGCAGATAGGCGTTGCGTCAGCTCAGGTGAGCGATTCGCTAGCCAATTTTCTTTTCCAGCGGCAGGCCCAGATCGCGCCAGCCGGCCCGGGGGGAATCGGGCACCGGGCTTTCACCCATGCCGTACTGAAGACCTGCGACGGTGAAACCCAGCAGACCGAGCAGGGCGACGAGCTGACTGGCCGTATGGCCCACCCAGCATACGATGATGATTGTCTTGTCCCGAGGGAGAAGAGCGAGGTTGCTGTCGGACAGCACGTCCTTGAACCACATGTTCACGGCACCCGGTATATGGCCCGCCGCATACGCCTCGGGGGTGCGGTTGTCAAGGACGAAGTATGCGTCCGGATGGGACTCCAGGGCTTTGGCCAGCTCGGGGGAAGTCATGTAGTTGAAGCGCGGCGGCATGTCGTCGACGTAGCGTCGACAACTCTCGAGCAGCCGTTGGTCAAGCACTACCATCAGCCAATCCTTTCTTCCTGAACAACTGGACATCACCACTCTGGGCGATACGTAGCAATTTAGCAACAAGGACTCCGCTGTCTCCTATGCGACAGACTGGAGGGAGATATCAGCGGGCACTACCGGCGGGCCGGGNTCACCCCTGACCCCACCGAACACGACAACAACCCCGTCCCACGGGGNGGGNAACGGGGNCGCGGACCTGCTCCTCAAGGAGCGATTCATTGAGGAGCGCGGGTACTGACGGGCTGGCCAGAAAGAAATCACTGGCCAGCGCCACTGACGCCGGATGTGCTGCGGGAGGAGGAAACGGCACGGCCCAGCGGAGGAGGCCGCGAGCGGGACGAGGGGAGCGGAGGCCTGGCAGGAGCAGCCGCATGGCCGCGGCCGAGTTCGATCCGATGAGAAGGCGGGCGGAACCCGCGCGACGATCTTCGGAAGTCCCGTCTAAGGCGACCGTGTCACCTTGAGGGCATTATCGAGGCTGGTTCCGCGAGGGGGTTTTCCGACACGCTGGCCGGGGGGATATCAACCCGCGTCGAGAGGGCGATCAGGGAAAGCAGGAAGGCGCCGGCAGCCATGCCCGCCGCGACGACGAAGGACACCTGAAAGGCATCGACCGTGCCGCTGAGCATCGCGGTCGGATCTCCGGGATGAGCTGCGAGATGATCGGAGATGACGCGGGCCGACACCGTCGAGAGAATCGAGACGCCGAGGGCCGCGCCGATCTCCTGGGAGGTGCTCAGGAGTCCTGCCTCAACCCCGGAGTCGTCGCTGTTGGAGCCGCTGAAGGCGGCCACGTTGAGCGCGGTGAGGGAGGTCGCGAGACCGGCGCCGCACAGCACGAGCGCCGGCAGCAGCACCGCCGTGTACCTGGTGTCGGCGTCGCCCCGGGACAGGAGGGCCACGCCGACAGTGAGGAGGACAAGGCCGACGAGCAGCGCGGGCTTGGGACCGCGCGCGGAACGACTCGCTGTCGCCTGGGCGACGTTGGCCGCGAGCGCGGCCGCGGTTGCCATCGGCACGAATGTCAGCCCGGCCTTCATCGGGCTGTAGCCGAGTACCTGCTGCACATACAGGGCCACCAGGAGGAAAGCCGACCCGAAGCTGGCCCACACGAGCAGGGTCGCGCCGTTGGCGACGCTGAGACCACGCCGGCGGAAGAGGGCCAACGGCATGAGCGGGTCGTCGCTGCGGCTCTCGATCACGATGAAGGCGATCAGAAGAACGGCGGCTGATCCGAACAGAGCAAGGATCGCCGGGCTGGTGAAACCGCGCTGCTCCGCCTGTGTGATGGCCACGACCAGCGAGAACATCGACCCCGTCGCGGTGAGCGCGCCGGCGATGTCGAAGCCGTGGTGAGAACGGGTGTCACGGGTTTCCGGCATGATCCTTCCGACCACGGCGAGCAGGAGTAGACAGAAGGGAATTTTGATCGCGAACGCCCACCGCCATCCCGGCCCGTCGGTGAGGACCCCGCCCGCCAAGACGCCCACCCCGGCCGCCGCGCTGGACACCGCACCGAACACCCCGAGCGCCTTGTTTCTGCTCGGCCCTTGCGGGTAGATCGCGTTGATCGTCCCCAGCGCGGCCGGGGCGAGCATGGCCGCACCGAGCCCCTCCAGGGCCCGCCCAGCGAGCAGCACGCCGGTCACGTTGGCGAGCGTGCACACCACGGTGCCGACCGCGAAGACCCCCGTGCCTAGCCGGAACAGTCGCCGTCGGCCGAGTAGATCGCCAGCCCTGCCACCCAGCAGGAGCAGGCTGCCCAGGGCTATCCCGTAGGCCGTGACCGTGTAGGGCTGGGTCTCGCGGCTCATCTGAAGATCGGCTGCCAGGCTGGGCAGCGCGACATTCACGCTGGACAGGCTGAACACGACCAGGAACTGGCCGAGGCACACGACCGGCAGCAGCAGTGGTGATGCCGCAGACTCCTTCGGCTGAGCGGACCTCGACATACGCGCCTCCACTCCCCCGAGACCGACTTCCATTTCGGAAGGGATCCTAGATGCTTCCGAAATGGAAGTCAACAGATACACTGGCCAGGTGCTTGACCAGCACGACGAGTCCGACTGCCCGGCCGCTCGCGCGCTCGGGCTGATCGGCGATCACTGGTCCCTGCTGATCATCCGAGAGGCGTTCGGCGGCGCTCGGCGCTACGACGACTTCCGAACCCGTCTGAAGATCTCCGATCACACCCTCACTCGGCGCCTCGACCGGCTCGTCGATCGAGGCATCCTGCAACGCAGGCTTTATCAGCCACGTCCACCTCGTTCGGAATACGAACTGACGTCGGCGGGCCGGGATCTCGCGCCGATCCTGATGGAACTCGGCCGATGGGGCTCCCGATGGACTACGGGAGCCGGCCCGGATCGATCGCTNCCCGCGAGCCTGCTCCGTGCCATGGACGAGTAACCCGGCCAGGAGCAGGAGCTTCCTGGAGCGGCTCCAGGTGTCAACGGCGGCGCGTCAGTGCGGCCGAAGGTCCAGGGCCGGCCCGGACGCCCGCGCGTGTCCCGTCGGACAAGGAGGCCGGTGGGGACCAGGCCGAGGCTCGTCGCGGCCAGTCTGATCACCCCCGGTATCCGCTGCCCGATCTCGACCGCGCCTTCACCGTACTGATCGACAGGCCGGCGGGATCCGCCAAAGCCTTGATCGAGATCTGTCGCGAAGAAGCATGACTGAAAACATGACTGCTATACGGACACATCATACGCCTATTATTGGCGTTTGGTGGCAAGTGATGGCAAACAAAGGATAAGCGCTAAATTAGGCATCAAGCTGTGCTAGAACCATCGCGGAGCGACGCCAGCCGAGGGGCGGGGCGTGACCGTCGGCGCAGATGCACGGACGGCCACGCATCTGTCGTGACGCCGCGGCGCATCCCACCCGTGCACCTGGGCAGACAGGAGGATGGTCATGGCAGCGCCGCGCAGGAGATCTTCGTCGGGATCGGGCCGGACGTCCGCCCGCCGCCGGCAACCGACCCGGTCCCGCCGGGCCGCTTCACGGACGAGGAGCCGACGGGAACGCAAACATGTCCATCTCGCCTGCTATCTCGCCTTCGGTGCCGCCGGGCTGTGGCTCACCCTGCGGGGCACGTGGATCGCGCTGCCGGTGGCCCTGCTCGTGATCACCGTGATGTTGGGATTCCGTTGGCCGACGCTCTGCCGGGCCTACCGGACCGACGACGGCATCTGCGAGACCCCGGTCAACGGCTGGCTCACCGGATGCGCGAGTCACGCCCCCTTCAAACGGCGCGATCTGCGGGCGGTCGCCTGGCCGCCGAACCGCGTCTCGCCGTTTCACCCGATCGTGCTCGCCCTGCGGATTCCACCGCGCGAGCCCGAGGCGCAGCCGGACCTCGACGGCGCTCCCCGCCGAGTCACCATGCGTAATCTCGTGACCTCGCTGGTACTCGCCGTCGCCGTGTTGATGACCGGATTCGGCCTCTTGCTCGGTGCGGCATGACCGGCGGGAGCGGGCCAGCCGACGGCTCCACCGGCCGGAGAACGGTCGGAGAACGCGGCTCTACAGTTCGGATTCCCCGGCCAGCATCGCCCGGGAGCTGAGCCGGAAACCGATGGTCCCGTCCACGATCTTTCGGATCACGGTGGCTTTCGGATCCCTGCCGCCGACACCGTCGACACCCAGGGCGCCCGCCAGGGCCCGTAGCTGCGGGACCGGAATCCGGCCCAGGGCAGCCAGGTGCTCCCGGGCTTCCTCCCGGCTCGCGGCGGCGACCAGTGTCGCGTGCAGCTTCTCGACGTCCACGGACGCCGGGAGCCGGGAGCCGTCCGCCGCGGCACGACCGCCCGGGTCTGCTGCCGTGGCCGTGGGCGTGGGCGCTGCTGTGGGCGTGGGCGCTGCTGTGGGCGTGGGCGCTGCTGTGGGCGTGGGCGCTGCTGGGGGCGGGGGGACGCCCGCGAGCCGCGCCCGACCCGCCACGAGATCGTCAAGCTGCCGGACGTCCAGGGTGTCGAGCAGATCGGACACCTGGCGCAGGAGAACAGCCCCGAGACGGGCCGCATCCCGACCCGGGTGGCTGGCGGGCCGACTGTCAGGAGCCATGGTTCGCCGTCCGGATGCGTTTGAGGAACTCCTCGACCAGGCTCTGCAGTTCCCAGGCGAGTTCCCGGCTGAGCTGCTCGGTGAGAATGGCGGGGAGCTGGGCGCGGGCCGCGCCGGCGAAGTGCTTGTTGCTCTCCCGAAGCATCGCATCGAAGACGGGCAGCCCGAGGCTTCTGGTCTGTGCTATGTAGGGCCGCAGCGCCGAGACGGGCTGACCACCGTAGTACTGGACCATCGTGAAGACGACGCCCAGAATCATCGGTTCCAGTTTCTTCACGGCCGGCCGGAGGTCGGCCTGCAGATCAGCGACCTGGTTGAATTCCCAGGTGAACCGGCGCAGCCGGGACTGCAGGTGATCGATTCCGAGGGTGGACAGCTCGTCCGGGCGGGCCGGGATGAGCAGCTGGTCGCTGGCCGCCACGGCGGACCTCGTGATGACGCCNAAGTTCGGCGGGCAGTCGATGAGCACCAGATCGTAGAGCCGCCCGGGCAGGGTGGCAAGCCCGGCCGCGAGACGCAGATAGACGTCGAAGTAGTGGCGTGTCGACCGGTGGATCTGTGCCCCACCCAACCGCGCGGCGAGATCCATCTCGACGTCGCCGAGGGCAAGGTGGGACGCGATCAGGTCGAGCCGGCCACCGTTATGCGCGATGCGGGAGTTCGCCACCGTGGGGGCGGTGACGAGTACCTCGAGTCCCGGCACCGGCCCGTCCATCCGCCAGGCTTCGAACCACTGTTTGATGGTCCGGCCCTCGGCGAGGTGCGCCCGCCAGTCCTCCGGCCGGTAGAAGGAGAAGGTGAGGCTCGCCTGCGGATCAAGATCGATCAGAAGAACCCGTTTTCCCCAGCGGGCGATCTCCGCGCCGATGTTCGCCGTCAGAGTGGTCTTTCCGACTCCGCCCTTGTAGTTCATGACGGAGACCACTTTCACGGTGTCACCGCTCTTGTGGATGACCGCGATATATTAAGGTAGCCGTCAGGTTGGCTTCGTGGACTTCGATGATGTGTCATCCGGCGGTCCCCCTGTCGCGCACTGGCGCCGTCGTCCGTACGCGTAACCCGCGCCGGCCTTCTTCCTGCCAGCACACCACGTGCCGTTGACGCCACTTCCAGGATCCCCCGGACGGGTGAGTGCCGTGCGTGGACATTTGGCCGCCGATGACCATCGATCGTCCAGCTGATCGCACGTTGGGAGGGTCGTGGGAGAGGTCGTAGGGCAGCCAGCCGCGCACCGGCTCCGGACTGCCGCCACGCTGGACCTAGCCGACTGGTGGGTACACCATGGTCAACTCAAGCGAAGTGGGACGGTACCAAGACGAAGGCCCGCAAGTCCGGCCGGACACCCCAAGCCGACCGTCTTCCGTCAGTGCCCCTGCTCACCTAGTGGTCGCCGCCGTTAGTTCGTCGGTGATGGGTGGTGGCGGGTAGGTAGAGGCCGGCGGCGAGGTCGAGGGCTGCTTCGGCGGTGCCGGTCGGTGAGCCGTCGGCCAGGACGGAGTCGGCGTAGTCGTCGTGGCTGGCGCGCCAGATCGCGAAGCCCCACTGGTTGGCGTAGCCGCCGTAGCGGAGCCGGCACAGGGGCTGGTCGTCGCCGTCGGGAT
>NZ_JPGU01000048.1:0-32936 GCF_000732115.1 Frankia sp. CeD
GTCAGCACGTTCCGCGCCCCATACGCCGGGGAGTTCCTCACGGCTGCAATTCCAGGATCTTCGCCGCTTCCGTGGCCTTCGCCCCGATAGTGAGAGGCTCGGCACTCCCTTTCCCACCCCGGAGGGCAGGATCCTCACGACGCCGCAGGCTTCGCTTTATGCTACGGACCGCGCTCTCGCTCCCCCTCTCACAGGGCCTTTGACGCTGGGCTTCGACCCCGCCCGTTTCCAGACGAAGCCGCCAGCCTGCTACCGGGCCTCCTGGCAGCTACCCGGACCGGACTTTCACCGGCAAGCGACGGTGAGCTTACGAACAGCAGGATCCACCGCTACCTCACGGCTTCACCTCCCGTCCCGCCAGGGCTCCGGCAAGTTTGGGGTTTGGCTGGTTCTGGTCTGATGCGCCCGATGTGATCGGGACGGCTGGCTGGTCGGGTTCGTTCCCGGTGGCTGCGCGTCAAGGAAATCCATGAAGGTCGAGCGCTTCGGTGGGCCGGGTGTGGTCACGACGGCCGTCGGGGATGAAACGCGACCCGGCCCGGCGGAGCCGGTTGATGATGGCGCAGCGGATAGTCGCGAGGTTCGCGGGCAGGTTACGGGCCCGTAGGGTCGAGGCGTCCTCGCGGAAAGTGACATCGCGGACGTGGTGGCTGCGGTTCTCGATGGTCCACTGCCCGCGGACGAGAGCTGCCAGCATCCGGGGATCGGCCATCGCCGCGGAATGACTGGTGATCGCATAGCGGGTCTCCCTGCTGGCGGCATGGCCGGTGACCCGCCGCCAGCGGCTGATCCGGACCGCCTGCACAGCGTGCGGGAAATCGAGAAAGGTCACGGTCGCGGCCGTGACCGTGCGGGTCTCGTCCCGACCATGACCATGGTCACGTTCGGTGAACACGGTGGGGATCTCGGTCCAGGGAAGCACGGCCAGCCGCCGGTACAACGTCGGCTGGTTGCGTTTCACCACGGCGACGTAGTGCCCACCCTTGACGGTGACCAGCCAGTCGAGGTTCGCCCGCACGGTCAACAGAGCGTCGAACGTCACGGTCACCCCGGTCAGGTCCAACCCCCGTAGCAGGGTCCGGAACACCCGGGTCTCGTTGCTTTTCTGATCGACCTCGACCTGACTGACCGTGTATCCCTCGCCGTGTGTCACCGCGAAGAGGAAGTGGACCTGGCTGCCGTCCGGCCGGCGGGCGCCCCGGCTGGTCTTTCCATCGACGGCCAACGCCCCGGGGACCGACCCGGATCCNCCCNCCCGCCCGCCGTCACGGACAGCGACCGCCCCTGGGTCCTCGCCGGTCGTGGTGTCGGCCCCGCCCGACAGGTCCTCGCCCAGGAGCGCGGCGGCGAGAGCACGACGGCCAGCCGTGGTCATCACCCGCCGCAGCGTCGATTCGTCCGGGATCCTGTGCCGGCCGGTGAACGGGTCGAACGGTAGCCGGAGCCGGGTGCGTTCCTCCGCCGTCGCCCGTCGCACCCACTGCCCGACCGCGCGGGCGGAGTCGTGGCCCGCCGCGGTCAGCCCACACAGCCATACCGCCAGCAGCGACGGCAGCGGGTAGGAACAGCCCCGTGGCGACCGCGGATCGGGCACTGAGGCCAGCCGCTCCCAGATCCCCGGCTGCGACACACCACCCGCTGCCGCGACCACGGCCGCGGCACGAGACAACAACCCTGCAGGCACACCGCACCCCAGACCACGAAGACTTCGACATCTGCGTGATCTACAGGCGGAGTGCCTGNTTTTCTGTCAGCGACACGTGNCCCCGCCGTGTCTCACCAGTCATCGGGTCCCACACCCCCGACAAGAGACGAAACACCCACACCCGACCCCACCCACACAACCATCACCACACCCGGCAACCCCACCATCACCACTCAGAGCGCGAACTTGCCGGAGCCCTGGGTGTTCGCCGCCGCACCCGCGGACAAGCTGCATATAAGTCCCGTGAGGGAAATAGAAGTTCGACGCGATTTCGGCGCCGACGTCCTCTTCTTCAGACCGTTGTTCGCATAGATGCCACTTGGCAGCTACGGCCCTTTTAACCGCTCGACAAAATTAGGGGACCCTTTTATTGGCCCTGCATACGGTGCAACTAGGGGTTATTTGCAATACGTCAAGGCAAGGCGCGGACTCGTCCATAATTGCCTTTCTAGCAGTCCAAGATCCAGCGATGTTGAAGGCGACGCCATGATCGATTAACAAGTTGATCACTCAGCGAATCCGGCCGGTATTCATAGGATGACACGCTACTCTAGATCCTGTCACGCTATTCCGGGTCTATATTTGAGATACTACTTATTGTGATATTTTGGATCTACCGAGCAGGCGTTTCACAACGAGAGATCACGGAACGTAGTCGTCATCCGGTGTCCATCCGGCACCTTGATCTCCTGGCCTCAGAGGGTGTTCTGAGGGGCTTCGCCCGGTTTCAGCTTGAGTTGATCTTTGGGGTGGGTGGAGTCGGGTGCGGCAGGACGAACAGGCCGGGGTCGGGTTCGGTGAGCACACCGCGGTCGACCAGCCGTTTCAGCTTCGCCCGCAGGCCCTCGACGTGGCGGGGNTCGGTGCCGGTGCCCAGCGCCCGGTAGGCGTCCTTGGCGTGGAGTCCTTCGCCGCCGGGGTGAACAGGGCGAGGATCTCCTGGTAGCCGTCTGGGAGAGGGCTGGCTGGGTCGGGGTGTCCTCGGTGGCCAGGTCCACCGCCGTCTGATGGGTGATCTCCCACCGTTCCAGGGCCTGTTCACCGAGCCGGTTGATCTCTTCTCGGAGTTCGGTGACGATCCGCCGGATCCGCACACGCCGGTTCTCGATCTTCTCCAGCAGGTCGGCGCTCACGGTTTCACCCTTAGAGCTGGTTTCAGAACGATCCTTGGATCTTGCGAAGGCAGATGATCGAGCAGGCCAGCGTGAGGAACGCCTGATGGATGTCGTCGCGGCGTTCCCAGCGGGTCCGGAGTCGGCGGAACTGGTGCAGCCAGCCGATGGTTCGCTCGACAGGCCAGCGCTGGGTGCCAAGACCCGAGCCGTGCGGCGTCCCGCGTCGGGCGATGACCGGCGTGATCTGCCTGCGGGTGAGCTGACGGCGGTAGGCGTCGTGGTCGTAGGCACGGTCCGCGAGCAGGTAGCGGGGGCGGTGGCGAGGCCGACCGCGGCGGCCACGGATCAGCGGGATGGCGTCGACCAGCGGGATGAGCTGAGTGACGTCGTTGCGGTTACCGCCGGTCACCGATGCGGCCAGCGGAACCCCGGTCGCATCGGTGATCACATGGTGTTTGCTGCCGGGATGCGCCCGGTTGACCGGGCTCGGCCCGGTCTGGGCCCCCCCTTTTAGCGCGTGCAGGTGAGAGGAATCGACCAGCGCCCGATGCAGGTCCAGCCCGTCGGCGGCGTTGCACTCGGCGAGCAGCGTCTCGTGCAGACGCTGCCAGACCCCGGCGGTCTGCCAGTCCCGTAGCCGCCGCCAGCAGGTCACCCCCGACACCCCGAACAGGGTGGTCGGCAGCCGCCGCCACGGCACGTCGTTGCGCAGCACCCACAGGATGCCTTCCAGTGCCGCCCGGTCATCCGCTGGCAACCGACCCGGGTACCGGAACCGCCGCGTGCGTTCCGGGAGCAGCGGCGCAAGCCGCGCCCACAGCTCCTCCGTCACCACCTCATCGCGCATGGCACCAGAGATCTACCGGCTTGTTCGAGATCATCCTGGTATGACACGCCGTGGTTGACCGATCTTTGTGAAACCGGCTCTTACCCCGGCCCGTGGCCCGTTCAGACCGGCGGGTCCCNCCNGCNCAGGGNGGNGNTGCGGGNCAGCCNGCGTGCCATCACGTCGACCATCGACCAGCGGATCATCGTGACCGCACTGGAGGGTTTCGTCTCGTAGTCCCGGGCCAGACGCCGGTGCAGCATGAAGATCCCGAAGGTCTGCTCGACCACCCACCGTTTCGGCAGCGGGGTGAACCCCCGTGCTCCGTCCGGCCGTCCCACGATCTCCACCTCGATCCCCAGGCCGGCGCCGTGCTCGACCACGGTGGTCTTGAACCCGGCGTCCACCCACGCCTTACGCCCGACGGGGCGGTCGCGGCGACCCGGTCCAGCAACGCGGTACCGATCAGGTTGTCGTGCACACTCGCGGCGACGACGGCCACCGCGATCAGCAGACCCAGGGTGTCGGTGGCGATCCCGCGTTTACGGCCCGGGCTTCGTTTCCCCGGGTCCAGGCCGGTGGTCTCCCGAGGGGCGTTGGTCGAGGCCCGCACGGTCTGGGAGTCCAGCACCACCGCGGTCGGGTCCGCGCGGCGACGGTGGTGTTCCCGGACCTGCCAGCACAGCAGGTCATGGACCGTCTCGGTGGNTCCGTCGTCACGCCACCGGCCGAAGTAGTAGCACACCGCGGAGGTGGAGGGCAGGTCGTGGGGGAGGTAACGCCACTGGCAGCCGGTCCTGGCCTGGTACAGGATCGCGTTCACGATCTCCCGCAGCGCGTAGCGGCCCTGATGCCCGCTCGCCGAGGGGTGCCGGGCTTTCCACGCGGTCAGGACCGGCCGGATCAGTTCCCACGCCTCATCGGACAGATCGCTGGGGTACGGCTTGCGTTCCGCCATGTCTTCCAGCAGAACGCACCAGCCCCCGAACGCAACACGATCAACCCCGCACGTCAAAGATCATCTCAACCCGAAACCCGGCGAACCCGCACAGAACACCCTCTTAACAACTGGGTGACCGGCTGGGATGATGTCCCATGTGGCAGTAAACGAGAATGGCCGTGGGGTTCCACGGCCGTTGCCATATCTACTGCCATATAACGATCTTCAACGGAGCCAAAGGAGATCATCTTGATGATGAAACCGCAGGTCAACGGTGGTGGACAGAACCGGGCACAACCCGAACCATCACCCCACGATCCCCGCCCCCACGATCTCCATCCCCGATCACGTGAACAGGCCACCTACCAGCGGAAACGCGCGGCGACGCCGCCATACGTCCAAGAACGATGTGTCGACCACGGCTGCTGGATGACCCGTCCCAGTGGGCATGACCCGCCAGCGTGCGACCCGGTGACACGGGCGTCCTGCGCCGACAGGCCGCGGGGACAGGACCTGTTCCACCGAGCAAGCGCCGAAGACGGTCTCCGCTGACACGCCACGTGGACGTTTCCGCCGTCGGCACCGGCACAGCCTGCGGACTGGTCGCGCAGCTACGCAGCGACATCCACACCCAGATCGAAGGCAATGCCCGACCGAGCAGCAGGAACCCCAACAAACTTGAGCGAAGGAATAACAGCGATCCTTGCGGCCGGCGCCTGCTCTCCGTGGGCATCAGGGGTCGCTGACGGTGCTGAGCCCATAAGCAGGAAACGTCATGGAGGGAAGCTATCGTATACGGTTTCGGGGATCAGCGGGAGCGGTGTCCGGAAGAAACGGATACCGGCACGCACGACCCATTGCGACGTCTCGGGAGTCAGCGCCCAGGGTTTACTGGTGAGCAGGCGACGCAGCGCGTCGTGGTCTGCACCCTGCGAGGGCGCCGTTCCGATGATCTCCTCCCATCGAGTGGTATCACGCCAGTGAGCGTCCTCGGGAGTGTCCAAGGCGTGTAGGAACCGGTCGACTATTTTTGGCCAGTTGGGTGCTCCCCACCAATGGGTACACGACAGGCCACCGTGGGCCGCAGCCCGCCAGAAGGCATAGCCCACCCCGCCATCCTCGACGGACGCGAGGAAGCCGCTCATCACTTGCTCGGCATGGTCGCTGTATTCGTCAAGGTCGGCCCCGGCGAGTTTCGCGAGGGTCGATCCCGCGACAAGCCGACGGGAGGGGTTGACCAGCCATCGCCAGATCCGCACCGCCAGCCAGTTAACGTCCTCCACGTCAAGAATCTCCCACGTCGAGAGCGGCCGATTCGGGTCAAGCCCCAACTCGCGGCGCCAGCGGCGGATGATCTCCCGGACTCTCCAGCTGGCGTGGGCGTTGATCCGCAACATGTCACCGTCACCCAGCCGGCCCTCGCTGTGCCAGTCTTCAACCGGGCTGTTACGCCAGGCGTTGTTGACGAAGCCAAGGGCCGCGAGATCAAAAACCGGTCCGGGCTCATCGGGCTCGATCTGCACCTGATAATGCAACATCGCCCGCACCATGGCGTTCTCGCGCTGTCGGGACATTGAGTGCTTGGTCGCGTCAACCGGAAGCTTCTCCTCCATGAGGATCACGGTAGTGCCCGCACCGGCTCTGTTGCATCGGCGGAGTCCGGCATCTGTCGGCGGCCACGGGATCCTGCCCGGAGACGGCCGTAAGGCGGCCCGCTGGCGGTCATGAGAACTGCCCGCTGGCGGCCGGTTGATCTGCCTGAACTGACTGTCGTGCCTGGCCTGTCGTGACAGGTCGGGCGTCCCCTTCCCGGTGTGCTGAGCGGTGCCAACCGAACTCAGCGCACTGCCCCGGAAGGGGACTGACTTGAGAGGGCGTTTGACTTGCCCTGATTGCGGCTTATGTCTTAAAGTTTATCGATCTCACTACCAAACACCGATCCGCGGCATTGGCATGGGCGGGACCAAAATTGGAGTTTTTCGGATTTCTGCGCCCAAGTTCCAGCGGACTGCCAGGCGGATGAGTTCGTACGCGTCAAGGAGATACTGGGTTCGGCAGCTACACGAAACCGACTCGGTTATCGGAATCCCGTGCGGGCGATTGAATATTTCCCGGACTATGACCCGGTCGCCCGGTAGATCCAGATATATGGAGGCGACTCGCGGGTTAAACGTGAGATTCTTTCTTCCTTCTAGGAATTCTTGAGCATATTCGGCTGCGCCCGCGTAGTCTTCGGAGGTTGGGTGCTCGTCGACAACACAGTCCAGATAGATGGCTTCTGCCTCTACTCGGCTCTGTTCCGGACTGAAGCGGAATCCCTTGGTCCAGAGCCACATTCCGTCTGGTAGGTGGAAGACGCTTGCGAGGACCCGGCCATCTTTGGGGCAGCGGGTCGACGAAATTGAATGCAAATTTTTTAGATTCGCGGGAATGAGTGCAAGCACCTGGTCTGCTCGCTCGTCGAAGCGATCGCTGAAGATTATCGCTTCCTGATCGATCTCGCCGGAGCCGCTCACTGCTTCGAGGTTCGGTTCGATGTCCGGGCAAATAGTGGCCGCAGCGAGCGCAGAATCTCGGCTCGTTCCCTCGGTGAGGTATCGCGAAGCGCGAAATAGGAGACGGTGATGACCGTCAAACTCGGTGGCAACATTAGCGCCAATGCAAAAAGAGCGGAATACGCCACGGCCAACCTCTAGTCAGAGTCGGTCCGCGGAGCTCATCCCGCGGGGGTGGCGTCGAACGCACGAGCTCAGCCCAGCACCCTTAAGCTATCACATCGGGAGGCGGAGCAGCCGTGATCGTCGAGGTGGGTGGCCTCGACTCTGGCGTCACCTTCGCTCGCCGCAGGTGGTGGCGACGTTCGCCGGCGGCCAGGATCTCTACGCTGACGCCGACCTGGATGTCGAGGGCCTATTGGCTGGTGTCAAAGCGAGCGAGGGTGACAGCCCCCGCAGGGGCGCACCCGGTCGATGAGCCGGTCGCGCACCCCCCTCGACCAGTTGCTCTGCTCGACTACCCCCAACGAATACGCCCTACGTGAGGCCTGTGGGGCTATCTGGTCCGTTGGGGCACGCTCACTACCTGGCCGCTGGATGACCTGTGCGCCGAACTCGGCGGCTACCCGACCAACCTCCCGCGCGGCGTTCCGAGACGTCGTACAGGAGGAGCTACCGGCCTACTGGACCCGAATGGGCAGGCCGAGCCACCGTCGGCGAGCCCGGCCGGTTGGGCTTCGCCCAGCTGCCTTCAGATTGGAGGCTGCCACCCATCGTCAGTCGTTGCTTGACTATTACTGAGGATCGGTCGGGAGTCGGCCCCGCCCCTCGGTGAGGGCCTCGGTGGTCAGTTCTACCCGTCCGCCGTTCGGGTCCAAGCCGAACATCCTGGTCGGGCGGTTGAGGGCGGCCGATCTGGACGGGTAGTGGAAGTAGAGGATCTCGCCGCAATGTGGGCGAGCCTCGGCCATGATCGCGTCTTGGCAGGTGGCGAGGACCGTGATGCCGTGCTGCTTGGCGACCGTGGCGATGGCGTCGAGGACCTCGCGGCGGTGCTCGGCGCCGAGTGAGTCGCCCAACTCGTCGAGGATCAGGACCCGGCCGCGGGGGTAGGGGGCGGCCAACAGGGCGGCAAGTACGAGGTGGATGGAGAACAGCTTTTCTTGGGCTGTGTTGGTTACGTTGTTGTAGGGCAGTTCCGGTCCGCCCGGATTTCGACGCCATCGTGGTGTGACCTGGCATGTCCAGTTCTGGTCTGGCCCTGATGGGGGAAGGACCTCGCGGCCGAGGAGGGCGCCTAGCCCTCCTGCCTTCCGGTTGAGTGAGNCGAGCGCGTCGCTGATGGCGTCGATGGCGCTGAGTGCCCGCTGGGCGATTGCTTCCTGGGTCTGGTGCAGCTGGTGCTGGAGCTCTCGTGTCTTGGACGAGACGGTTTGGATGATGTTCGCCCGGTCGGCTCGGGCCTGGCTCACTTGCTCCGGGGCTGTGCTGTCGCGGTCGGCGCTGTCGTCAAGCCAGGCTTGCAGGTCCGCCAGGGTGCTCTCGAACAGGCGACCATGGGGGTCCGCGTCTCCTGCTTGGCGAGCCTTGAGGAAGCGGCTTGCCCCGTAGCGCAGGTCTTCCGGGGCCGCGCCTACTCCTTCTGCCTGGTACTCGAGGGCTGAGAGAGCTGTTCCCAGTTGGGTGCGGGCGGCCTCTGCGAGCGTTGCTTGCTTGCGCCGCTCGCTGTCANCCCCGCCGCTCGGTGTAGGCGGCGGGATAGCCTCCTCCCGGACCCGGTCGGGGAGATCTGCTTCGGCGGGCTCTGCAGGAGGCCAACGAAGTTCGGCTCTCGCGGCGTCGAGGCCTCGGCCCCATGCCGCCAGAATAGCGTCGTCGGGATAGGATGCTGTTTTGAGCCGCTCGACCTCAAGGTCCTTCGCGCGAAGGCGCGCCTGCGTCGTCTGTATTAGCCCGCTGAGGCGGGTTATGTCCTGGTCGCGGTTGGCGATGGCGAGCTGCGCCTTCTGGTGGGCTATCCACGCCGCCTCATACGGCTTCTGAAGCGTAGCGATCTTCCCGCGGTGCTCGGCCAGTTGCTCAGTCAGTGTGGCGGCTTGGGACGCCAAGAAAGTGACGCGCTCAGCGGCGTCCGCTCTGGTGGCAGTCACAGCAGCATGCTCAGCCTTGACCTCCAGCGTTCGCACCTGCTGGTCGAGAGCAATCACACGCTTCTGGGCCTGTGTCAGGAGGCCGCGCAGGTGCGCCCGGAGGTCCTCGCCGCCGATGACTGGCACGTCGAAGCCGCCGACGATATGGACGCCCGTCGCTAGATCGGAGGCATGTGGAATGGGGTGATCGTCTGCCTGTTGGGTGGCCAGCGCGTGCAGGAGCGGCAGCGCTTCCGGCGGCGCGTCTAGCACGCCCTCGGGTAGGCCGACGGTAGTGTTGCTGTCTCGGCTCGGTGACTGGCCGCGGCTGATGATGATGGCGCCTGGGATGTCGCGGAGTGCTTGGAGGACGCTCGGTATGGGGGGCCTGTCGGGTATGCAGACGGCGTCGCGCCACGGGGCGAGTCGGGCTTCCCACTGGTGCCGTGTTTCCGGGGCTAGGCGGGTCGCGTCGGCGAGCGACACCGCGGGCACGTTCGGCCCGAGCGCGCGGATGACCAGGCCTGCGGGCCCGAATTGGCCCTGCTCCGCGTTGCGCAGGTCATCGCTGGCCTGCTGGACCTCGAGGCGGGCGTTCTCGATGTCTTGTCCGGCCACACTGAGCTGCCCGGCGAGGTCATCCCGGGCGGCGGCGCACTGCGTGGCGGTGCCGTCTCGGTCAAGGTCGTGGTCGGCTGCCTTGATCCTGCTGTCGCGTAGTTCGCCTTCCGTGCGATTCAGGTCGCGTTCGAGCGCTCCATCCTGCCGCATCGCCTCGTCGTAGTCTGCCTTGCGCTGCACGTGCACTTGCTCGGCGTTGCTTGCTGCCTTCCGCAGCGCCTCGGTATCCCGCAAGGCCTCTAGTTCGGCGCGGTAGCGTTCGAGTTNGGTATTTATCGCCTTCCGACCTGGCATGGCGTCTGCCAACAGAGCAGCGGCGGACTCGGCCTTGGCGCATGTGTCCAGGGCTGCCCGCGCGAGGTGGGACGTCCACTGGGAGGCGGCACCGGCCGCCTGGCTGCGGAGCCCTGTGCGCATTCGGACATGCCGGAGAATTTCGTCTTCCTGGGTGGTCTGCTTCTCGTCTCGCTTGATGAGCTGGTCGAGTTCGGCCTGTCTGGTGGCGAGGTCGCGGCGGTCTTGCTGGTCGCGTTCGAACAGGGTCGCCCGGCCGGTAAGGGTGATCAGCGCGTCGCCGATCTGCTCCGGCGTGAACGTGCCGGCGTCGAGCTTGAGCAAGGATGGGCGGGAACGGACGCGGCCGCGGCTGGCTACGTAGGCCAGCACGCGAGGGCTGCGCCCGTACAGGACGTGTGCGTAATCGGCGCTGCCGATCGGATCACCTCCCAGGGCGCGGTAGATCTCCGGTGCCTGCTCGTGCCGTTCGGCGTTGCTGGTGCCTCGTGCCAGATGCAGGCCCGGCGCGTGGCGCACTTGCAGGTGGGGCTTGGTGGCCGAGATCCGCATCCACACGGTGTGCGTAGTTGCGGCCACGTTCTCAGGGGCGGCGAATACGCCGACGATGAAACCTTCTGTGGCGGCGTTGACGCCCACAACGGCGCCGGCCGTGACGGGCTCNAACAACAGCNCCTCTACNCNCGCGNCCCCAGNCCCGCCGNCCCGCCACTCAGGGTCCCCGAGGAGCAGGGAGACCGCCGAAAGGAAGCTGGTCTTACCGGACTCGTTGGAGTCGGTTGGCCCCATCCCGGTCACTGCAATGAAGATCCCGGGGATCAGCGCCACAGGATGCGCGGTGAGCCTCGCGATGTCCATGGTCTGCACGGCGATGAGCTGGCGGTCGCCAATGATTCCGAGCCGCTCGGCGGATCCGTCATGCGCGGTGGTCATCGCTCTGCTCCTGCACCCTGCGAGACTCCGGGGCAACTGCGGCCGTGCCGTCCGCGCGACGGCTACGGATACGCTCGGCGAGGTAGCCGCNGGGCCGCGTGAGCACGATCAAGTCCTCCCACAGGGCTTGTACGCTTGCCGGGCTTAGGCGGCTCATCGCGGGACCCAGGATGTAACCGCCGGAGGGCGCGGTGCTGACATAGCCTGCGGCACGGAGTTCTTGGAGCGCATTGCTGATCCGGCTCCGGTTCAGCTGCCTATTGGCGGCTAGTTCGTCCAGGGTGACTGGGTGGCTGGATGACGTCCAAGCCCCGTCGAGGCGGCCCTGTGCGCGCGGTATCGCCACGGCACGCAGCAATACCAGGGCGAGTACAGCCCGCTGCTCGCTCCGGAGAGTGCCGACCTGTTCTCGGACCAGAGCCGCTGCGACAGGATCGGAGTACCCGGTGGTCCAAGAACCCTTGGGCGTGAGGATCAGCGAGCGACCGCAGGCGATGAGGGCGTTCTCGACGGCGCGCCGGATCACGGGATCAGCCAGCATGCCCAGGTCGGACCGGGCGACCGGCCCGTGCGCGTTCTCAAGCGCCGTGACAGCCGCTCGGATGGCCGTCTCATTGACGCCGACGGGTCCGGCGGGCGGGCCTAGGATCCACCGGACCCCAGCTGCCGCGGCCACATCGGCTGGAGCACCTGCGTCCTTGTCGTGGTGGTCCTGCTGGCGGAGTGCGGTGTGCGGCAGGCGGTCATGCATCCGGCGCAGCGCCGACCAGGTATCGCTGGGGATCGCGGCTGCCGCTGGTCCCAGCGTGCCGACCGGGCCGGTGAACCTGATCAGGCCAGCCTGCGGCAGCATCCTGAGTGCGGCCACGACGGCCGGGCTGTGGGCGCCCATCGTGAGGCACGCGCGCAGGATGTCGTCACGGCGGAATGGGCGGCCCGGGTATGGTACGTCCTCCGCGCGCGGCCACGCTGCGGCCAGGCAGGTNGCCCAGGTCAGAAGCTGTACCGGGCCGAGGCGCCGTGGCGGTGCGGACGGATGCTGGTCTGGATCTGGGGCAGCACCCCCCGCCCACCCCAGGGCCAGGACTCTGCGGGTTCCACTAGGGTCGATGACCTCAACCAGCTGCCGGTCAATAAGACCTGCGGCTGAGGCCGCATCTGCCATCACGCCGGCGGCCACATTGGCCGATGTGCTGCCGGCTGCCCGGATGCGGGCGAGGAGTATGGCACCTTCCGTCGCCTGAGCTGCGCCGACCATAGAACTCTGCGCTGGGTCCGCCGAAACTACCGGATATTCGACGCGTTGCTCCCTGCCCTGCGGGTTACCCGGCATCGGGTACTCCAGGCTTCATGGCGCTACCGGATGCAAGGCCGTTCCCTGGGCCGGGAATGTCGGTCCTGATCAATCTGGCCGGATGCAGATAGGTCACAGGCCTCTCCGAGCTGATCATGAGGGTCTCGGACAGGTCGAGCACGAACGGCTCGTCGGGGTCCGCGTCCAACAGGAGCGCATCGACAATGATCCTCGCAGCGACATCCCAGCCTTGCTGCATGTACGGGGTGAGGTCGNCCTCAGAGGCNCCCGCCAGCAAGGCCTCCAGCCCGAGCCGCCGATACCTGCGCGCAGTCTCGCGTGCCTCCTCGGCTGCTGCGAGCGGGTCGGGATCCTCGGTTGAGGCTGGCTCGGGCGGCCTTACCCGGGACCGTGANCGGGGCTGNTAGGTTTCAACGACTTCGATCAGGGCCTCGGGATCCAGGTACACGCCCGGGACGTCCGCGACGAGTCCCGTGCCGACCTCGGCGAGCCGTTCCATATCCGCGGTTACCGCGGCGGTCTCATACTCCGCCGGGGTCAGAACATCGAAGTTGAGGCCAACTGCTCCCTGCGCGAGGATCTTACCGATGGCGGCGCGGACCTGGGAGCGGTAGAACTGCTCGGCCTCGATCAGAGCTNCACCGGCCTCCTCCAGTTCGTAGTGCCTCCTGAAATGGGCAGTCACCATCGCGTTCAGTTCCACGACTTGCCGAGTGAAGTTGCTGTGATCATGCTGGCGGCAGGCTTCGATCAATTCTGCGGCTGTTCCAGCCACGACACAGCGGTGCAGGTCGAGGGCGAGGACCACGAGGGGGTGCCGGAGAGAATTAAGGTAGGCTAGAACCTGGTAAGGGTCTGGATGCTGGGCCGAGAGCGCGGTGCGGGCTCTGTCCAGCAGCAGGATCAGCTCGTCGACTCCACCTCGCTCCGTGACGCGCGTCGCGGCCAGCGCACCGGCAAGGCCAGCTGGGCGCACGATGTACCGACCCTGGTGCAGTTTGGGTAGATAGGGTTCGAGGAACCCCATCTTGTGGAGGTGCTCAAGGCGCGCACCGATCGCAGCCTGGGGGATCCGGGTGCCGAGCCGTTGGAGTCCTTCGGTGAGCTGAACGAAGGTGAGGCCGTTACGGCTCTGGTGATCCGCGTAGACCGCGAGGACGTTGGTGGCCAGCCGTACGAGTTCAGGATCATCGGTCACGGCGCTGGCGTTCGCTACCAGCGGGGCGACGAACGCGCGCCACGTGATTAACTGCTCGCTTGCCGAGAGATTTTCATGATGGCTATCCAGCAGACTCGGTTGCCGTGGAGCGCTGTGCGGGTCCGCCCCTGGCTCCGCGGCTAGCTCCTCAGCCTCCGGTGAAGCCAGGTCGTCATGCACGTTATGCCCCCCGTCTCGAGAATCGGCCATGTCCGGCCACCCGCTCTGCGGCGGTAACGGCGCTAAGAGCCGGCCCCCGTCGCGGCTGCCCGCCTGTCATGCCATGGAACGAAGAACCGTGGCCAGGCTAGGGATGACCTGGTCTTGGATCGCTTCCTGCTCGCAGGAGCCGCCATAATGAGCGATCTCGGACGCCAGCGGGCGCAGCGGTTGCGGCCCATGGGTAGCGAGCCGGGCGGCTAGGGCCTTGTCTCGGGCGACCTGCCCAGGATTCTGGTTCCGGTGCGGCGTGGAACGCCATAGTGCGAGGTCCATCCCCACTGGACTGACGGTGCGCTTCAGCTTCCGGGAGACGTCATCGATGATGGCAATCCCATCAGCGTCCAGATCGCACCAGGCGACGACGGCGAGTGGCTCCAGGTGGGATAGCAGTGCCAAGATGCCTCGGCTTGTGTAGCCCTTTGCCCAGATACACAGCCACTGCTCAGTGATCTCCGGAATTTTGCAGACCTGCTCAAATGTGTCGGAGTTTTCCACGAGAAGGATCCCCCGCGCGGTGCACCTGGTTACTCCCGCAGCGTGGATGCCCTTCGCTGGCACGCCGATCCACGGCTCAGCGACCGCCGCATCGGCTGCTACTCGGCCGAGCTGCCAGACGAGCGGCCCCCGGATCCGTATCTCGCTGTCTGCCTCCGAGACGGCTTGGTCGAAGCTCATCGCGATGAGGTTCGAGAATGCCAACTCTCGCTCTGGTGTCCAGTCCTTTGAGTTACGGAAGGCCTTGGCGGCCAGCCCTTTCGCGGTGAACGGAGTCGCGCCGGAATTTCGGTGCGGCCACCATGTTGCGGCAGCCCGGATGACATTCTCATAGACGCTCCACGCTGCAGTGCGGACCGCGCTGCCAGCGGGGACGCGCAGTGGCGAGCCGGGGGAACAGGCCGCCAGGAGAGCATGCTCACCTCCGAGCTCGTTAACCTGGTGCATCAGACCCAACAACTCGTTGCGGAGGTCATCAGGGTCGGGCCGGCCCCGAAGGTCGTTTAGCAGGTCGGCGTGCTGTAGAGACCATGCATGGGACCTTCGCCAGGAATCTGGCCCTGCCAGATGCAGGGTGTCGTCTACGACGCAGCGCAGGATCACACCCCCGCACCGGACGAGGGTGATGGCCACCTCCCACGCCCGGTGGTCGCCCAGGAACTTCTCGACCGTCAGCCAGTCGCGGCGGCCAGTCTCGAGGGCAAAGATCAGGTCACGATTCGGCAGCCCGGCAGGAGGCTCATAGGGGCCAGTTGGGCCGTCTGCTACGAGGTCAACTTCATCGACCTTGAGTAGGCGGTGGCGGTCTCTCGGTAGGCGCGCCTCACCGTCCCTGCGCCTTGGCACCGAGACTGCCATCACGCCGTTCGGGAGGCCGCCAACCGACACGCGGACGCGGCCCTCGCCTTCGCCGAGCAGCAGCTGCACAGTCCCTCTATCCAAGGAATGCCCGTCACGTTCACAAAGCGGTTGATCCTATCAGCCGCTCGTCACGCTGGAAAGTCGTTTGGTCGCTACAAGTTTCGATCGAATTCGTGTTTGAACGGTTACCGAAAGTGGTGGTCGGTGTGGGTGCTCATCGGGCCGCGCGCGATATTGATCAATCGTGGGATCCCCAGAATTTTGAACGTTTGGAGCCTTGATGCGGCCGGCACCACATCGCGCCGCCGTGCCGGGTGAGGGGGGCAGTGTCGCTGCGGACGGTCGGGCCGGTGCCTGTTCCGTATCCGAAGTAGAGGGCCGCCGCCGGCTCGCGGCGACAGCGGGCGTCGCATGCGATCAAGGAGAGGAAGAGGTTGGGCTATGAACAGCGAAATCGTGGTCCTGGTCGAGGACATCACCGCCCGTGTGCAGCGCGCGGTCCGCACGGGCGACTACCCCGCCATCGTGGGGCTGCACGGCGATCGGACCTTGATCCTCAGCGACTACGATTACCTGGCCAGCTGGGCGACCAGCCTCGCGTTCGAGGTCCGCGTGGCGGCCCGGGCGCAGGCCATCCACGTTCACCGGTGGGTCTTCGCTGTTCCGCACGTCTGGTACGACGACGGCGACACCATCCAGGCCCGGCCCCTGTTCACCGCCCCTCTCCAGCCTGGCGAGACCGAGACGATCAGCTGGATGAGCTACGACACCGGCGACGGCATCGACTACGGACGGGTCGGGTTCGCTCGCCGTCCCAACGGGGAGCCCGTCTTCGACGAACCCGAGTACTTCGCTGTCCCCATGCACCCGCTGCCTCGCCACCCCGGCGCCGCCCTGCACCGCCTCCTCACCTCCGGCATACCCGACCTCGCCTCGGCGCTTCCGCAGCGACCCTGAACGTCATCCGGCCAAGATCTGTTGGCTCGCGTGGCAGACGGACCGGTTGGCGAACTTTCTGGCCCACATCCGTGGCCGACGCGCCGAATCGGAGAGGGCATCGATCATCGTTTCCGCAGCTCAGGTGCCCACGCGTAGCCGAGGTCAAATCTTCCCCGCCCGGGGAATGAATCGCGCCTCGGCATGGGCCATCGTTACAGCGCACCCCACCAGAGCGCAGGCGATCTTCCGCCTCTGGCGCCGCGGAGGCTGGGGGCGAGACGGCCCGGAAGGATCTTCGTTGACTCAGATGACTGGCACGTCCAGCGCACCGGACCGGGCGACTGAGGTCCGTAACGCGCTGGTGGACAAGCTCTGCGTGACCGGCCTGATCACCTCGCTGGAGGTGGAGCGGGCGTTTCGCGTCGTGCCGCGGCATCTGTTCGTTCCTGAGGGCACCTCGCTGGAGGTTGCCTACAACGCCGACGACTCGGTGGCGGTCAAGCGGGCTGCGGACGACGTGATCATCTCGTCGATCAGTGCTCCGTTCATCCAGGCTCGGATGATCGAACAGGCCGGGCTCGGCCCCGGGATGAGCGTGATCGAGATCGGGTCCAGCGGCTACAACGCCGCGCTCCTCGCTGAGATCGTCGGCCCCTCGGGCCGGGTGGTCAGCGTGGACATCGATCCGGAGGTGACCGACCGGGCACGCGCGCTTCTGGAGGCGACCGGGTACGCGGACCGAGTCACGGTGATCCTCGCGGACGCTGAGGACGGCGTGGCTGAGCTCGGAGACCGGGTCGACGCGATCCTGGTGACGGCCGGCGCCTGGGACCTCTCGCCGGCGTGGCTCGCGCAGCTGGCCGAGGACGGCCGGATCGTCGTACCGCTACGAATGAACGGGATCACCCGGTCGATCGGGTTCCGGCGCGACGGCGATCACCTGGTGAGCACCTCGGCCGAGGTGTGCGGGTTCGTCCCCATGCAGGGGGCCGGTGCCCACGACGAGCGGGTCTTCCTTCTGCCGGACGGGCACAGCCGTCACGTCAGGCTGCGTTTCGATGCCAACCCGCCCCAGGACCTGGATCTTCTGGACGGTGTCCTGGCGACACCGCGGACCGAGGTGTGGTCCGGGATCACGATCCGTAACGGCGTGTCGTTCGCCGACCTGCACCTGTGGTTCGCGTGCTTCCTGCCGGGCTTCTGCCGGCTGGCGGCGGATGAGGGAACCGATCTGGCCGCTGAACGTAAGAGCTGGTTCCCGTTCGGGACCGTGCAGGGCGACTCGTTCGCCTATCTGGCGGTGCGCCCGGCGCTGGACGGCGCCGGTGTCGAGTTCGGCGGGCGAGCGTACGGCCCGCACGGCGAGGCTGCTGCCACCACGCTCGTCGAGCAGATCCAGGCCTGGGATCGCCAGGCACGGGGCGGACCGGCCCCGACCTTCGCCTACTGGCCGACGGGCGTCGACCGTCCGCCGGCCGGCGAGGGCACGGCCGTGCTGGCGAAGACCCACGGCCTGGTCTCGATCTCCTGGCCGGTCGCTGGCTGAAACGGCCGGTCCAGGACGCACCACCCACCCGAGAAATCCCCCACCAGAACAAGGAGTGATCTCGATGTCGCCGGTGCTGATGGCCGACCGGACGGAGTCCGTGGACTTCGCCCTCGACGACGCGGAGTTGGAGCTCGACATGCGGGTGGTGGAGTCCACCACCCGGATCGCGATCATGATGTGTGACACGAGCGATGGGTGCGGCAACAGCTGCAGCACCAGCGCGTGCAACACCTCCTCCAACGACCCGTCCTGACCCAGTCGTCCGCCGTCGGCACCCGCCCGACCCGGGTGCCGACGGCCGATGCCGCACCGGCGAGGAGAGGGGATCGCCATGCCCATGCCCCCGCGCTACCAGCACNCCGGCTTCATCCAGGTCCGCGCGTCAACGGNCCCAGGCGGCCTCGACCTGCCCGCCGATCTCGATCTGTCCGACTCCGCCGCGGTCGAACAGGAAGGCCGGGCCTGGCTGGCCAAGACCTGGGCTCGCCCGGAGGTACGGGAGGCGCTGCGGCTGGCAAGCACCGATCTCTGGGCCCGCATCGAGCAGATCCTTGACGACGGCGCCGGGCGGCGGTCCGGGACGGAGGTCCGCCGGGCCCTTACCGCCGTGGCGTCCTACCTGCTGCGGTGGCAGCGGCGCGCGACGCCGTTCGGGATGTTCGCCGGCATCAGCACCGCGACCGTCGGGCCGGCAACCGCGGAGACGGGACACGCGCATCGAGCCGTGGCGCGCGCGGACGCCGAGTGGGTCACGGCGCTCGCCGATCAGCTCGAACGACATCCGGAGCTGCGTGTGCGGTTGACGGTGGTCGCAGACAGCGCGCGGATCGTGCGCGACGGTCGGGTCATCGTGCACCGGCGGGCCGAGGNGGGCGCCCCGAGCCCGGGGCCGCTGCGGGAGTCGTCGGTACGGCTGACCCGGCCGGTCCGCTTCGCTTTGGCGGAGGCCGGCAACCCGATCCAGCTGGACGCGCTCGTCGCACGGACGGCAACCAGGTTCCCCACCGCCGCCCCGGACAAGATCCGCGCGCTGGTACACGGCCTGGTCGACGGCGGCCTCCTGATCACGAGCCTGCGACCACCGACGACAGCTGTCGATCCCCTCACCCATCTGGCCGACGCACTACGCGCCGCAGGCCCCGAGGGCCTGGCTGACGTGAGTGACCTGCTGCGGGAACTCGACTGCCTCCGCGCGATGCTGGCCGCCCACAACCGCACCCCCGATCCGCAGCAGGCCGCACAGACGCGCCGGACGGTCGCCGCGCGGATGGCCTCGCTTGCACCGGGAGCAGGTCAGATGCTGGCGGTCGACACGCGGCTCGACGCGAACATCGCCGTCCCCGAGCGGGTCCTCACCGAGGCAGCGCTCGCGGNGAGCGTGCTGCTGCGACTGTCCCGCCAGCCCTTCGGCTCGACAGCCTGGCTGGACTATCACGCCCGGTTCCGGGCCCGCTACGGCCCCGGTGCCCTGGTGCCGGTGCGGGAGCTGGTCGCCGAATCGGGGCTGGGCTATCCCGGCGGGTACCTCGGTGCACCGCGAGCGAGACCTGCCTGGCGGATGCTCACCGACCGCGACACCGCGCTCCTGACGCTGATCCAGCGGGCCGCCGTGGACGGGGCCGAGGAGATCGCGCTGACCGACGAGGACGTCGAGGANCTGGCTGTCGGGGAGCACGGGGACGCCGTGCCGCCGCAGCGGGTCGAGCTCGGCGTCGAGGTGTGGGCGGTCTCGACTCGCGCGATCGACCGCGGGGACTTCCGGCTACGGGTCACCGCCGCCCCGCGGACCGGCACCAGCATGGCCGGACGGTTCGCCTACCTGCTCGACCCAGCCGACCGCGACCGGCTGGCCGCGACGTACGCGGCCAGCGCCGAGGCTGGGGAGCGGGACCAGCCCCTGGCGGCACAGCTGTCCTTCCCACCACGTCGCCCGCACAACGAGAACGTGGCGCGCGTCGAACCGCTGTTGCCTGACGTCATCTCCCTCTCGGAGCATCCGGACTCCGCCCACCCCGAGGTCAGGTTGATCGATCTGGATGACCTGGCGGTCACCGCCGACGCCGCGCAGATGTACCTGGTGCAGCGCTCCACCGGCCGGCGGGTGATCCCTCGGATTCCGCACGCGCTGGACACCAGCGTGCAGAGCCCACCGCTGGCCCGTTTCCTCGCCGAGGTCGCCGACGCCCGCAGCGCCGTGTTCGGCGGGCTCGACCTCGGCGCGGCCCGTGTCCTGCCCTACGTCCCGCGCATCCGCTACGGCCGCACGGTCCTGGCCGTCGCCCGCTGGACGCTCACCTCCGCCGACCTGCCCCGCGGCCAGTCCGGCGACCAACGGCAGGAAGCACTGTGCGCCTGGCGGCAGCGGTGGCGCGTGCCCGCACGGGTCGTGCTCTGCCACAGCGAGCTTCGCCTACCTCTCGACCTGGATCGCCACCTGGACCGGGCGCTGCTGCTGACCCACCTGGAGCGAGCCGGCCGCATCGAGGTGCAGGAAGACGGTCCGCCCGACGCGCAGGGCTGGATCGGACGTCCGGCCGAACTACTGATCCCGCTGACCGCGATCAGCCCACCGGCACGGCCACTGCCCGCGACCGCAGCACCGGGAGCGGTGCTTCGTCCGGGTGACTCGGCCGTTCTACACGCGCAGCTCGTCGGAAACCCGGCCCGGTTCGACGACATCCTCACCGGCCATCTGCCGAGGCTCGCCGACAGCCTGGAAGGGCTGGTCGGTCTCTGGTGGGTCCGACGACACCGCGACATGATTCTTCCCGAGAGTGATCAGCACCTCGCCGTGTTCCTACGCCTGCACAGCCCAGACCACTACGGGCCGGTCGCCGCCGCGGTGGCCGCCTTCGCGGCCGACCTGGAGAGCCGCGGCCTCCCCGGCCAGCTCACCCTGGCCTCCTCCCCGCAGCACCCCGCCCGCTACGGCGATGGTGACGCGCTGGCCGCCGCCGAGTCGGTGTTCGCCGCCGACACTCTCTGCGCCACCGCCCAGATCACGGCGGCCCAGACGGCCGGGATCTCCGCGCAGGCCCTGGCCGCGGCATCGATGGTGGACCTGGCCGCCGCCTTCTCCCCCGACCCGCCGGCCGGGTACCAGGCACTCGTCGGATGCCTTCGGCAGGAGCACGGCGCCCTGGACCGCATCCTGCGGGACCAGGCTCTCGACCTGGCCGATCCCGGCGGGGACCACCAGGCGGTGCGGGCCCTGACCGCCGGGGAGGCGGTCGTCAGAGCCTGGAACGCCCGAGCCATCGTGCTGGCCGCGTACTACCAGGCCCTCGTGCGGCAGCGTGATCCGCGGACAGTGCTGCGGACCCTCCTGCACGAGCACCATGTGCGCGCTGTCGGTGTCGATCCGACCCTGGAGAAGGAGACCGGGCGCCTCGCTCGCGCTTCCGCACTGCGCCACCTCGCGTTGGCCGGTGCCCGGTGACCCCCGGCGCCGCCGCGGTGGAGACGTTCTCCACCGATGACGCGGTCAGACAGTCCCTGGCCCGAGGCCCGGCCGGGACGGCGCTCCTGCACATCGAGCGGGCCCGGACCGGCTCGGGNAGCTGGGACACCGCGCAGGCCCACATCCGGCGGGCCGTCGCCGGGCCGGTCGACGCCGCCGAGCACACCGGCCTGTACTACGGGGCGCCCGCCCTCGCCTTCCTCCTGCACGCCGCCGCCGACGGACATCCCCGCTACCGCAGAGCCCGCGACACGCTGGACACCCACGTGCTGCGCCTGACCCGCCGCCGGCTGACCCTCGCTGCCAGCCGAGCCGAACGCGGCGAGCCCACCACCTTCGCCGAATACGACCTGTTCTACGGCCTGACCGGCATCGGCGCTCTCCTGCTCCGCACCCACCCCGGCAGCGAGATCCTCGCCGACGTCCTGCGGTACACGGTCAGCCTGACCCGGCCGCGCCGCGAGGACGGCGTCAACCTGCCGGGCTGGTGGGTCGCACATGACCCGGACGACACGCTGCCGACCCCGGGCGGGCACGCGAACCTCGGCATGGCGCACGGCGCGGCTGGCCTGCTCGCCTTCCTCGCTCTCGCCACCGCCGGGGGGCACATGGTCGACGGCCAGGACGAGGCGATCGCCACCCTGACCGGCTGGTTCGACCAGTGGCGCCGGGACGACCGCGACAGTCCCTGGTGGCCGCAGTGGATCACCCGCGAGGATCTACGCGCCGGACGCCCCACCCAGACCAGGCCAGGTCGTGTCTCCTGGTGCTACGGCACGGTCGGTATCGCCCGCGCCCAGCAGCTCGCCGCCCTCGCCACCCACGATCAGCGACGGGCACAGGACGCCGAGAACGCCCTCGCCGCCGCCCTGACCGACACCCAGCTCGACCGAATCAGCGATCTCGGCGTGTNCCACGGCCTGGCCGGGATCTACCAAACCACGTACCGAGCCGCCCGCGACGCGCGAGGCTCCGCCATCGGCCGCCGGCTTTCCGCGATCGCCACCCGGCTCGCGCAGCACGCCACCACCTCCTCCGCGACCGGCGAGCAGGACAGCGGACTGCTGACCGGCGCCGCGGGGATTGCCCTGGCGCTGGAATCCACCCGACATGTCGGACCGCCACGCACGGGATGGGATACATGCCTGCTCATAGCCTGAGCGTCACCGCTCCCCGCGACCTCGCTACCGGCGTCCTGGCGGTGCTCGCCGGCGCCGNCCTGCGGGCCNCCGCCNCCGGCAGCGCGCTCGACCCCGCCGATCTGGACGACGCCGTACGGGTCTACCAGGCTGCGGGTCTCGCGGCGCTCGAACAGCGCGCCGACCAGGACTGCTACCAGGTACGGGTCCAGTTCCCCGACTGGTCCACCGCCGAAGCCACCGCCGCCACACAGCTCGGGCCACGCCTGGACCAGCTCCAGGCCGGCGNCGCGGTCGGCGGTTGGTGGTTCCTGCGCAAGCACCCCTGCTGGCGGCTCCGCCTGCACCATGCGGACACCGTGGCCGTCGACCAGGTGCTCGACGAGCTGACCGCCGCCGGCGCCCTCGCCCGCTGGTGGTCGACGGTCTATGAGCCGGAAACCTTCGCCTTCGGCGGCCCCGCCGGGATGAACGCCGTCCATGAGCTGTTCTGCGCTGACAGCAGCGGCGTCCTCGACTNCCTGCGCCACGACGCCCCGGGCCTCGGCCGCCGCGAACTCTCGATCCTGCTGATCAACGGCCTCCTCCAGGCGGCCGGGCTCGACACCTTCGAACGTGGAGACGTCTTCGCCCGGGTTGCCGGGCTACGTCCCGCCTCAGCGGCCGCCGACCACCCAAAGATCGCTCAGCTCGCCGCGAACGTACGGCTGCTCCTGTCCATCCCCGACCTGCCCACCAGCGACCTGTTCGCCCCCGGCGGGCCGGTCGCACACGCCGCCCCCTGGCTCGCCGCCTTCTACACCGCTGGCCGCCAACTCGGCGACGCCGCCGCTCAGACACAGCTCGGCCGGGGACTCCGGGCGATCCTCACCCACGTGTTGATCTTCCACTGGAACCGGTTCGGTCTGTCCGCCACCAGCCAGGCCGTTCTCGCCCGCGCGGCTGCCACAGCTCTCCTGCCCCGGGACTGACCATGAACCCCACAGCACTGGCCGTGACCTGCTTCTTCCCCTTGATCGGCCGTCCCCGCCCGGCCTGCNCGCCGCTGCCCGATCGAGTTGCGGAGATCGCCGAGATCGCCCAGGCGGCGGCCCGGGACGGCGCGGACGGACTGACCGAAGGCGCGCATGCCCTGAACAAGGCCGCGCTGCTCGCCAGCGACTGCGGCTTGGCGCCCCTCGCCCGCGACCTGTGCTGGCAGCACATCAACATCTACCGCGCCGCCCCGCGCCCGCTCACCGTCCACCAGGCCAGATACATGCTCGAACCGGCCCTCAACCTCGCCCGGCTCCAGATCCGCGCCAGCGACGGGGAACAGGCACTCGGACTGCTCACCGCGATGTTCCAGGCCGTCTCATCGAACACCGACCTGATCGTCGACGGCCAGCTCCTCCCGCTGGCTGACCTCATCGGCACCCGCGACGAGCGCCACAAGCTGCGCGAATGGGTGTGGCTACACCTCGTCGGGGACGGCGTCCGCGCCCTGGCACTCGCCGGCCGCTGGAACGATGCGGTCATCCACGCAGACACGCACCGAGGGATCGGACTGCATCTCCTGGAAGGCCGCCAGGCGAAGATCCTCGCTCACTGCCTGACCGGGACGTCAGCCGAGGCCCGCGCGGCCCTGGCGGAAAGCACGCCGACATACCCGTGGGAGCTCCAGGTGGCAGCCTGCCTGGAAGTGATCTGTGCCGAGGGCACGTCCGCGGCACCCAGCGTTACCGCCATGATCGGGCACTTTCTGGGGGCGCGACCGATGCCGGGCTACGCGGTCTTCCGTGCCCACCTCGGCATGACCGTGGCCGCTCTCGCCGCCGCCACCGACCCGGACGCCGCCACCCGCGTCCTCACCCAGACCGTCGAGGAAGTGATCGAAGCCGAGGACGGGTACGCGGCACGGGACGTCCTCCGGCTTCGCCCCACACAAGCGGTCGACCTGCCAGCCAGGCACGACGAGGCGCTCGCCGACCTACTCAACGCCTCCGGCCTACGAGCAGGAACACCGCCGGAACCGGTCCTGGAGTCCGTTCTCGGCTCCGCCCGGACCGCCGAAGCCGCGATCGTCGCGGCGACACACCCTCAGCGACGGTGATCTAGGTCAGTAGCCGCGGGCGCTCGGCCGGCCCTGGGCGCCGTCGACGGCGATGTCGGCTCCGTTCACCCAGCTGGCCCGGTCGGACAGCAGGAAGGTCACCACGTCCGCGACCTCCTCGGCGGTGCCGAGCCGGTGCGCGGGGAAGTCCCGCTGCACGAACGTCTCGAAGTCCTCCGGATGCTGGCGGGCGTAGTTCTCCCAGCCGCCCCCGGGGAAGAGGATCGACCCGGGGCTCACCGCGTTGACCCGCACGTTGAACGGCCCCAGCTCCCGAGCGAAGGCCGAGGCCAGGTAGATCTCCGCGACCTTGGCCGCCCCGTACTGCGCCCGCGGCGACGGCTTCGACGCCGAGATCGACGAGACGATGACGACCGACCCGCCGCCGTTCCTCTTCATATGCGGGACCGCGCTGCGGATCGCCCGGACGGCGTGGCCGGCGTTGAGCTCGAACGTCTGCGCCCAGTCCTCGGGGGTCGAGTCGAGGAGATCTCCTCCCACGGTGCCGCCGACGTTCGCGACCAGTAGATCGACGCCCCCGAAGTACTCGGCCGCTCCCTCGACGAAACGTTCAACGTCGCCAGGCCTGGTCACGTCGGCCGTCAGGCTGAAGACGTCCGACTCGGCCAGGTCAAGACTCGCTGCGGCCTGGGCCAAGGCGTCGGAGTCGCGTCCGCAGATCCCGACCCGGCAGCCCTCGGCCGCCAACCGGGACGTGATCGCCCGTCCGATGCCACGGGAACCACCAGTGACGAGCGCGACCTTACCGTTCAGATGAAGATCCACTAGAGGATGTCCGCCTGTCGCTCATGCGCCGCTGAACTGGCGCCGGGGTCGGAAGGGGTCCGCTGCGCGCCTCGGACCGTGCGGGCCAGACTCGTCTGGCGCTCGTGAAGGTCTCGGACGGACGACAACTCCTGGTAGGGACGCAGCTCCCGCACGACCTCACCGGTGCGGCGAACGATCAGTTCCAACGGTCGTTCGGTCGCGCAGATCTCCAGCGCCTCGACGGTCACGGCGCACGCCCTGTCCGGTTCCTTCTGCCGCACCGCGGCGAGCGCGAGATCCACTCGAGCCAAGGCTCGCGCGACCGGCCAGTTCTCCGCCGCCGCGTCGCACAACGTCACCGCCTGCTGGGCGAAGGTCCGCGCCTTCTCAGGCCTGGCGAGCGCGGTGTAGGCCGTGCCGGCGTAGAACGGCAGGTAGGGGNAGTCGAAGGAGAAGATGCTGTGCGACGCCTTCTCCGTCACCGACTCGAAGGAGTCCTCCGCACGGGCGAACGCGACGCTCACACCGTCGGCGTCTCCGAGGCGCGCATGGGCTCGTCCCAGCTGCGCAAGAAGCCGAGTCCGGACGAACGAGTTCCGCGGAGCGACGTCCAGACCAGCCAGCGCGTAACGCAACGCGTCCGCCGCGTCGCCGGTGTAGAAAGCGATCATCGCCTGGGTTCCTCGGACCCACCCGCCCAGTCGGGCGTCACCGGACTCCATGGCGAGCTGCCACGCCGTCAGGCAGTGGGCATGAGCCACGGCGCTGTCACCGAGATCGAGCGCCAGAGACCCCATCAGCCCCGAAAGCCATCCACCGACAACGCACAGGTGCTGCCGCTGGCCCAGCGTCTGGCGTCCCGCCACCATCGCAGAGACCCGCTGCCGGCACTCCCGCACCTGGACGAACAGCTGCTCGGGCGGCGTATGCAGGTAGGACAGGCCGAACCGCTGCACCTCCAGATCAAGGTGCTCCAGCGTCGTCGAGCCGAGATCGGACTCCTCCCAGCGCTGCCCGAACATCGCCGACTCCGCTGCCGACTGGGCGAGCAGGGCCGCGACGGCAGACGCGCCCACAGCGGCGAGAACCTCGCGACGCTTCGTCGGTGACCCCTCTCCCTCGCCCCCGACAGGCACCGGCGCCTGCGAACGCACGGCAGAAGGCCTGGATATTGGCTCATTGTCCATGAACACCGGCAGAAGCGCAGGCTGCGGCAGCCCATCTGCGGCTCCGGGCCACCGAGGAGTGCCGCGACCACGAGCGACGCCGGCTGACGTGGCCAGCGGCTGGCCGCGCGCCGCGCTGACCTCACGCACACAGCTGTCGAGGAGAAGCAGGTCCGCGGGTGCCAGGTGCTCGCGGTCTTCAAGATCGAGAAGGCGATGGATGTCCGTGCCATACACGTGCGCGAGCAGAGCGAGGATCTGCGGTGTGGGCCGCCGGGCACCCGAGACCGGCCAGGACTCAAGCTCCGACAGCCGCGGCCCCGTCATGCTCGCCCGGCCTACCGGATCGAGCCCGAGGCTCGCCGCCTGAGCATTGATCGCGTCGGCGGCCTCCTCGAGCGTCCACCCGAACGCATGCCGAAACGCGGCCCGCGGCCGGAAGCGAAACCGCCGCCCGAACTCGCCAGCGATCTCATCATGGCTCATGCCGAACTCGCGCATCCGACCACGAAGCTGCCGCTGCTCAGCACGTTGACTGACACGGGCCACTGCCGGCTCACCCAACCCTCTGGACTGGGAAAATCAGGCCGTCGCCCGCCGCGATCGGCCACCGGAAGCGATCCTACGGTATGGATCTGTCACATTTGGGTCCGTGGCACCTCCCAGCGCTTCGGACTGTGGCGGAACTGTCGATTCTTGCGAGACAGCAAAGTCTGGTCGGCGTGTCAGAGCTGAAATTATGATCTTGTTCGCGGCGCCCCGGATCGCCCCTATGTCTGCCACGTATGCAGAGCACGAGCTGCGCTCGGACATCTGGAGGTGCTTAAACTCGGTGACGGCACCGAACGCTTGGAGAAACATTCGCCCGTTTCGAGGGTATTGTCGATGCCCTGACCCTACTGCTCGGAACCTTTCTCGAAGAGGAAGTCGTAGACGTCGCGGAGCTTCTCGTCGAAAAGGAGTCCTGGGTCTGCGCGCCTGAGTAGGACTTCTTCAATTTCGTTGCGCTCAAAGACGACGACGGTTTTCGAGTTGACCGCACGACGAAGAACGCTCATAGCGCCGGCGTCGAATCCAGAGTGCGATACGAAAAGTCCAATGGTCTGGGGTCGCGGGTCCAGCTTCCCAAGGAACTCTCGCATCTTCCCGCCGGTCATAGGGTTAGCGAACCATCTGACCTCGCCAAGTATGTGCAGACCCTGATAGATGGCGGTGNAGTCGTTATCCTCACCATGAATCCTAATCTTCTTTGGGTGCCAGCTATGGAGGGCGAGGGCATCCCGCCACAGGTGTTCGAACTCCTGGCCTCGTGTCTGCGGAGTTCCGGTCCAGGCCATTAGCGCCTGGTAGCGAACGCCAAGCTCGGCATGCGCCTTTTGACGCTGCGAAGATGCGTGGATGGCCGGGAGTTGCGCCTCCGCTTGTTGGCCGTGCTTATTGCCGAAGCCTTTCCCGTGACTGAGCGCCTGATCGCCAATATACTCGATCTTGTTCGCCAGGAAGTTCGTTCCGGGAATATTGACAAGCTCGAGAACCTGGCTGTCGCCGAGGCCGAAGTGTTCCCGCACCTTCCTAGTCCGCCTGTCGTACGGCGTGCTGAAGGTCCAGTCTCTGCCATATCCTTCGCTTTCCCCAGCCTGGGTCCACCGTATCGGTGCGCCGTTCGGATCATCGAGGAAGAGTAGGTAGAAGTCATCCTCCGTTGTAAGGGCGGCCAATCCAGTGTCCCTGCCCGGCGCCCGTCCGTAGAGTGGGAGGTGTTTCCGCCCTAGACCCTGCGCGAGGATCTCATTTACCGTTTCGTTGAAGTTTGCGTCGAGAGCCTCGTGATATCCCCGTATGAAAAATGTGGCATATGCGGTGAATTTCTCCGGGTCGTCGCTGCTAGTCATGTTCGCCTTGTAGCTCCCCAGTCGTAGGTCGTGTGCGTAGGTGTCTGGCGACGCAGACTGCGTCTGTCATACGGCGATACGAGGTCGTCGCCGGACCATCCGGCCGGCACTGGTAGCCCCAGCCGCGTTGGCGACGGTCCGGTGACGATCAGTCGAACTCGTGGCCGTGTACGCCGGCGAGGAAGGCGGCCCATTCGGTGGCCGTGAAGTGCAGGGCCGGCCCGTCTGGGTTCTTGGAGTCGCGGACGGCTCGGCCGCCGTCGGGGAGGGTGGCGACCTCGACGCAGTTGCCGCCGGTGCCGCCGGAGTAGCTGCTCTTGCGCCAGGTCAGTGGGGCGTCCGCACCGTGGGTGGTCATCGCTGTAGGTCCTCACGTGCCGCTTTGATGATCGAGAGGGTGTTGGGGGTGGGTGCGAGAGCGGAGCTGCGGAGCTGGTTCATCCAGGCTTCGTAGCGTCGTACCTCGGCCTGTTTCTCCAGGTAGAGGCTGCCCGTGGGAGCTTCGATGTAGACCGTCTCGGAGGCTCCTCCGGTGTCGGGGAAGCCCAGGATCGTGAAGCTTGCGATCATGCCGGCGTGGGCGCCTGCGGTGAACGGCACGACCTGGATCGTCACCGCGGGTTGCTCGGCTGCCTCGATCAGCCGGTCCAGCTGTCGGGTCATGACGGTGGGGCTTCCGACGTGGCGGCGGATCACGGCCTCGTCGAGGATCGCCCACAGCTGCACGGGCTGGTCTCCGGTGAGGATCTTCTGCCGGTTCATCCGGACTTCCACAGCCCGGTCGACCTCGTTGGCGGGGAGCTCCGGTGAGGCGGCGCGGATGACCGCGCGGGTGTAGTCCTCGGTCTGGAGCAGGCCGGGGACGAGCAGGCTCTCGAATGTCGTGATCGCGGAGGCTTCGGCCTCCAGGCCGATGTAGACCTGGAACCAGCGGGGCACGAGATCGCCGTAGGAGTGCCACCAGGCGGGCCTGCGGTTCTCCTTCACCAGCGCCAGCAGGGCCTGGCGCTGCTCGTCGTCGGTGACGCCGTAGAGGTCGAGCAGGTCCGAGACGTTACGCAGGACGAACCGGAACTGGCCGGTCTCCATCCGGCTGATCGTCGGCCCGCTGCGGTGGATGTGTTCCCCGGCCTGGTCGACGGTCAGTTCCTTGGCCTCGCGCAGGCGGCGCAGCTCCGCGCCCAGGCGCCGGCGCCGCACGGTGGGGCCCGGTGTGGCTGGCATCGCCCTCCCTTCTCCCGGTAGCAGTCTGCCAGCCCCTGTCTCGGGCCGATCAACGCCCGCTCACGCATTAGTCATACGTACTTGCGTATGAGAGTTCCACGGGTGCATTCTGCCAGTACCCCAGCGCCGCCCGTCACCGCGCGGGGACCCGGAGCACAGGACACGCCAGGAGATCGTTTCCAGCCGGCAAGGGAGAAGAGCTATGGAGGAACACCGCTTCGTGGTGTGGGACGCGGAAGGACGTCCGCTGGGCGCGTTCGGCGACTTCGACACCGCCCACGAGTGGGCGCACCACCGCCTGCGGCAGGCACTGACCCGCCTTCCCCTGACCGTGGATGACCGGGTAGCGAAGGTCAGCCGCCGCCCGTCACAGGCCCGCTGCGAGCTGGTGGCCTGGGCCGAGTTCGCCGTTCTCCCCGGCTGCGACCTCCCCGGTCACGCTCCGGCGACAGGCGACCCGTCGCACCGCCAGCCCGCGCGGCCCACAAACCGATGAACGCCACGATCACCCGCCGCCGCACACGCAGCGTCATGCGGGGACCGGCATGACCGGGACCGAGGGCATCTCGACGGCAATCCGGGTGGACGTGGCGCACTTCCCGCCCACGGCCGCCGCCGTTCCCGACGTGCGCGCAAGCACCGTCCGGACGCTCACCGGATGGTCCGTCGACCGGGACGACGTCGACCTCGCCGAAGTCGTCGCCTGCGAGCTGACCTCCAACGCTGTGAAGGCCAGCCGCCCGGGCGACGTCATCGCGATCCGGCTCACCGCGACCGGCGGGACCGTCCTGATCGAGGNGTGGGNCGGCAACGACGCCGGCCCCCGCGTCACCACNCCGGACACCGACAGCGAGGACGGCCGGGGCCTGCTCATGGTCGATGCCCTGAGCAACCGATGGTCCTGGTACCGGACCAGAACCGGCGGCAAGATCGTGTGGGCGCAGCTCCCGGCCAGGATGACGCGGGCCGTCGCCACCTCCCACAGCACCGCCACGTTGGCGACCCGCGCGCCCGCGCCCATCCCGGCTCCCGCCCGCCCGGTCGCCTTCGACAGTGACCCGCTCGTCCTGCGGCGGGTCATCGACCGGCTACGCGAACTCGACGACTGGTACCTCCCGCCCCGGGACAGGGCGTGAAAGACCGGCACCACACCCGGCACCCGCCACCACGACACCCAGCCGGGGCTTCCGAGAAGAACGTCGATGAATGCTCCCGGGTCGGGCGCCGGGCCACCGCACGTGAATCTTCCTGCCTCCGGCCGGCGCAGCCTGGCCGACCGTCGGAGGGGGCCACAGGCGGCTGACCTGCANTTTTACCATCCAACTCCCCCTCCATCCCTAATTGGAGGGAATATCGGAGTAGATATCCGTAGGAATAATGGAGAGTATAACGGAGGGTGGGGTTTTCAAGTTTCCCTGCATGACAGGAGGGGACTCCGGTACACGCGGCTCGTCGGGCCGATCAAGGTGGAAAAATTTCCCACGAAACAGCGAGCCGGGCGCCCACGCCCACCATATTCATATCGCGTTCGCGTATACGAATTCCAGCATGGGTGATGCCCATGATGTGCGGGGCGTGGAACACGAATCCTCGTTCTCCGGGGTTGCCCCTGGGCGCCCCAGCGCCCAGGGGTGGCCTCAGGGCTCCGGCACGTTCGCGTTATGACCGGCTCGTCCGCGCGCCGACGGGACGGCCTGGATGTCCGTATCGTCAGGGAAAGCCGTGCAGGTCGAGCGCGGCGGTGGCGGTCTTGCAGGCCCGGCGCCCGGCCGGAACGTAGCGGTGGCCCGCGGCGCGGACCGCGTGCGCGACAGTGGCGCGGAAGATCGCGAGGTTGACCGGGCCGCGGCGGGTCCGGCTCCGGCTCGCGTCCTCACCGAAAGTGACGTCACGGACGTGGTGCTGACGGTTCTCGATGATCCACTGGCCGCGGGCGGCGTCGGCGAGGAACCCGGCCGAGGCCTGCTCGAAGGCCAGATCCGTGATGCCGTAGACCGTCTCCCGGCTGGGTTTCCTGCCCTTCTCCCGGCGCCAGCGCTGGATCCGGACGGCCTGGCGGGCGTGCGGGAACTCGGCGTGCTCGACGGTCGCGGCCTTCAGCGTGCGGGTCTCGTCACGGCCGTGGCCATGGTCGTGGGTGGTGTCGGCGACCGGGACGTCCGCCCACGGCAACGCGGCCAGGAACGCGCGCAGCGTTGGCTGGTTGCCCTTCACGACCGCAAGGTAATGGGCCTTCTTGTCGGTGACCAGCCAGTCGAGATGGTCGCGCACGGTATGCAGAGCGTCGAAGGTCAACAGGTCGCAGGCAAGGTCGAGGGGCTCGAGGACAGGGCGGTTCGAGTCCACCTCGTGCTGGTTGACCAGCCGGCCGGTCGCCTGGTCGGCGACCCCGACCAGTTGGACCTGCCGCCCGTCGGCGCGCTTCGCGCCGCGGCTGGTCTTCCCATCCAGTGCGTAGACCGCCCGCACCGCTTCTCCCGCCGCCTCGGGTGACGCCGGCTTCGGCGGGGCCGGGTCGGCCAGCGGCGGATCGAGCAGTGCGCGGGCGAGCCGCGCGTCGTCGGTGTCGTTGAGGAACCGGCGGATCGTCGACTCGCTCGGCAGCCGGTAGCCGTCAAACGGGTCGTACGGCAGCCGCAGCCGGCGCCGTTCCTCCTCCGTGGTGCCGGCGAGCCATTCGATCACGGCGGTGACCCGGTCATGGCCCGCCGCGGTCAGCGCGCACAGCCACACCGCCGCCAGCACCGCCAGCGGGTAGACCCGCCCACGTCGGCCCCGGTGCTCGCCCATCGCGTGCAGCCGCTGCCAGATTCCCTCACGCGACACCGCGCCGGCTCCCACCACACCGGCCGCGTCACGCGACAATGCCCCCACAGGCACGTGCGCTCCCGGACCACGAAGACGTTAGACNCCTCCGTGATCTACAGGCGCCGTGCCTGTCTTCTTCTCAGCGACGCGTGACCTGGCCGTGTCCGCCCGCCGACCCCCGCGCCCGCCCGATCAGGGCATACCGGGACCCCACCAGCCAACTCCGGGCGGACCGGGACCTCAGCTGACAGAACCTGCCAGGGCACCGCCCAGCAGGCCAGAACAACGAACACCTGGATCGATCACGCGATCAGCGCCACCCAGGACGCACGGCCACGATCACACCAAAGCGCGAACGTGCCGGAGCCCTGCCCTGACCTTCCTCGCGGGGCTGCTGGCCGAGGATCGCGCCCAGCGTCGGACCTGGCGCAAGCTGCCCCCACCCGAGCAGGCACTCCTGGTACTCGTCCACCTCCGCAAGGGTGAACGCTACGAGCAGCTCGCCGAGGGCTTCCAGGTCAGTGTCGGCACCGTCCACAACTACATCCGCGAAGCCGTCCGCCTGCTCGCCACTCACGGCCGGACCCTGCTCGCCGCGGTCTGGATCTTCGCGTGGACCCAGAGCAACTTCCTCATCCTCGACGGCACCGTCGTGCGTACCAACCGTGTCCGCGCGCACAACAAGCTGTACTACTCGGGCAAGCACAAGTACCACGGCATCAACCTGCAGGGCCTCACCGACCCCTACGG